>NZ_JBSRZF010000012.1:0-156661 GCF_054057335.1 Pseudomonas sp. TE3786
AGCGGGTTGGGATAGGGTCAGAGTTTCCCGGTCCGAAGCGAGTAGAGATCTCCTCTCTATTGGAGCCCGGCGAGCGGGTTGGGATAGGGTCAGAGGCTCCTGGTCCGAAGCGTGTAGATATATCCTCTCTTTCGGTGCCGCCTGAGCTTTCCGAGCTGAGGTCCATGGTGCGTTCCTGTGTTTCGGAACCACGGGAGCGGGTAGAGCCGGAGCTTTCCGAGCTAAGGTCCATGGTGCGTTCCTGTGTTTCGGAACCGCGGGAGCGGGTGGAACCGGAGCTTTCCGAACCGAGGTCCATGGTGCGTTCCTGCGTCTCGTAGCCACGGGAACGGGTGCTGCCTGAATCCGAGTAATCCGCATCAGGTGTACGTGGCCGTGACGGTGTTGCTCCGTCGATATCAGCAGCGCCGTCAGTGCCTTTTTTGCTTTTCTTGGCGACCGAGGGCGCGGAGATTTCGATACGGATATCGGTGCCGGCAATTTTCTCGTCTTTGCTTACCGCGACTTGTTTGCTGGCGTCACGGTTCAGGTCGCCGCTGACGCCGCCCGCCACATTCATTGTCATGTTGCCGATATCGACGGTGCTTTTTTGTGTGGCGTTGTACTTCACTTGATCCACGCGCCCGGCTTCGACCACTACGCTGGGGATGCCGGATTTGCTCATGCCGCCACCGCCGCCGCCGTAGCCGCCATCTTTGTCGCGGGAGTCTTCAAGGTTGCTGGCGGTGGTCTTGCCGTCCACCTTGTACGAGCCTTGGCCGGAGGTGGAAACGATATGTGCGCCGGTCAGGTTCTGGTCGCCTGCCACATGGAAGTTCATCGAGCCGGCGTCTATCCCGGCCTGCTTTCCGGTGAGCTTGCTGTTGTCGTAATCCTTGCCGCCCGAGGCGGAGGCACTGGCAACCGGTACCACGCCGCCGGTGGTAGCGATGGCCACCCCGGCCGAGGCGCTCCAGTTGCCGCGCTCATGTTCCATGGTCGAGGTGTTTTGCTTGCTGGTGATGTTCTGCGTACCGCCAATATCGTAATCAAGGTGGCCGGCGCTGATATTGGCCCCTTCCATATTGTGATCACCCTTGGCCTTGATGCTGACCTCGGCACCACTGATCAAGCCATTGCTGTAGGTGGTGGCGCTGGATTTGGTGCGGTCGTAGCTACCGTCGGCACCCACGGAGGCACCCATACCTGCGCCCATGGGGCCGACGCTGGCGGCACCGGTAATACCGGCACGGTGGGTATCGCTGCTGGAGCTGGAACTGCTGGTGGCTTGCGCGGCGCGCTGAATGATTTTGCCGGCCGAGTCCAGCGCCACCTTGCCGCCCTGCAGGTTGACACCGTTCAGCTCGATATCGCCTTGGCGATAAGGATATCGGCCCGGCCGCCGAACACCTCCAGCGTGCCGGCGATGGTGCTGGGATTGTTGCCGGTGACCTCGGCGAGGATGGCCTTGGCTTCGCTGCTCAGGTTGGGGTTATGCATCACCTGCTCGCCAATCTGACTGACGCCGTCGCGCAGGCTGTTGTTGAAGATCAGGCCGGGCTGATCGACGTTGAATTCGGTAAAGCGGTTACGCGACAGACCTTTGCTATTGGGGTTGGCGATTTCCACCACCGGCACCGAATTGCCGGACTGGCTAATGGTGGTGGATTGGCCAGGCTCGACGACGACCTGGGCGAAGGCATGCGGTAGTAAGGCCAACAAGGCCATCGGCAGGCTTTTTAAAACCAGTGTTGCCCTGCGCGGAGCCGACCTGGAGGGGCCCCGGGTTTGTCCAGGTTTGTGTTGTGAGTGGGTTGTTTCGGCGACAGGAATAAGACAACCGAGGGTTTTACTGAATATCAGACGAAAAGAATGTTTGTTCATTATTAAAGAGCCAGGAGTGGGAAATAAAGAAACGCACTAGAAAGTCAGATAAGTACTCAGGTAAAGAACTGACGCATCCGTGCTGTCCTTTATTGCTTCATCCATGGCAAGTGGTACGCCGAGCGTTAACGACGCACCGCCATAACGCCAACTTGCGCTGGCACCAATGGCAAGGCCGGTAATTCCGCCGCTGTTTTGTTGATAGGTAATATCGCGGGCATAACCGGAGTCCAGGCCGATTAATGGCGATACTGTGCCGCCGAGCAAGTTGAGTGGCAGGGTGACGGTATTGGAAAGATAAATACCCTGATCGCCCCACAGCGGTGGGCCACGAAAACCACGTACGGTGAATTCATCGCCGAGGCCGATTTTCTCTGCGGTCAGCAGATTGTCTTTGGAATATTGGCCGCCAAGCCGCGAGGAGAAGTTGAAGTCATGTTCCAACCAATTGAACGGGCGTGACCAGGCACTATTGAAGGCAATCTTTTGAAAGTTCTTGGATTGACGATCCCCGGTCTTGGGCGCTTCTTTGCCTTCATAGGCCGACTGGGCTGAACCCCATGCCGAGAGACCTTTGCTATAGGTGATATCGGAGTACAACGAGCCACCGAGAAACTGGGTGACATGTTCCAGGCCAAACGCCAGGCTGCTGTACGGCACGCTGCTGGTGCGCAGGCGGGTTGTCTCTAGATGGTTGACGTTTCTTTTATGTACCAACTCAACCGAGGCCGAGAGCTTTTGGGTTTTCTCCCGGGTCAGTACCTGGGTGAACTTGCTGGAATAGGTTTGCGAGTTGCCGCTGCTGCTGTAACTGCCGTAACTGCCGCCCGGCAACAGTTTCTCGTACTGCGAGTGGTTGAAGCGCAGATCGACTTTTGAGTAACCGAACGGCACGCTGTAGCTGGCACCGGCGGTGTATTCGGAATTGTCTTCAACCACCAGGTAGCGCCGCGAGCTCAGGTTCAGGCCCAGGGTGTCATTACCCAGCAGCAGATCGCTGAGGCTGGTGGCGACCGTATAGCGGTAGCGGCCGTTGCTCGGGCTGCCCAGCCCGGAGTTGTCGCCACGCAAGCTCACCGTTGGCAGGCCTTTGCCTTCGGTGATCAGATTCAAATAGGAGTAACCCACGCGGGGGGACGGCTGGATATCGACGCGTGCCGTTTTCGCCGCGTTGTTGAGGTTTTCCACCATCTGGTCGACCTGGTGGATATTCAGCGGCTTGCCAACCACGCCGGGCATTGCCGTGGCGGTAATCAGTTGTTCCTGGATACCTTGCGGCGGCTGGCCATTGATCAGCCAGCCATCCACACAGCCCCAATTGACCTGCAGGGCAACGGTGCCCTGTTTGATGTTTTTCGGTATCAGGCCAATGGTGGTGGTGGCGTAACCTTGCTCCGCATAGCGGTTGGTTACATCACGAATCAGCGCAAACAGTTCGATATTGCCCAGTTCACGCTCCTGATAGCGCGGCAATATGTCACTGACATCCACGGCCAGGGCGGAGAACTCCCCGGTATCGATGGTTATGGTGTGGATCAGAAACTTAGGCCCGCTATCGGCGGGGAATGGCTCAGGCGGCACCACGGGTTCGGGTAATTGTTGCAATACCGAGCCGCGGCGGTTTTTATCCAGCTTTCGGTTTATTTCTTCCTGCTGGCGCAGTTTGTTCTGTAAGTCGAGTTCCCTGTCGACCGGAGTTACCGGTTGCGGAAAATCAGCTGCATATAAGGCCGTGCTTAGTAGTTGGCTGATCAGGCCTATACAGAGCCATTTATTTAATGTGCCGGAGTGGGGGCGGGGGGAGTGGCTTTGATCAGATACGCAGAGTTTGGATCTTGGCTTCATGGGGAAAGTTTTTGATCAGATTGATGCATTGAAATGAGCGGCGATTTTCAATCTGAAGGGAGGACTTAAATAGAATATGCATCGCGCAGGAGCGTGGGTTTCGTCTTGTATATTTGTGGCTTATAGAGATGAAAAAACTCAGTTGGCGAGTAATCAACGGCATTTGGTACGTGTTGATTAACGCCTGAATAGGCGCGCGAGCGACTTTGCTATTAAGTTGGCGGGTGAGCTGTCCGGTAAAGTTGCCGTAGGCAGTTGCCCACACTAATTAGCGCAGTTGAATAGAGGTGCTTACAGGCGGGGCAAGTGCCTGTGGCCAATCCGTCTAGACCAACGTCGGATACCGTGCGGCACAGAAGCGTCTAAACTCGAAAGGCCGCTTGTACGTCCATCCATTCGGAGTTTTCCATGAACAATAACAATAGCGTCTTACGCCATCTGCCCTGGGCAGTGCTGGCAGTAGTGGGCGCCGGTGCCTTGGGTGTCGTGGCCTTGCGCCGCGGTGAAGCCATCAATGCCTTGTGGATAGTGGTGGCCGCTGTGGCCCTCTATCTGGTTGCGTACCGCTACTACAGCCTGTTTATCGCCAACAAGGTGATGCAGCTGGACCCTAACCGCGCAACCCCTGCTGTACTTAACAACGACGGTCTGGACTATGTGCCGACCAACAAACACATCCTCTTCGGTCACCACTTTGCGGCCATCGCTGGTGCCGGCCCTCTGGTCGGACCGGTGCTTGCGGCGCAAATGGGCTACCTGCCCGGCACCCTCTGGCTGATCGCCGGGGTAATCCTCGCCGGTGCGGTGCAGGACTTTATGGTGCTGTTCATTTCCACCCGCCGTAACGGCCGCTCCCTGGGCGAGCTGGTGCGCGAGGAAATGGGCCAGGTGCCCGGCACCATCGCCTTGTTCGGTGCCTTCCTGATCATGATCATCATCCTCGCGGTACTCGCGCTGATCGTGGTGAAAGCCCTGGCTTCCAGCCCATGGGGCATGTTCACGGTGATGGCGACCATTCCTATCGCCATGCTGATGGGCCTGTACATGCGCTATGTACGCCCGGGCCGCATTGGTGAGATCTCGGTGGTTGGCCTGGTGCTGCTGCTCGGTTCCATCTGGATGGGCGGCCAGGTTGCTGCCAGCCCCGAGTGGGCTCCGGTATTCACCTTTACCGGCCTTCAGATCACCTGGATGTTGATCGGCTACGGTGCTGTGGCTTCGGTACTACCGGTCTGGCTGCTGTTGGCACCCCGGGATTACCTGTCCACCTTCCTGAAAATCGGCACCATCATCGCCTTGGCGCTGGGCATCCTGTTCGTGATGCCGGAGCTGAAAATGCCGGCGCTGACCCAGTTCGTCGATGGCACCGGCCCGGTGTGGAAGGGCGGTCTGTTCCCGTTCCTGTTTATCACCATCGCCTGCGGCGCAGTCTCGGGCTTCCACGCGCTGATCTCGTCCGGCACCACGCCGAAGCTGCTGGCCAGTGAGTCCCACGCCCGCTACATCGGTTACGGCGGCATGCTGATGGAATCCTTCGTGGCGATCATGGCCATGGTTGCGGCTTCGGTGATCGAGCCGGGCGTGTACTTCGCCATGAACAGCCCGCCCGCCGTGGTCGGTGCGGATGTGGCGTCGGTGGCTGCCACCGTCAGCAGCTGGGGCTTTTTGATCACGCCGGAGGCGCTGGAAGCCACCGCCCGTGATATCGGCGAAACCACCATCCTGGCTCGTGCCGGTGGTGCGCCGACCCTGGCGGTCGGTATCGCGCAGATCCTCCACCAGGTGCTGCCGGGTGAAAACACCATGGCCTTCTGGTACCACTTCGCGATCCTGTTCGAGGCGCTGTTTATCCTCACCGCCGTGGACGCCGGTACCCGTGCCGGACGCTTTATGCTGCAGGACCTGCTGGGTAACTTTGTGCCGGCGCTGCGCAAGACCGATTCCTGGGGTGCCAATATCATCGGTACCGGTGGCTGCGTAGCGATGTGGGGCTGGTTGCTGTACCAGGGGGTGGTCGATCCGTTGGGGGGTATCAACACCCTGTGGCCGCTGTTCGGTATTTCCAACCAGATGCTCGCCGGTATCGCGCTGATGCTGGGTACCGTGGTGCTGATCAAAATGAAGCGTCAGCAGTACGTGTGGGTCACCATGCTGCCAGCGGCCTGGCTGCTGATTTGCACCACCACCGCCGGCCTGATCAAGCTGTTCGACAGCAACCCGGCAGTGGGCTTTGTCGCCCTGGGTCGCAAGTACAGCGACGCCCTGGCCGCCGGCCAGGTGATTGCGCCGGCCAAGGACGCCGAGCAGATGCAGCACGTGATCTTCAACGCCTACACCAACGCCACCCTTACGGTGCTGTTCCTGTTCGTGGTATTCAGCGTGCTGTTCTATGCCATCAAGGTGGGTCGTGAAGCCTGGGTTCGTCCGGAGCGCAGCGACAAGGAAACCCCGTTCGAACCTATTCCCCACCTATAAAGCGCCATATCTGATGTGGCTGCGGGCCGGTGTTATGCCGGTCCGCCTAATTGAGGACAGACCATGTTCAATGACCTGAGTCGCATGGGCAAATACCTGGGGCAGGCCGCGCGCATGCTGGTAGGCATGCCCGACTACGACAACTACGTCGAGCACATGGCCAACAAGCACCCGGACACACCGCCAATGACCTACGAGGAGTTTTTCCGCGAGCGTCAGGAAGCCCGTTACGGTGGCGGCAAAGGGCGGCCGATTCGCTGCTGCTGAGCCTCCGGGCATTACCTTCGCGCCACGCTAGTCGTGGCGCGTTTATTTTCGGTACCCAGACTTCAAGGTTTCTTTATGGCCACCACCCAACCCATTCCCGTCACCGTGCTCAGCGGTTTTCTCGGTGCCGGCAAGACCACCCTGCTGCGGCATATCCTCAAGGCCGAGCATGGCCTGAAAATCGCCGTGATCGAAAACGAGTTCAGCGACACCCCCATCGACGGGCAATTGCTCGGCAGTGAGCCGGTGCAGGTGATGACCCTGGCCAATGGCTGTGTCTGCTGCTCCATTCATGTCGAGCTGGAAAAGGCCCTGTACCTGCTGCTGGACCGCCTCGATAGCGGCGAGCTGGCGTTTGACCGGCTGGTGATCGAGTGCACCGGTCTGGCCGACCCGGCACCAGTGGCGCAGACCTTCTTCGCCGAAGAGGAGTTGTGCGAGCGCTATGTGCTGGACGGCATCATCACCCTGGTGGACGCCGCCAATGCCGAGCGCCACCTGGCCGAGCCGATTGCCCAGGCGCAAGTCGGCTTCGCTGACCGCATTCTGGTGAGCAAGCGCGACCTGGTGGACGACGCCCATTACCAAGCGCTGGTGCAGCGCCTGGGGCGGATCAACCGCCGGGCACCGATCCGCGTGGTGGAGCATGGCCGTATCGATCTGGCCGAGCTGCTGGATGTACGCGGCTTCAACCTCAACGACGATATTCCCGCCGGCATCAGCCTGCGGCCCCTGACCCCAGCGGCCAGCCCGGACCGCATCGGCACTCTGGTGTTGAAAAGCGCCGAGCCTCTGGATATCGACAAGCTCAGCGCCTTTATGGAAACCCTGCTGGAGGAGCACGGCAATTCGTTGCTGCGCTACAAAGGCGTGCTGAGTATTGCCGGGGAAGACCGACGCATGGTGTTCCAGGGCGTGCTGCGTCTGTATGGGTTTGATTGGGATCGTGCGTGGGAGGCAGACGGTGTGCGCGAAAGCGTGATTGTGTTTATTGGTGATCAATTGCCGGAAGAGCAGATTCGCGCGGGGTTTGCCGAGCTGGTGGCCGGCTGAGGCGATCTCACATGCAACCCCGTACACCGGTAGGAGCGGCTTCAGCCGCGAGTTTTTGAGCTCGGGTCATATGCCCTAGGCGTCTTTTTCAGGTCCGGCCAATCGCGGCTGAAGCCGCTCCTAAAAAAACCAACCCACAAAAAAGCCCGGCACATGGCCGGGCTTTTCGTTTCTGCGAAAGCTTACTTACCGCTTTTATTTGCCATACACAGGCAGCTTGGCGCAGACCGCTTTGACTTTCTCACGCACGGCGTCGATCACCGCGTCGTTGCTCAGGTCGGCGAGGATGTCGCAGATCCAGCCAGCCAGTTCGCGGCATTCGGCTTCTTTGAAACCACGGGTGGTGACAGCCGGGCTGCCGATACGCAGACCGGAGGTCACAAACGGCGATTTCGGATCGTTAGGCACCGAGTTCTTGTTCACGGTGATAAAGGCGCGACCCAGTGCGGCGTCGGCGTCTTTACCGGTGATGTCCTGCTTGATCAGCGACAGCAGGAACAGGTGGTTCTGCGTACCGCCGGAAACCACGTCGAAGCCGCGCTCGATAAATACGCTGGCCATGGCCTGGGCGTTCTTGATCACTTGCTGCTGGTAAACCTTGAACTCAGGCTGCAGCGCTTCTTTGAAGCAGATGGCCTTGGCGGCGATCACGTGTTCCAGCGGGCCGCCCTGGGCACCCGGGAATACGGCGGAGTTGAGCTTCTTCTCGATCTCGGCGTTGGCCTTGGCGAGGATCAGGCCGCCGCGCGGGCCGCGCAGGGTTTTGTGGGTGGTAGTGGTGACCACGTCGGCGAACGGCACCGGGTTCGGGTACACGCCAGCGGCAACCAGACCGGCTACGTGAGCCATGTCGACGAACAGGTAAGCGCCTACTTTGTCGGCAATGGCGCGGAAGCGCGGGAAGTCCAGAACCTGGGAGTAAGCCGAGAAACCGGCGACGATCATTTTTGGTTTGTGCTCAACGGCCAGACGCTCGACTTCGTCGTAGTCGATCAGGCCATTGCCGTCGATGCCGTACTGCACGGCGTTGTACAGCTTGCCCGAGGAGGAAACGCTGGCACCGTGGGTCAGATGACCACCGTGGGCCAGGCTCATGCCCAGGATGGTGTCGCCAGCGTTGAGCAGGGCCAGGTACACCGCGCTGTTGGCTTGCGAGCCGGCGTGCGGCTGGACGTTGGCGTAGTCGGCGCCGAACAGTTCTTTGGCTCTATCGATTGCAAGCTGCTCAACCACGTCGACGTATTCGCAGCCGCCGTAGTAACGCTTGCCCGGGTAGCCTTCGGCGTACTTGTTGGTCAGTACCGAGCCCTGGGCTTCCATCACCGCCGGGCTGGTGTAGTTCTCCGAGGCGATCAGCTCGATGTGCTCTTCCTGGCGCTGAGCTTCTTGCTCCATGGCGGCAAAAAGTTCGGCGTCGTAGTTGGCGATAGTGGTCGAGCGACTAAACATGGCTGTCTCCTAAGAGTGAGCTGGGCAAGATTTGATCAAACGCTTTGTGGGCGTGCCCAGAACAACAAAGGCGAACCCGAAGAAGGCGCGGATTCTACCCCAAAGGTCGTTTTCTGGCACATGACAGTCGGTCATGTGCCGGACAAGTGCCGCTCATTATGTTGAAAAGTGCCGGCGTAGACGCTTCAGCTCAGCATAAACAGCGCATTGCCGCTGAACTGCGCCGCCAGTTGATGGGCGGTCATCGGCTTGCCGAGCAGGTAACCCTGCACTTCGTCGCAGCCGTGTTCACGCAGGAAGTCGAGCTGTTCCTGGGTTTCCACGCCCTCGGCGATCACCGCCAGGTTCAGGCTGTGGGCCATGGCGATGATGGCGCGGGCAATCTGCGCGTCCTGTTCGCCGCTGGGCAGGCCGTCGACGAAGCTGCGGTCGATCTTCAGCACGTCGATGGGGAATTGCTTGAGGTAGTTGAGCGAGGAATAGCCAGTGCCGAAGTCGTCGACGGCGATGCTCAGGCCCAGCTGTTTAAAGCCTTTGAGCACTTGCATGGTTTCTTCCACGTCGTGCATCAGGATGCTTTCGGTCAGCTCCAGCTCCAGGCTGCTCGGGCTCAGGCCGCTGCTGTGCAGAATGTTGGCAATGCGCTGGCCCAACTGGCCTTCGGCGAATTGTCGGGCGGACAGGTTGACCGAGACTTTGGGCACCCGCACACCGGCAGCCTGCCAGGCGTTCATCTGCCGGCAGGCTTCCACCAGCACCCAGTCGCCGACGTCCACCACCAGGCCGAGCTCTTCCAGCACCGGAATAAACTCGTTCGGCGCGATCAGACCGCGGCGTGGATGTTGCCAGCGCAGCAGGGCCTCGGCACCGATCAGACGCTGGCCGTTGGCGCTGAACTGAGGCTGGTAATAGAGCACGAACTGTTGCTGGTCGAGGGCGTGGCGCAGGTCGCTTTCCAGCTCCAGACGCTCCAGGGCCGTGGCGTTCATAGCCGCTTGGTAGAACTGGAAGTTGTTCTTGCCGCGTTCCTTGGCGTGGTACATGGCGGTGTCGGCGTTCTTCATCAGTTGGCTCAGCTCTTCGCCATCCTGCGGGCTGAGGGCAATGCCGATACTGGCGGTGACGAAGAACTCGCGGCCTTCGAGAATAAACGGCTGCGCCAGGCTGGCGAGAATCTGCTCGGCGACATGAATGGCCCGCGTCAGGGCACCGTCGCGGGTGTCGCGGGCTTGCAGCAGCAGGGTGAATTCGTCACCGCCCATGCGCGCCACGGTGTCTTCCACTTCCACGCAAGCGGCCAGACGCTGGGCCACATCCTTGAGCATGCGGTCGCCGGCGGCATGGCCGAGGGAATCGTTGATCGGCTTGAAGCGGTCGAGGTCGAGGAACATCAGCACCACCCACTCCAGATGCCGCTCGGCATGCTGCAGGGCGGTGTGCAGACGGTCCTGGAACAGGGTGCGGTTGGGCAGGTTGGTCAGCGCGTCGTAATAGGCCAGGCGGTGAATGCGCTGTTCGCTGGCTTTGCGTTCGCTGATATCGCTGAAGAAGCTGACGTAACTGACCAGGTCGCCCTCGTCGTCATGCACAGCGGTAATGCCGACCCAGGCCGGGAAGTTTTCCTGGTTGCGCCGTTTCAGCCACACCTCGCCTTCCCAGCTGCCGTTCTGCGCCAGCTGGCTGAGGATATAGGCCTGGTGGCTGGTCTGTTGGCGGTCGGCCATCAGCATGCCCGGCTGCTGGTCGAGCACCTGGGGGCTGGAATAACCGCTGACCCGGCTGAACGCCTCGTTGACCTGGACGATATAGCCCGCCGGGTCGGTGACCAGAATCGCCGCCGTCGAATGCTCGAATACCGTGGCCGCCATGCGCAGGTCTTTTTCCGCGCGGCGCTGCTGGCTGATATTGCGGCCCACGCCGAGCAAACCTTCGAAGCGCCCGTCCTGATCCCACATCAGGGTCATGCGCAGCTCGGTGGGCAGTTTGTGGCCATCGGCGCGCACGCAATCGACTATATACAGGCGAGTCGCCAACTGCTGGCGCAGCTCGCGTAGTTTCTGCGGGTCGTTTAGGGCACCGCGTACGCGGATCAGTAGCTGGTCGACATCCGACAACTGATTGGGGTTGGCAGCCAGGGGATGGAAGCCGTTGGCAATGATCCACTCCGGCGAGTAACCGAACATGGCCATGGCCGAGGGGCTGACGTAGTCCAGCTGCAGGCTGTCGTTGGTGGTGAAAATCACGTCGCTGATGTTTTCCGCCAGCAGGCGGTAGCGCCGTTCGTTGTTGCGCAACAGCTCGCTGGCTTCGATCTGTTCGGTCACGTCTTTGGCCACGCCGATCAGCCGGTGCACGCGGCCGTCGGCGGTGCGGCTCAGGGCCTGTTCGCGGATGTCGAACCAGTGCCAGCTGCCGTCGCGGTGGCGCCAGCGCAGGTGGCACTGCAGCAGTTGGCCGTCGCTGACCACCTGTTGCAGGGTGCGCATGCGCGCGTACTGCTCGGCGTCGTCAGGGTGCAGCACCACCTCCCAGAAGTGCCCGGCCATCTCCCGCAGTTCTTTGCCGCTGTAGCCCAACTGCTGGCCAAGGCGGTTGTTGCTGAACAGCACCCGGCGGTTGGTCATGTCGTGCACGTACAGGGTGTCGGGCACGGCGCGGACCACATCGGACCAGAAACGCTCGCGCTCGATCAGCGACAGTTCGATGCGTTTGCGGCTGGTGATGTCGTTCATGCTTACGGTCACGGCATGGAAGTCGTCGTTCTGCTCTGGCAGACGCAGTACCAGCCACAGATGGCGCTCGTGGCCCTGGGGGGTAACGATCTGGCTTTCCAGCTCGATCTGCCGCTGCTTGCTCAGCACCGCCCCGATCAACTGGTAACGCACGTTTTCCGGGGTAATCGGGCCGACGTCGACCAGGTGGTTCCACAGCTCCTGAGTCGACTCCACGCCCAGCAGTTGCTGCGCCACCTGGTTGATTTCGGTGATGTGCAGGTGCTGGATCAGCTCGTCGTGCAGCTGCGGGTGCATCTGCAGCCAGTGGTCGAATTGGTCGAGGGTTTCGATGTCATGCACATGCAGGTAGCTGCGCAGGTCCGCCAGGTCGAGCACGCAGTGGGCGACGCCGCTGCCTTCGAAAATATCCTGATAGCGACGCCGGGTGTCTTCGAGAATATGCAGGGCCTGCTGCTGTTCGGTGGCATCGCGCAGCACCCAGACGTGCCCGGGCTGACTGTGTTCCTTGCCATCTTTGAACAGCCTGCGGGTCACGCTGAACACCCGTTGCTGCTGATGCTGGTCGAGTTCGATCCACACCGGGCTGAAGTCGTCGTGCGGTTCGCTGTCTTGCATCAGCAGCGGGTCGAGGCTGGGCAGCAGGTCGAGCAGATGGCGGCCGCGCGCGTCGGCGCCGGACAGGCCGAACAACTGCGCGGCCTGCGGATTGAGGTAGCGCACATGGCCGCGCACGTCGGTGACTATCACCCGCTCCTCGATGGCTCCCAGTGCCGTGGCGGCATCGCGCAGTTCGCGCCGCGAGGCGGTGGTCATGTCGCGCAGACGACTCTGTTCGCGCAGCAGGCGGAACAACGCCAGCAGGGTGAGCAGGGCGCAGGCCATAAACAGCAGGAACTTGCCGGTAACCGCTGACAGCTGGTCGGTCCAGGCGCGATGCTTGTCCAGCACGCTGCGCACCATCAGCTCGGTGCCGGGCAGGGCCACCACTTGCACGGTGTTGGCCCGTTCGAAGGCGCTGACCGGGCGCACGTGCTCATCGGCCTCGGCTGGCTGAGTGGCAATCACCTGCTGGCTCAGGCGGTCTTCCAGTTGCCAGCGGTGGTCGCTGCGGTAGAACTCACGGATGCTGCGGCGCAGGTGGGTAAGGCCCATGCGCAGTACCCAGAAGCCGTCGCCCTTGCCCTTGGGCAGAAAGGCGTAGATCTGCCCGTCGCCGTCGGGGTTGAACAGGTACTGATAGGGCTGATTCTGATGACGCTGGAACAGGCTGCTGATAAAGGCCTGATCATGGGAGTCGGGCTGGGTGTCGGCCAGCACGCGGCCGTCACGGTCGAGCCAGACCAGGCTGCTCAGCGCCGGGAAGATGCCGCGCATGCTGTCCAGCAGTGGCTGGCTTTTATCCGCAGCTGGCGGTTGTGGTGCGGTTTGCGTGAGCAGGGCGAGGGCGGCGTGGGCGCGCATTTCGACGCTCAGGCCCATATGTTCGGCCAGTTGCTGGCCGTATTCCTGCTCGCGCTTCTGGCGGGTTTCTTCGCCCTGATTGAGTTCCTGATACAGCTGCCAGAACAGCAGGCCGAGCATCATCACCACAAGCACCACCAATGCACCCTTGACCGAATTGGGCAGGGTGGTGGCGAGTGAGTCGCCGGGTGCGCGCTGGTGGGTGAACAATCGGGGCACGGGCAAGAGTCCTGCTCTGACGGCTTATATAGAGAAAGGGGGCAGCTACTAGGACGCTAGCAGACGCGCACGAGCTACGGGTAAAAGCGATTAAGAATGCCTAGTTACGTGGCAAAGTGCCAGCTATGTCGACAATTGCCCTGGCTGGCCCTTTTGCACCGCTCATGCGCCGCTCCAGGCCGCGACCCGGTTGACCTGCGCAGTAAATCCAGCAGGTGCCGCCTTTATCCAGACAGTTGTCCGCAAGGCTGGGTTCCTCTGCTGGAGGGGGGATTGCCGCCCGTTCAGGCACCGAGTGGGTGATAGGCGCGTTCGAAGTACATCAAGCCTTTGCCCTGCTCGCCGTGGCGGATGGCGAGCACTTCGCAGAACAGAATGTCGTGGGTGCCGACCGGGCTGCTATTTATCACCCGGCAGTCGAAGGCCACCAGTGCGCCATCCAGCAGCGGGGCACCGGTTACCTGCTGATGCCATTGGCCGGCGGCAAAGCGTTCGTCGATTGGGGTTTTGCCACCGAACAGATTGGACAGCGCCTGCTGGCCGTGGGCGAGAACATTCACCGCCACCACGCCATTGGCGCGGAAGCTGTCGTACACCGAGGCACCCCGGTTGAGGCAGACCAGCAGAGTCGGCGGCTCGTCGGTCACACTGCACACCGCCGAGGCGGTAAAGCCGGCACGCCCGCCGGGGCCGTCGGTGGTGATCACATTCACCGCCGCGCCCAGGCGGGCCATGGCATCGCGGTAATCGTGTTTGAGCACGCAAGGCGGCTCGGGGGTTTCCAGGGCAGGGCGCATGCTGTTCTCCGGGCGGTTCAGGCAGGTGGCTGGAGAAAATCCAGCACGCTGGTTTCGAAGGCCGCCTGTTCGGTCAGGTTGCAGGCATGGCCGCCGAAATCGAGGACCTCCAGGCGGGCGTCGGCCAGCCCTTCAGCCAGCTGTAGCGACTGCGTCCACGGCACCAGGCTGTCGTCGCGGCTGGCCATAACCAGGGTGGGCACGCGGATTTCACCTAGCCGGGCGCTGATATCGAAGGCCCGCAGGGCGGCGATGCGCGCCAGGGTGTTGGCCTCGCCGGGAAAGTGCGCCAGGGCATGGGCGAGGTCCGCTTCCAGGCGTTCGCCATTGGCCACAATCCAGGTCGGTGGGTAAAGGAACAGCGGCTGCGCCGCGACATAGGCTGCCGCGCCGCAGTGCTTGAGCAATTGGATGCGCGTCTCGAAGCAGCGTGCGCTGTGGGCATTGGGTGCCGCCCAGGCATTGATCAGCAGCAGACGCTGGAGCAGTTCGGGCCGTTGCAGGGCGATCTGCAGGCCGACCAGGCCGCCGAGGGCGTGACCGATAAAGGCGCAGCGCTGCACGTCCAGGCGTTCGAGTAGGGCCAGCAGTTCATCGGCCATATCGGCAATCGAATAGCCTTCGGCCAACGCCGCCGGGCTGCGTCCGGTGCCGCGCTGGTCGTAGCTGATTACCCGCAGTGTCTCGCTGAGGGCCGGCAGGTGCGGCGTCCAGTAGCCGGCCGAACCGCCCAGCCCGGAGCACAGCACCAGGGTCTGGCTGGCTCCCGGATTGCCGTGGATTTCGTAGTGCATGCCGACGCCTCCCGGTTATTTGCCGACGTGGGCGATGGAGGCGATTTCGATCAGCGCTTCGGGTTTTACCAAGCCGCACTGGATGCAGTAACGCGCCGGCTTCTCACCGGCAAAATACTCGGCGTATACCGCATTGATGGCCGCATAGTCGGCCCAGTCCTTGAGCATGATCATATTGAAGGTGACGTCGTCCATCGTGCCGCCAGCGGCCTCGACCACCCCCTTGATGGTTTCCAGCACATGGCGGGTCTGCTCGGTGGCATTGCCGACATGCACCACATTGGCGTCTTTATCCAAGGGCAATGTGCCCGCGACATAGAGCACGCCATCGGCCAGCGAACCCGGTACGTAAGGGGCCAGCGGTTTGCCGGTACCCGGCGGAATAATCGATTGCTTGGGCATGATCAGGCTTCCTGTGAGGGGCGAAAGGTGGTGCAGAAGTCATCGACCGAAGACACCCAGCCGAAGAAGGTTTCGATATTGAACAGCGCCGCTTCCTGGGCGGAGGGCGGGCCGGCCTGGTGAGTGGCATCGGCCAACACCACGCCGAAGTACTCGAGAAAGAAGCCATCGCGCAGGGTCGACTCCACGCAGACATTGGTGGCGATGCCGGTAAACACCAGGTTCTTGATGCCGCGGGCGCGCAGGATGCTGTCCAGCGGGGTGTTGAAGAAGCCGCTGTAACGCGGTTTGGGCATGACGATATCGCCGGGCTGCGGTTGCAGCTCATCCACCAGCTCATAGTCCCAGCCGCCCTTGGCCAGCAGGGTGCCCTGCAGTTCGGGGCGCTTGCGCATGGTTTTCAGGGCGTTGGACTTGTGCCAGTTCGGCGAGCCCGGACCACCCGCTTCGACGTAATTCGAGTCCCAGCCATTCTGGAAAAAGATCACCTGCACCCCGGCTTTGCGGGCGGCGGCGAGGGCGACCTGAATTTTCTCGATCACCGGGCCGGTGGACGATACGTCGAAACCGGCCAGGTCGAGGTAGCCGCCGAGGGTGGAGTAGGCGTTCTGCATATCGACCACGATCAACGCGGTCTGGCTGGCGCGCAGTTGCAGCGGCTCGGGGCGCGCGGGCAAGGTCAGCGGGGTGCTGGCATCAACCGGCAGGGCGTAGCTGGATACGGTGGTCGCGCTCATCAAGCGATCTCCTTCACGGCTTCGTTGATGTCGATACGGCACTTCATCAGCGGTTGGATACGCTGCCCAAATTTCTCGATGCCCTCGACGAAGTCGTCAAAGGTCAGCATCACCCCTTCGGTGCCGGGCACCGCCGCCACTTCATCGAGCATGGCGGCCACCTGTTCGAACGAGCCCACCAGGGTACCCATATTGATATTCACCGCCGAGGTGGGGTCGGACATCTGCCGCACATTGGTATCGCTACCCGAGCGGGTATCCACCGCGGCCTGGTCGCCCAGCCACTGCAACGCGGCCTGATCGGCACCGTCTTTGTACAGCTCCCACTTGGCGCGGGCGGCTGCCTCGGTTTCTTCGGCAATCAGCATAAACAGCACGCAGGAGTTCACCGCGCGCCCGGTTTTCTCAGTGGCCAGACGCAGCCGTTCGGTGGTCGGTGCAAAGGCGGCCGGGGTGTTCACGCCTTTGCCGAAGCAGAAGTTGTAGTCGGCGTATTGCGCCGAGAAGGCCATGCCGGCATCGCTGGAGCCGGCGCAGATAATCTTCATATCGGCCTGCGGGCGCGGGCTGACACGGCAATCGTCCATGGTGAAGTAGTCGCCCTTGAGGTCGCTGTGCCCGGTGGTCCACAGGTCACGCAGCACCTGGGCGTATTCGGCGAGGTAGGCGTAGCGGGTGGCGAAAAATTCATCGCCCGGCCACAGGCCCATTTGCGAGTATTCCGGGCGCTGCCAGCCGGTGACCAGGTTGATGCCGAAGCGGCCGTTGGAGATCGAGTCGATGGTCGAGGCCATGCGCGCGACGATGGCTGGCGGCAGGGTCAGGGTGGCCGCCGTGGCGAACAACTGGATCTTGCTGGTGACCGCCGCCAGGCCCGCCATCAGGGTGAACGACTCGAGGTTGTGTTCCCAGAACTCGGTTTTGCCGCCAAAGCCACGCAGCTTGATCATCGACAGGGCGAAGTCGAAACCGTAGTGCTCGGCACGCTGCACCACCTGTTTGTTCAGTTCGAAGGTCGGCATGTACTGCGGGGCGGTCTCGGAGATCAGCCAGCCGTTGTTGCCGATGGGAATAAAGACGCCAACTTTCATAGAGATAGCTCCCTGATTGCGCTTTTTACGGGGCAATGCCCGCATGATCGCGGCACGTTGGTGCGGCGTGAGGTCGCAGGGGAAAGAGCACGGACTGTGCCAAAAATGAAAATTGCAGGGAAAACAGCGGCTTGGGGTTTTGCGAAGTCTTAGCGCAGACCAGTTGGTCTGCTTTAGAGCGCCTGGTTTGTGCACGCTGCCCGCAAAAGAGGCGTGCGCACTGACAGCTTCAGCCGTTTTGGCTATCGTGGCGCGGGTTCAACAAGGAGGCTGTATGGCCGAGCAAGATCCACCGAGTGCCGGCAAGGCCGTGCGCATCCCTAGTGCGGCGACGCTGGCTCGGCGTGAACGGCAAATGGAAAGCAAGCGCGCGGCCATCAGCGCTGCCGCCATCGACTTGTTTTCCCAGTTCGGCCTGCATGGCACCAGCCTGGATCAGGTGGCGGTGCGCGCCGATGTGTCGAAGACCAACCTGCTGTATTACTTCGGCAGCAAGGAAGAGCTGTACCTGGCGGTGCTGCATCAGTTGATGAGTGTCTGGCTGGCACCGCTGCGGGCGCTGAGCGTGGAGATGGAACCGCTGGCGGCGATCAGTGAGTACCTGCGCCTGAAGCTCGAACTGTCCCGTGACGAGCCGGCGGCGTCACGCTTGTTCTGTCTGGAAATCATCCAGGGCGCGCCGCTGCTGCGTGGCGAGTTGCAACACGAGCTGCGCGACCTGGTGCACAGTAAGACCGAGGTGATCCGCAGTTGGAGCGAGTCCGGCCGGCTGGCACCGGTCGATCCTTATCACCTGATCTTTTCCCTCTGGGCGACCACCCAGCACTACGCCGACTTCCGCGTGCAGGTGGAGTCCATCACCGGCCGCACCCTGGACGACCCGGCCTTCTTCGAGCAGGTGCTGGGCAGTCTGCAGGCCCTGATCATTGACGGCATCCGCCCGCGCTAAGGCCCGCTTGGAGCTTTAGTGCGTCGAGTCCACCAGCACCTCTTCGCCCAGCGCGCCGTTGACCGGTAGCGGCTGGTAGGTGGAGTTGGCCGCGCGCATCACGCGGATGGCGCGGGCACCGGCGGCCTGGGCCGAGGTGATATCGGCATCCGAGTCGCCGTAGTACAGGTGCAGGCCGCGGTCGTGAATAAAGCGGGTCTTCTCCGGCCCGGAAGTGAATACCACTGGCTGCATATTCTTGATGGCGAAGGTCTGCTGCAGGATTGCGCTCAGTTGCTCGCCTTCGGTGTGTGGCCGCCCGGTAATAAAGTAGATGCTGTCGCCACGGCGCTGGTGCAGTGCAATCAACGCGCGCGCCGCCTCCTTGGGCAGCGAATAGCGGTCGCAGCCGCCATTGGTTTCCTTCCAGAACTCGCTGTTCTTCAAGTAGTCGTTGCTACCCGGCGAGTACTTCTGCTGCCCGGCATAGAAGCACGGGCTGGAGAACAGCACGGTGTCATCTATATCGAAACCGACCGCCATCGGCGCGTCCTTCTGGATGCTCGCAGCCAGCCGCTCGAGAGTGATCCAGTGGATAGCCGATTGCGGTGCTTGGCTGGCACAGCCAAGCAGCAGCAGGGAGAAAACAGCAGCCAGGGATAAGTGGGGAATACGCACGACAACCTCGTTATCTGGAAAGTGAGCCAGTGCCGTCAGCAAGCGGCATGCCGGGAATGCTGGCAGTGGCGACAAAATCCAGCGGGCCCGCCCTTAATACCTGTCACGTATGTCAATTATGTTTCGATTACGCCGCTTTAAGGCTTGAGCGCGACCAGAAGGGCGATATCGGTGCACAAATGATCATTTAATGAGCGTTTATGGGGCTTAACTCCGGTTTTAGACCCAGCATTGAAAGTAACCATTTCGTACCTTTCCCCGCTCCATCGCTGCCGCAAAGCCCACTTAATTAAACTGTAACCTCCTCCTTCTATTGTATTCCTGACGCCTGTGACAGTTTTGGCATGCAATGTGCTGAAGCTCTCGCAACGATGTCGAGGTAGTCGCGCTGCGGTTGCAGCGGGGCTGGCGAAGAAAAGGTGGAGTGCAAGCAATGCGTAGTTGGGAAGAACCGAAAAAGAAGCGCGTGCATATCGAGATCATCCCGATGATCGACGTGATGATGTTCCTGCTGGTGTTTTTTGTACTGATCAGCCTGAACGTGATTCCGGCCCTGGGTATCAAGACCCAGTTGCCGGGTGCGGCCCATGCCCAGCAGTTGAAACCGCAGAACAAGGCGGTGATCACCCTGGGCCTGAATGACCGTCTGCAACTCGACGGCCAGGACATGGCAGAAGACGCCATCGTTGCGCAACTGAAGACCTTGGAAAACGTTGACCAGAAGCTGGTGATCATCCTCAACAGCGATGAAGGGGTGGAAGTCGGTCGCCTGGTCGCGGTCATGGACCTGCTGAAAAGCAACGGTTTCTCCAGCGTCTCCATCGCCACGAGAAAGCTGTAAGCCATGTCGCTCTTCTTCAAATCCCGCAAAGCACTCGCCTGTCTGCCGGCTATCTGTCTGCTCGCGGTGGCCGTTCAGAGCGCCTTGAAGGCGGACCTGAAAATCACCCCGAAGTACGACGACAGCACCGTCGAGGTGGCGTTGATCGAACCGGCCGAGTTGCAGCCGGAACCGATTCCGCCACCACCGCCGCCTGAGCCTGAGCCGTTGCCCGAACCACCACCTGAGCCGGACCCGGAACCGGTGGTGGAGTTACCCGAGCCGCCGCCCAAGCCCAAGCCGAAACCGCCGGAGCCCAAGCCGCAGCCACCGAAGCCCAAGCCGCAGGTGGCCAAGCCCGCACCAGCAGCTACGCCAACGCCCACGCCGCCACAAGCGGTGGTAGCGAAGGCAGCTCCGGTCGCTGCACCCGTTGCTGCACCGGCCCCGCCAGCGGCACCGCGGGTTGATGCAGCAGCCATTGAAGGTCGTTACACCGCGGCGTTACGCGCGGATTTAGAGCGTTACAAGAAATACCCCACGGGTCGTGAAGCCTCGCTTCAGCACCCTGAGGGCGATGTCGTGGTGTGGTTGGTGGTGGACCGCAGCGGGAATGTTGTGGACTCCGGTATCGAGACCAAAGCCACAAACATGCTGCTCAACAAAGCGGCTCAAACCAGTTTGCGGCGTTTGGAGAAGGTCACTCCGTTTCCTCAGGAGGCCTTCGGGGGCAAGGACAGATACCGCTTCACCGCCACCTTTGTTTACAACGTAGAAAACTAGAAACCATAACTAAAACAGACACCTGCCAAAGAAATTTCAGGAGTTAATACGTGAAACTCAATCCAATTTTTGCGATGTTCATTGCAGCCGGCCTTGGGGGCTGGACGGCGGCTGCACTGGCCGAAGACACGGTCGATGTCGGTGATGTTGAAGTTACCGGGCAAACCCTGGGCAATGGCCAGATGGTCAAGGAAGAGGCGCCGAAAGCGCGCTCTACCGTGACCAAGGAAGCGCTGGAAAAGATGGCACCGACTGGCAACGCCATCGACAAGCTGAAGTACACCCCGGGCATCAACGTGTCCAGTGACGACTCCACGGGTCTCAGCGGCTTCAACTTCACCATGCGCGGCATGAGCTCCGACCAGGTCGGCGTTTCGCTCGACGGCATTCCGGTGAACGACTCGGGTAACTACAACCTGTACCCGAACCTGCTGGGCGATCCGGAAAACCTCGGCGAAGTATTCGCCACCCAGGGTTCTTCGGAAATCGACGCGCCGCACATTGGCTCCTCAGGTGGCAACATCGGTCTGGTTACCCTGCGTCCGGAAAAAGACTTCGGTGTGTTCGGTAAGCAAACCGTGGGTAGCAACAACCTGCGCAAAACCTTTGTGCGCCTGAACACCGGCGAATACAACGGCCTGAGCAACTACATCTCGGCGTCCCATACCGAGGGTGACAAGTGGCGCGGTGAGGGTGTGCTGCGGGCTGACAAGGTGACCTTGAACAGCCTGTTCGATGATCACGAAGGCAACTCGGTCAATGCCATCATCAACTACCACCAGCAGGACAACTACAACTATTCCAACCCGAGTCTGGCCCAGTACAAAACCTACGGCCGCGACTTCGACTACCTGGATAGCCCAAGCTACAACGCCAACGGCAAGATCCGTACGGGCAGCGGCACCAGCGTCAACGGTGTCTACCGTGGCACCGGTTATTCGGTGCTGATGCGCAACCCGTTCGAAAACGTCACCGCATCCCTGACCGGCCGCTTCCAGTTGCGCGATGACCTGTTGCTCACCGTGGCGCCGTACTACTACTGGGCCAACGGTGGCAGCTTCAGCAACTTCAGCGGGCCGTATTCGTTGAACCGTACCAGCACCAACACGGGCGGCAATTACAACCTGGGCAACTTGCTCCCGTCGGGCACCTATAACGCCGATGGCACGCCCAACAGCGGCTTGTACTACCGGCCCTCGATCACCGAAACCTGGCGTCCGGGGATCAACACCAGCCTCAAATGGGATATCAACGACGAACACACCTTTAGCACCGGCTACTGGTATGAGCGTGCGCGCCAACGTCAGAGCCAGCCGTATATCCGTCTGACCGAGTCGGGCAAACCCGTTGATGTGTCGCCGGGCTATGACGACGGCAACGCCATTGTCGATGCCAATGGCAACGTGATTCAGGGCCGTAATTACTTCACCGTCACCCCGGCGCAGAAACTGTTCGCCCAGGACGTGTGGAGCGTAACGCCGGACCTGAGCCTGACTGCCGGTATTGCCTACGACTACTCCGAGCGCGAGGGCGAGAACAAAGGCAGCCTGACCGCGAAAAAGGAAAAGCGTAACCAGACCTACCACGAGTTCCTGCCGAGCTTCAGTGCGGCATACCAGGTCAACGAAGAGAACCAGGCGTTCTACAACCTGACCCGCAATATGCGTACCCCGCCGAACTATGTGCTCTACAACAAGGGTGAATCCATCAGCCTGAAACCGGAGCTGAGCTGGAACCAGGAGCTGGGCTGGCGTTTCGCTACCGATGAGGTAGCCCTGAGCGCGACCCTGTTCTACCTGCAGTTCAAAGACCGCCAGATCTCCAGCTACAACGTTGCCGAAGGCGACTACGAGATGCTCAACGTCGGTACGGTGATCAACAAGGGTGTGGAACTGGAGTTGAGCGGTCTGTTGCCGCATGACTTCAACTACTACGCCTCGTACACCTACACCAAGTCCGAGCAGCAGGACACCTTGCTGTACCGCGGTATCGATATGCCGACTGAAGGCAAGGACGTGGCGGGTGTACCGCGCAACATGTTCAACGCCAGCCTGGGTTGGGATAACGGTCGGTACTACTCGAACATCGTGGGTAAATACGTCGGCAAGCAGTACGGCGATATGACCAACGACCAGAGCATCCCGGACTACGCCATCGCCGACCTGAACCTGGGTGTGCACCTGCCGGTGAACAAGAACCTGATGAAGTCTGCGGCCATCCGTCTGTCGGTGACCAACCTGTTCGACAAGGACTACCTGAGCGGCGTGAAAACCACCCAGTTCTCCTCTGTTGACTACGACCCAACCACCGCCTACGTCAACGCCGACCCGTACTACACCATCGGTGAAGAGCGCACGGTTTCGGTTTCTTTCGAAGGTTCGTTCTAACGCTCCCCCCAAGTCCGGAGCGGTCAAACGCTCCGGCATTCCAGCCCGAGGTATCTGAACATGAACATGGATCTACTCCACGACATTACCTTCTACATCATGTACGGCGCGGCAGCCCTGGCCGCATTCGTGGTGGTGGAGCGCTGCATTTTCTTCGCTTACAACCTGAGCAAGGCGCGCAAGCTGGAACTCGCCTTGCACAAGAAAGTACGCAGCTTCGACGAGCTGCCGGAAGAGCTGCGCAAGCGCGACAGCCTGCCCTTGCAGCTGGTGCGTGAACTGTACGAAGGCCGTGTCGGCCTGCACTCCCATAACGAACTGGAAGACCTTGGCCAGGCGATCTACATCTCCATGCGCGGCAAGCTCAATCACAGTTTGTGGATTCTCGAAGCCGTGGTCGCCGGTGCGCCGCTGCTCGGTCTGCTCGGCACCATTCTGGGCATCATCGACACCTTCAAGGCGCTCGCTGAAGCCGGCGTTTCCGATCCGGGCGAAGTGTCCCGTGGCATCGGTACCGCGCTCTACGCCACCGCGCTGGGTATCTCCATCGCCCTGGTCGGCCTGGTGTTCAACAGCCATCTGCAAGACCGTCTGGAACTGATCAACGACCACCTGAAAATGCTCCTGCTGCGTGCCGGCATGGGTACTGCGTATGCCGCCAAACCGGCTGCCGCTCCTGCTGCCAACCTGCAACACGCCTAACGCGTCTGGGGATCTTCATGTCGTACCCGAGTACCGCTGTACGCCCCGTGTCTGTGCTGCTGGCCGCCATGCTGCTGGCCAGCGGCTGCCAGAAAGCCACGGCGCCGGTTGAGGTCAATGTCGCGGCCATCAACGACTTCCACGGCAACCTGTTGAGCAACCCGTTCAAATATCCGGATGCAGCCGCAGCCGGTGGCGAAGTCAAACTCAAAGCGGGCGGGATCGCGGCGCTCAGTGGTTTGCTCGCCGAGTTGCGCGCCAAGGATGCCGAGCTGCTGCTGATTGGTGCCGGCGATATGGTCGGCGGCAGTCCGCCCATTTCCTCGATGTGGGCCGATGAGCCGAGCGTGGATGCGCTGGACCTTTTGGGCCTGAAGTTTTCGGTGGTTGGCAACCATGAGCTGGACCAGGGCAAGGCCGAACTGCTGCGGCAGATCCGCGGTGGCTGCGAGTCGACCCGGCCGGACAAAGCCTGTCAGTTCGACAAGGCCTACAAGGGGGCGAGCTTTCCCTATATCTCCGCCAACCTGATGGACACCCAGACCGGCAAACCGCTGTTCCAGCCGTACCGTATCGAGCAGGCCCACGGGGCGAAAATCGCCTTTGTCGGTGCCACGCTGCGCAACGTCAACGCTTTTGTCAGCAGCAAATCCATGGACGGTTTGTCGACCATCGATGAAGCAGATGCCATCAACGCGCTGCTGCCGGAACTGAACCAGCAAAAGGTCGATGCGGTGATTGCGGTTATCCACCAGGGCGGCGAAACCCCGGAGCGTTTTGACCAGCAGGACTGCAGCCAGTTGAGTGGCGACGTGGTCGAGGTGGTCAAGCGTCTCGACCCGCAGATCAAAGTGGCGATCACCGCCCATACGCACCAGGGCTACCTGTGCCGGGTAGGCGACAAGCTGGTCACCCAGGGCGCGTCGTTCGGCCGTCTGCTGACCCAGCTGACCCTGAGCATCGACATCGATAAACATCAGTTGCTGAGCGTCAGCGCGCAGAACCTGGTGGTGGATGCCCAGCGCTATCACGCCACCCCGGACGTTGCCGCCTTGCAGGCGCAGGTGGAAAGCCGCAGCCAGGCGCAGCTCGGCCAGCCGCTGGCCCGCCTGGGTTCTCGTCAGGTAAACCGGGAAATCAATGACGCCGGTGAGTCGGCGATGGGCGATCTGATCGCCGATTCGCAGCTGGCCGCTACCCGTTCCCTGGGCGCGCAAGTGGCGCTGATGAACCTCGGTGGCATGCGTACCGATATCGCCCTGGAAGAGGGGCAGGAACAGGTCAATTACGGGCAGGTTGCCAGCGTGCAGCCGTTCAACAACACCCTGAATATCGTCACCCTGACCGGCGCGCAACTGCGCCAGTTGCTGGAGCAGCAATGGCAGGACGGCAGCATGGCTTTCTACCCGCTGCAGCCCTCGGATTCGCTGAGCTATCGCTGGGACGCCACGCGGCCGCAGGGCCAGCGGGTTCTTGCCGAAAGCCTGATGGTCGATGGCCAGGTGGTTCAGCCCGAGCAGGATTACCGCATTACCCTCAACTCCTTTCTGGCCGAAGGCGGCGACAACTTCACCGTGCTCAAGCAGGCCAGCCATCGTCTGGATACCGGCCTCAACGACCTCGAAGCGCTGATCAACTACCTGCAAGTGCGTGACCAGGCCGGGCAGCCGGCAGGGTTGGCGCAGGCCGAGCAACGTATGCAGAAAGTGGGTGCCAGCCTGGCCGGGAGCGATCAATGAGCCGCAGTGCAGAACTGCAAGCCCTGTTCGAGCGCCTGCTGCCCGAGGCCATCGCGGCCTCGCAGCAAGCCTGGTGCCCGCACTCGCAGTTTCCCGTCGGTGCCGCCCTGCTCACCGCCGATGGCGCGGTGATTCAGGGCTGCAACGTCGAGAACGTGTCCTATGGATTGACCAACTGTGCCGAGCGCACCGCGTTGTTCAGCGCGATTTGCCAGGGGGAGAAGCCGAAGAGCTTCCAGGCGATGTTGGTGTACGCGCCCAAGGTGGCGCTGATTTCACCCTGCGGCGCATGCCGCCAGGTGATGGTCGAGTTGATGCGTCAAGACTGTCCGGTTTTTTGTGTGGGTGCCGATCAGTCGGCCGCGCGTGACTGGACGGTAGAGCTACTGCTTCCCGGCGCCTTCAGCGAATTCTGAGAGCACACGCCTAACCGGCCGCAGATGCCGGGGGCATTCCGTTAATTCTGCTGAGTCTTTTTCTGGGGAGTTATCGATGGGTCTCATCGGTATTGTGGTGTTGTTGTTGCTGGCGGCGGCGTGGTCGAGTAACCGCAAGGCAATCCGTATTCGTACCGTGGCCGGGGCTTTTCTGATTCAGGCCGGGTTGGGCGCTTTTGCCCTCTACGTGCCGTGGGGGCAAGACGTGCTGAGCAGCGTTTCCGACTCGGTGTCGTCGCTGCAAGGCTACGCCAATCAGGGCATCAGCTTTCTGTTCGGCGGTCTGAGCAGCGCCAAGATGTTTGAAGTGTTTGGCAACAGCGGCTTCGTCTTCGCCATTCGCGTGCTGCCATTGATTGTGTTCTTTAGTGCCTTTATTGCCGTGCTGTATCACCTGGGGGTGATGAACCTGATCATTCGCGTGATCGGTGGCGCGTTGCAGCGTTTGCTGGGCACCAGCCGTACTGAGTCGATGTCGGCCACGGCCAATATCTTTGTTGGGCAGACCGAAGCGCCAATGGTGATCCGTCCGTTTCTGGCACGCATGACCCGTTCCGAGCTGTTCGCCGTGATGGTGGGCGGCCTGGCGTCGGTGGCGGGTTCGGTGTTGATTGGTTATGCCAGCCTGGGTGTCGAACTCAAGTACCTGATCGCCGCCAGCTTCATGGCAGCCCCTGGCGGCTTGCTGATGGCCAAGCTGATGGAGCCGGAAACTGAAACACCCCATGACGATCCGAACGACCTGCAAGACGAAGGCGAGGACAAGCCGGCCAACGTCATCGATGCCGCCGCCCTGGGCGCTTCCAGCGGTTTGCAGTTGGCCCTGAACGTGGGTGCCATGCTGCTGGCATTCATTGCCTTGATCGCATTGCTCAATGGCATTCTCGGTTGGGCCGGCGGTTGGGTCGGCTACCCGAACCTCAACCTGCAATTGATCCTGGGCTATCTGCTGGCACCGCTGGCCTTTGTCCTTGGCGTGCCATGGGCCGAGGCAGTGACTGCCGGCGGCTTTATCGGCGAAAAGCTGGTGCTCAACGAATTCGTTGCCTACGTCGACTTTGCCGCCCACATCGATCCGGTGCAGGCCGCGGCGAAGGGCGTCGAGGTTTTGTCCGCCCATACGCAGGTGATCATTACCTTCGCGTTGTGTGGTTTTGCCAACCTCTCGTCGATCGGCATTCTGCTTGGCGGTCTGGGCGTGATGGCGCCCAATCGTCGCCAGGACCTGGCTCGTCTGGGCTTGAAAGCAGTGGCAGCGGGAACCCTATCTAATCTGATGAGTGCGGCGATCGCTGGTGTGTTTGTAGCGATCTGAATTTACTGATTCGTGTGAATAAGAAATGACCGATAACGATGAAAGCTTTGCGCGCAGAGTGATTGCGCTGCTTGATCTGACTTCTCTCAACGACGATGACGACGACGCTCGTATTGTTGAGCTTTGCCATAAAGCCATGACCCCGGTTGGCCCGGTGGCGGCCGTCTGTGTATACCCGCGTTTTGTCGCCCTGGCCCGTAACACCCTCGACGCCCTCGGTGGGCAACAGGTACAGGTCGCCACCGTGACCAACTTCCCCTCCGGTGCCGAGCCGCTGGAGAAAGTCTTGCTGCAAACCCGCCAGGCCCTGGACGACGGTGCCGACGAAATCGACGTGGTGTATCCGTACCGCGCGCTGCTGGCCGGTGATGCCGCCAGCGGTGTGGCGCTGGTCAAGTCGTGCAAGGCGCTGTGCGCGGGGCGTGCGCTGCTCAAAGTGATTCTGGAAACCGGCGAACTGGCGGACCCGTTGCTGATCCGTCGGGCCAGTCAGGACGCGATTGCCGCCGGTGCCGACTTCATCAAGACCAGCACCGGCAAGGTCAAGGTCAATGCCACCGCCGAGGCGGCCGAGATCATGCTTACCTGCATTGCCGACTCGGGCATGGAGGTCGGCTTCAAGCCGGCCGGCGGGATGAAAACCTTGCCCGAGGCGCTGGTGTATCTGTGGCTGGGCGAGCGCATCAATGGCAGCGACTGGGTGTCGCCACGGCACCTGCGTTTTGGTGCCTCGAGTCTGCTTAACGATTTGCTGCGTCGGCTTGGCGCAGAACCTGCTGCCACCATGGAAGGGGCGTATTGATGGGCTGGTTACCGCAGGAAGTGATTCGCCGTAAACGGGACGGCAAGACCCTCAGCGAGGCGGATATTCAACGCTTTGTCGCGGGCATTACCGACTTCAGCGTCAGCGAAGGCCAGGCCGCGGCATTTGCCATGGCCGTGTTGCTCAAGGGCATGAATGTCGACGAGCGCATCGCCCTGGCTGCGGCCATGCGCGACTCCGGTCGGGTATTGAGCTGGAACCTGCCGGGGCCGGTGGTAGACAAGCACTCCACCGGCGGCATCGGCGATCTGGTCAGCTTGCCCCTGGCGCCGCTGTTGGCCGCCTGTGGCTGCTATGTGCCGATGATCTCCGGGCGCGGCCTGGGGCATACCGGCGGCACCCTGGACAAACTCGACAGCATCCCCGGTTACGACAGCCAGCCGAGCATGGCCAAGCTGTATGAGGTGGTGGCCAGTGTCGGCTGCGCCATCATCGGCCAGACCAAAGACCTGGCCCCGGCGGACAAACGTCTGTACGCGATCCGCGACGTCACGGCTACGGTGGAATCCATCGACCTGATCGTCGCCTCGATCCTCAGCAAGAAACTGGCCGCCGGCCTTGATGTGCTGCTGATCGACGTCAAGGTTGGTAACGGCGCCTTTATGGCCCAGGCCAGCGATGCAGCGGCCCTGGCCGACAGCATTGTGGCGGTGGCCAATGGCGCCGGGGTGCGCACCCGCGCCCTGATCACCGATATGAGCCAGCCCCTGGCGCGCTCGGCGGGCAATGCCCTGGAAGTGGAAGAAGCCATCGCCCTGCTGCAGGGCGAGGTGCGCAGCCCGCGTCTGTGGGAAGTGACCCTGGCCCTGGCCGAGCAAACCCTGCTGTGTGCCGGTCTGGCCAGCAGCGCCGAGCTGGCTCGTGAGCAGGTGCTCAGCGCCTGGCAGAGCGGCGCGGCGTTGCAGCGTTTTGCCGAGATGGTCACAGCCCTCGGTGGCCCGGCCGATCTGGTCGAGCGCCCGGACAACTACCTGCCGGCCGCACCTGTGGTGATGCCGGTGTATGCGCCGTTTGACGGCATTGTGCAGAGCATCGATACCCGCGCCATCGGCCTGGCCGTGGTGAGCCTGGGCGGCGGCCGGCGCGGCCCGCAAGACACCATCGACCCGGCAGTGGGCCTCAGCCAGCTGACTTTTGTGGGTGAAACAGTGGGGCCGAATCGGCCTTTGGCGCTGGTGCATGCCCGCGACCTGACCCAAGCCGAGCAAGCGGCGGCAGCCGTGCAGGCCGCCTATGTGATTGCCAGCGAACCCAGCGTCGCCGCGCCGCTGTTCTCTGGCCTGTGCCTGGAGCCCGCATGAAACGTGCCTTGTTGCTGGTACTCGACTCGTTCGGCATTGGTGCCAGCGCCGACGCCGAGCGCTTTGGTGATACCGGGGCCAACACCCTGCTGCATATCGCCGAAGCCTGTGCCCGTGGCGAAGCCGATAACGCGCAACGCCATGGCCCGTTGCATCTGCCCAATCTGGCGCGCCTTGGCCTTGGCCATGCCGCGGCCCTCAGCGGCGGAACGCTGCCGCCGGGCTTTAGTGCCGACACGCTGGTAGACGGTGCCTATGGCTATGCTCGCGAATTATCCAGCGGCAAGGACACCCCCTCCGGCCACTGGGAAATGGCCGGCGTGCCGGTGTTGTTCGACTGGGGTTATTTCGCTGCGCGGGAGAACAGCTTTCCCCCGGAACTGCTGGCGGCGCTGATTGAGCGTGGCCAGCTGCCGGGCATTCTCGGCAACTGCCATGCCTCGGGTACCACCATTCTCGAACAGTTGGGCGACGAGCATGTGCACAGCGGCAAACCGATTCTCTACACCTCGGCCGACAGCGTGCTGCAGATCGCCGCGCACGAAGAACACTTCGGCCTGGCGCGCCTGCTGGCCCTGTGCGAGTTGGCCCGCGACCTGTGCGACCCGTACAACATCGGACGGGTGATCGCCCGCCCGTTCCGTGGCGACGGCCCGGCTACCTATGCGCGCACCGGCAACCGCCGCGACTACGCCGTGCCGCCGCCGGCACCGACCTTGCTCGACCGTCTGTGCGAGGCCGGCGGCCAGGTGTTTGCCGTCGGCAAGATCGGCGACATCTTCGCCCACCAGGGCATCAGCAAGCTGTACAAGGCCGACGGCAACCACGCCCTGTTCGACGCCACCTTGCAGGCCCTGCAGGACGCGCCGACCAATACCCTGGTGTTCAGCAACTTCGTCGACTTCGACATGCTCTACGGCCATCGCCGCGATATCGCCGGCTATGCCGCCGCCCTCGAAGCCTTCGACCTGCGCCTGCCGGAGCTGCTGGCGCAGATGCAGCCGGGCGATCTGCTGATGCTCGCCGCCGACCACGGCTGCGACCCCAGCACCCCGGGCAGTGACCATACCCGTGAACATATTCCGGTACTCGCCTGGGGCCATGGCGTAACTGCCGGCAGCCTCGGCGAGCGCGAAACCTTTGCCGATATCGGCCAGTCCCTGGCCGAGTTTTTCGGGCTGCCGTCGTGCTCCCACGGACGGTCTTTTCTTTCCCCTTCTTTCAGTGGACGTACCTGAAATGCCTACTCCCCATATCGCCGCCCAGCCGGGCGATTTTGCCGAAACCGTGCTGATGCCGGGCGACCCGCTGCGCGCCAAGATGCTCGCCGATACCTACCTGAGCGACGTGCAGCAGGTTAATGGCGTGCGCAACATGCTCGGCTACACCGGCCTGTACCAGGGCCAGCGCATCTCGGTGATGGGCTCGGGCATGGGCATTCCCTCGGTGTCGATCTACGCCCACGAGCTGTTCAGCCAGTACGGCGTCGAACGGATCATTCGCGTCGGCAGCTGCGGTGCCACCCAGCCCCACGTCAAGTTACGGGATCTGGTGATCGGCATGGGTGCCAGCACCGACTCGGCGGTCAATCGCAAGCGCCTGGGCGGGTTCGATTTCGCCGCCATCGCCGATTACCGCCTGCTCGAACGCGTGGTGCAGAGCGCCGATGCCAGCGGCCAATCGGTGCATGTTGGCAATGTGTTTTCCGCCGACCTGTTCTACGAGCCAGACCCGGCACTGTTCGAGCGGATGACCCGAATGGGCATCCTCGCCGTGGAAATGGAAGCCGCCGGCTTGTATGGCGTGGCTGCCGAACTGGGCAAGCAGGCGCTCACCGTGCTGACCGTCAGCGACCATATCCTCACCGGCGAAAAGCTTACGGCAGAACAACGCCAGGAAGACTTCCACGACATGCTGCGGCTGACGCTGAACGCGCTCTGCCCGGCCACCCACTGATTACGGCACGGCGGCCAGAGACGTGCCGCCACCAAGGAGATTGTGCAAATGAATGCAAGCAAAACCCTACGCAATGGCCTGCTGCTGGTAGCCGGTCTGTGGGCGGGCCAGGTATTGGCCTGGGGCCAACAGGGCACCGCACTGGTCGGTGAACTGGCGCAGCGTCAACTGACCCCGGACGCCAAGGCCGAGGCCGGGCGCTTGCTGGGCCTGATCAAGCAGAGCGAGTTTTCGGTCGTGGCCAACTGGGCCGGCAACCTTGATCAGAATCCACAAACTCAGCCGCTCTGGGAGAAAACCAAGAACGAACGCCTGGTGATCTACAAAGCCGACGACTGCGCCTACCAGCCGCCACGGGATTGCCCGGACGGCGTGTGCACCGTGGCCGCCATCGAGCGTAATCGCGCCGCACTGGCCGACCCCAAGGCACCGAACCAGGCCCGCCTGATGGCGCTGCTGTTTCTGCTTCACCACGCATCCGACGCCAGCTCGCCGCTGAACAACAGCTTCAAGGACGACCAGGGCGGCTATGACTTCGCCGTCAAAGCCGGCGGCAAGACCTTCAACCTGCGCCAGGTGTGGGATGACTTCCTGCTCGGCGACGCCAAGCTGAGCGTCAAAGCCTATGCCGACAAACTGCACAAAGACCTGCCGGCGCTGGACTCCGACAAGCCGGCGCAGTGGTCGCAACAGGCCTGCCTGATCGTCCGCGATGGCGGCATCTACCCGGAAAAAGCGGCGGCCAAGCGCAAGCTGCCGAACAAGAAATCGCTGGGCGACGATGAAGACGATGGCGGTGTCGACTACCAGGCGAAAAACCTGGAATACAACCGCACCGGCAAGGACTACAGCCGTGGCGACAAGCTGGTCGACGATGGTCAGAAAACCGGCAAAGGCAACGGTAGCGGTGGCATCGATGCCGAGTACATAAAGACCTTCGCGCCGGTTGCCGAGCAGCAGGTCGAGCTGGCGTCGGTGCGTCTGGCCGCGCTGCTTAACGCCGCGCTGGTGGCCGGTCGCCCGGCGCAGTAAGCCATTCATAACCCCTGCACGCCGGCCGGCGTTTCCCCGGCCGGGTTACCCCCATTTTGCCCGCTGAAAGTGAGCCGCAATGAACTCCACCTGCCTGCGTTCCCTGCCGTTGCTGGTTGCCCTTGGGCTGGCCGGCTGCATGTCTGCCCCTACACCCATCGTCAGCGAGCAACGGGTATCGCTGCTGACCTACAACGTCGAGAACCTGTTCGACACCGTCCATGACCAGGGCAAGGACGACTTCGCCTACCTGCCGCTGGCAGTGAAAAAGGCCCACCCGGAATACCTCGCCACCTGCGCCAGGATCAGCGTGCCGGCCTGGCGTGACGAGTGCGAGAAAACCGACTGGACCGACGCCAAGCTGGACGAAAAACTCACCCGCCTGGCGGACGTGATCGGTCAGATCAACGACGGTCGTGGTCCGGACATTCTGCTGCTCGACGAGGTGGAAAACCGCCACGCCATCGAGATGCTCAACGCCCGTCTGCCCAAGTCCGATTACCAGACCCGGGTGCTGCTCGAAGGCTTTGACGAGCGCGGTATCGACACCGCCGTGCTGAGCCGTTTGCCGCAGTGGGATAAACCGATTCTGCACAAAGTGCCGTACCACAACGAAAACGGCGACAGCTCCGACAAGACCGGCAAAACCCGCGGCATTCTCGAAGTACGCCTGCTGCTGCCTGATGGCCAGAAAGCCTCGATTTTCGCCGTACATCTGCCCTCCGGCGGCGGCCCCGGCTACCTGCGGCGCCAGGCGGCGGAGTACCTCGCCGTGCTCAAGGCCGAGTTGCCCAGCGATGTGCTGCCGATTGTTGGCGGCGATTTCAATATCAATGCTGGCGAAGAAAAAGAGCACGGCTATATCGCCAACATCCTCGCCAACGACTGGAGCGTTTCACACCTGATCGGCTGCGCCGACTGCAAAGGCAGTTACTACTACCACCAGCTTCGCCAGTGGTCGTTCTTCGACATTCTGCTGTTCCCGCAGGAGATGACCGAGGGCGGCTTCAACGGTTGGAAAGTCGACCCAGCGAGCATCCGTCTGGCCCACCAGAGCCGCTATCAGGTGAACAAATGGGGTTCGCCGGCGCGTTTTGAAGACGGCAAGTACCCCGACGGTGTGTCCGACCACTGGCCGCTGTACGCGGAAATTTACCTCAGTCACCCCTAGGAGAACGCCATGAGCGATGACCTTTACCAGCTCATTCTGTTGCCGACCTGGCTGGTGCCGGTGGAGCCCGCCGGGGTGGTGCTGCAGGGCCACGGCCTGGCGATTCGCGACGGGCGGATTGCCCGTATCGCCCCGCGCGAGGAATTGCTCGGCCTGGCCGCCACCGAAGTGCGTGAGCTGCCCGGTATGTTGCTGGCACCAGGGCTGATCAACACCCATGGCCATGCGGCGATGAGCCTGTTCCGTGGTATGGCCGATGACCTGCAGCTGGATACCTGGCTGCACGACCATATCTGGCCGGCGGAGAAAGCCTGGGTCGACGCCGACTTTGTGCGTGACGGCACCGCGCTGGCGATTGCCGAGCAACTGAAGGGCGGCATCACCTGTTTCTCCGATATGTACTTCTACCCGGAAGTGGTCGCCGAACTGGTGGAAGAAACCGGCATGCGCGCGCAGATCACCATTCCGCTGCTGGACTTCCCGGTGCCGGGTGCCGTCGATATCGACGCTGCCCTGTGCGAGGGTCTGCCGTTGTTCGAGCAACTGCGCCACCACCCGCGCATCCGCATGGCCTTCGGCCCGCATGCGCCTTACACGGTGGGTGATGCCAGCATGTTGCGGGTGCGCGACCTGGCCAGGGAGTTCGGTGCCGGCATCCAGATGCATGTGCACGAAACAGCGGCCGAGGTCAGTGCCGCGGTGCAGGGAACTGGTGAACGGCCGCTGGCCCGTATCGCGCGGCTTGGCCTGCTGGGCCCGCACTTCCAGGCCGTGCATATGACCCAGATCGACGCCAGCGACATCGCCTTGCTGCAGGCCAGTGGTGCCCATGTACTGCATTGCCCGGAGTCCAACCTGAAACTGGCCAGCGGCTTCTGCCCGGTGGAGCAGTTGTGGCAGGCCGGGGTCAACGTCGCCATCGGCACCGACGGTGCCGCCAGCAACAACGACCTCGACCTGCTGGGCGAAACCCGTACCGCTGCATTGCTGGCCAAAGCTGTGGCGGGCTCGGCCACCGCCTTGAGCGCCCATAACGCCTTGCGAATGGCCACCCTCAATGGCGCACGCGCCCTGGGCATGGGCGATGAAGTGGGATCGCTGGAAGTCGGCAAGGCGGCCGATCTGGTGGCGTTCGACCTGTCCGGGCTGGCGCAGCAGCCGCTGTATGACCCGGTGTCGCAACTGATCTATGCCAGCAGCCGCGACTGTGTGCGGCATGCCTGGGTGGCGGGTGAGCAACTGCTGGAAGACCGCCGTCTGTTACGCCAGGACGAAGCGCAATTGCTGGCCAGCGCCCACACCTGGCAAGCGCGCCTGGCACCTGCGTCATGAACGCCCTGACGCAGCGCGGTGGTGGGCGGGTGCGTCAGAACAACGAGGCGCTGATTCTGCTGGCTGCCGAAGCGAGCTTCGCCGAATACGGCTTCAAGGGCGCGAGCATGGGCATCATCGCCCAGCGCGCCGGGCTGCCCAAGGCCAACCTGCACTATTACTTCGGCAGCAAGCAGGCGCTCTACAAGGCGGTGCTCGGGCGCATTCTGCAACTCTGGCAAGACAGCTTCGAGCGCTTCAGCGCCGAGGACGAACCAGCGGAGGCGCTGGCACGCTATATCCGCGACGAACTGGATTTTTCCTGGCGCAATCCCATCGCCGCCAAGGTCTTCGCTCTGGAGCTGGTCAGTGGCGGCGCGTGCCTCGAAGCCCTTATCAACAACGATTTCCGTGACTGGTTCGCTGGCCGCGCCGCGGTTTTCCAGGCCTGGTCGGCGGCGGGAAAAATGGCCGAGGTCGATCCGCTGCCGCTGACCTTCCTGCTCTGGTCGAGCACCCGCCATTACGCCGACTTCGCCGCGCAAATAGGCGGTATGCTCCGTCAGCGCAACCCGCAGGGGCAGGGTATGGATGCCGTTTGCGCGAACCTCACGGCAATTATCTTGAAAGGCTGTGGCGTACAGGCCGCCAGCGCGCGTCAGAGGCTGGCCAATCCAAGCCGTTTTTCGAGTAATCTTGCCGCCAATGGGGCTAGGCTGAGAATGGAATGACTAACCACAAGATCAAGATCCGACGTAAAAACGTCGAGAAAATCCTGCTGGCAGCCGAGCAAGTATTTGCCGAGCAAGGCCATGCCGGTACGTCCATGTCCGATATCGCCAAACGCGCCGATCTACCGCGTTCCAACCTGCACTATTACTTCACTACCAAAGACGAGCTGTACCGCGAGGTACTGGTCAACCTGCTTAGCGTGTGGGAGCTGGAGGGCGCGTGTTTTGTGCACTTCGACGACCCGCGTGTGGTACTGACCAGCTATGTACGCGAGAAAATGACCCACTCGCGCACCCGGCCGCACGGCTCGAAACTGTGGGCCAACGAAATCATGCACGGCGCCCCTCTGTTCCGCGACATCCTGGATGAGCACCTGTTTGCCGGTGCCAAGTTCAAAGAGAACAAGATTCGCCAGTGGGTTGAAGAAAAGAAGATCCGCCCGGTCGAGCCCTTCGCGCTGCTCTACCTGATCTGGGCCTCGACCCAGCACTACGCTGACTTCGATTACCAGGTAACCGCGTTGAACGGTCACCAGCCCCTCAGTGACCAGCAGTTCGAACAGGCGGTACAGACCATCACCGCCGTGGTGCTGCGCGGTATCGGCCTGGAGCCTTAGGCCACGGTTTGCGCGTCTGCGGGTTTGCCCTGCCAGGCACATTCCGGTAGCTTTGCCGCACGCGCGTGGCACCCCTGCCGGCAATTTGCCTCAACGCATTGTCCGGGGCTTGGTGCCCGCCCAAGCAGTGCCGATGTTCAGTGACTAAGCTGAGCTACTCACCGCTGTGCCTACGTCCATCGGCGTAGGCCTCCCTTATCAAGTCATCTTTCTATAGAAGCTGGGTTCCTCATGGCTCAATACGTCTACACCATGCATCGGCTGGGCAAAGTAGTGCCGCCGAAGCGGGAAATCCTGAAAAACATCTCTCTGTCTTTCTTCCCTGGCGCCAAGATCGGCGTACTCGGCCTGAACGGTTCGGGTAAATCCACCTTGCTGAAAATCATGGCCGGCGTTGACACCGAGTTCAACGGCGAAGCCCGCGCCATGCCGGACCTGAACATCGGCTACCTGCCGCAGGAACCGCAACTGGACCCGGAAAAGACCGTGCGCGAAGTGGTGGAAGAAGCCGTTAGCGTGATCAAAAACGCCCAGGCGCGCCTGGACGAGGTGTACGCCGCCTACGCCGAACCGGACGCCGACTTCGACGCCCTGGCTGCCGAGCAAGGCAAGCTGGAAGCCATTCTGCAAGCCGCCGACGGCCACAACCTGGAGCGCCAGCTGGAAGTCGCCGCCGACGCCCTGCGTCTGCCGGCCTGGGACGCCAAAGTGGTGCACCTCTCCGGTGGTGAAAAACGCCGCGTGGCCCTCTGCCGTCTGCTGCTGTCCGCCCCGGACATGCTGTTGCTCGACGAACCCACCAACCACCTGGACGCCGACTCGGTGGCCTGGCTGGAGCACTTCCTGCACGACTTCCCGGGCACCGTGGTAGCGATCACCCACGACCGGTACTTCCTCGACAACGTCGCCGGCTGGATTCTGGAACTCGACCGCGGTGCGGGTATCCCGTACGAAGGCAACTACTCCGGCTGGCTGGAAGCCAAATCCGACCGCTTGGCGCAAGAATCCAAGCAGCAGTCGGCCCATGAGAAGGCCATGAAAGAAGAACTGGAATGGGTGCGCAAAGGTGCCAAAGCCCGCCAGTCGAAATCCAAGGCCCGTCTGCAACGCTTCGAAGAAATGCAATCGCAGGAATTCCAGAAGCGCAGCGAAACCAACGAAATCTATATCCCGGCCGGCCCGCGTCTGGGCGACAAAGTCATCGACTTCGTCAACGTCAGCAAGGGCTATGGCGACCGCGCGCTGATCGACAACCTGTCGTTCAGCATGCCCAAGGGGGCCATCGTCGGCGTGATCGGTGGTAACGGTGCCGGTAAATCGACCCTGTTCCGCATGCTGATGGGCAAGGAAACCCCGGACTCCGGCAGCATCGAAGTCGGCGAAACCGTGAAACTGGCCTGCGTCGACCAGAGCCGCGACGACCTGGACGGCAACAAAACCGTATGGGAAATGGTTTCCGACGGCTCCGACATGATCAAGATCGGCAACTACGAGGTGCCATCGCGTACCTACGTAGGCCGCTTCAACTTCAAAGGCGGCGACCAACAGAAGTTCGTCAAAGACCTTTCCGGTGGTGAGCGTGGCCGTCTGCACCTGGCGTTGACCTTGAAAGAGGGTGCCAACGTGCTGCTGCTGGACGAACCGTCCAACGACCTCGACGTGGAAACCCTGCGTTCGCTGGAAGAAGCCCTGCTGGACTTCCCTGGTGCCGCCATTGTGATCTCCCACGATCGGTGGTTCCTGGACCGCGTGGCCACGCACATCCTGGCGTACGAAGACGACTCGCAAGCGGTGTTCTTCGAAGGCAACTACACCGAATACGAAGCGGATCGTAAGAAACGCCTCGGCGATGCAGCCGCCCAGCCGCACCGCGTACGGCACAAGAAACTGGCGCAATAAGCGTTGGTTTGAAGTAAAAAAAATGGAGCCTCAGGGCTCCGTTTTTTATTGCGTAGGAGCGACCTTGGTCGCGAACCCTGGAAACGACATACGCGATCAACGTATGCAGGGTTGAAACATGACGCAGGTCCAACTCTGGCGATCTGTTCATCGCCCCGGCACGAACCCGCTTTAACCCTTGGATATACTCCGGGCCTGCCTGCGCGCCGGATCGTTTTGCCGTGTGTGTGGTCAGAGGCGTTTGCGTGCCGCCGCCGGCACGGTCGAGAGGGATCTACACATGAGTCGCATGGCAACTCCGTTGGCACTGCTTCTATTGGGACTATTGGTACAGGGACACGCAATGGCATTTTCCAAAACGCTGTATCTGTTTTCAGAGGTGAACGGCATCGTTCTGCTCGATGGCAAACCCGTGCAAGGGGTCGAAGTTGATCAGGAGTACCACTGGCATTGGAAGGATGAGAAGGCCAGACGCGTCACCACCACCGACGCCCAAGGGCGCTTCCATTTCCCGCTGATCACCGGCAAATCCCTCACCGCTGCGCTACCACACGAGCCTGTCGTCGAGCAGCGGATGCGCCTGTATTACCAGGGTAAGGAATACCAGGGTTGGTATCAGTCCAAGCACAACTATGACGACCTCGGCGAGTTGAATGGCCGGCCGCTCAACCTGGTGTGCGATCTGAATGATGAGCCCGCGCCGCACCCGGAAATAGGCAGTTCCGGTATCTGTGTGCTGCAAAAGTAATCGCGCTGTTTTTACCCACAGAGTTTCAGAGCCAGAAGGGAATCAGGTTTGAGTTCTTTATCGCCTAAACAAGCGGCAGCCATTGCCACCCACGTTTACACCGCCCGCGACATGGTCGCCCCCGACGTTCTGCAATTGAGTGCAGACGGTATGGGCCTCAACGGTGTGTTCGATTTCAAAACCGCACAACTGGCCACCGGCACCAGCGGTGCCATCGCCCGGAAAACCACCGGCTTCACCTACGGGGCCGAAGGCATGGGCACTCGCCAGGGTGAGGTGGTGCTGGCGTTTCGCGGCACCGACATCCTGCAGGACTGGCTCACCGATGGTAACTGCGGTGTGCAGCAGGGCCCGAGCGCCTGGCTGGTGCATGCCGGTTTCAATGAAACCTTCAAGTCGTTCCGCGAAGACCTTGACCGCTATATGCGCGGGCGCAAGCCCAGCATCATCCACTGCGTCGGCCATAGCCTGGGCGGTGCGCTGGCGACCTTGGCGGCGGACCATCTCAGTCAGGCCGGGGTCGGTGGGGTCAAGCTCTACACCTTTGGCTCGCCGCGCGTCGGCGTCGCCGGGTTCGCCCGCAACCTGACCAGCAAGCTCGGGGTGGAGAACATCCACCGGGTGTACCACCTGGCCGACCCGGTCAGCATGGTGCCGATCTTCCCCTTTGCCCACGCGCCGGACGATGGCCCGGTCTGCCAGTTGCCCTGGGGCAGCTCGTTTTCCTTCGACGCCCACAAGATGGCCAACTACCGGCAATCCATCGGCGACGCCAGCTGGACCGGGCTGCGCCGGGTGCAGCAGACCTCGCTGGAGCGAGATGTTCAGGCCTGGCTGAAAAACGCCAACGGCAGTGTATTGATGCTCTCGGCGACCTCCTTGCAGATGATCTCCAAGGCCATGCAGTACTTGCTGGGCAAAGCCCTGGGCGTGGCGGCGGGGACGGTGGTAACAGCGGGGATGACGGTGCTGGACCAGATTGCCGGTTTGTTGGTCAGCGGCGCGAATGCCTGCAAGGCGCTGGGTGATTCGTTGAACAGCCTGATTGTGCAGATATTCCGCTTTCTCGGTCGCCCACTGCCCAGCGCGGCCAACCTGACGGTCGCCTTCCTGCGCTGGGTGCTGGAGTTGTTAAGCACTACGGTGATCAATCTGGCGCGTCGTGCTATCGACGTCGGCATGCGCCTGTAAGGCGAACTAGCGGGAGCGCAGCGCCTTGGCCATGGCCTGGTCGGTGTCGTGCTCCCACTTCTCATCGCGGTCGCTGTTGCGCTGCTCTTGGTAGGTGCGCAGCTGGGCACTTTCCATCTCGGCCTGGCATTGACGGAAACCGTCGCTCCAGCCTTCGGCGTATTGGGCGTCTTTCAGGTAGCGCGGCACGTCTTTTTTGAAGCTGCCGGCCATTGCTCCAGCCGCCTGACGCCCGCTGCCGCAACCATCTGTGTAACCGGCGGCGAAGGGTTCCGGGTAGCCCTGGGCAACCAGGTACTCATAACTGCTTTGGCAGGCAGCAAGCAGGGCGAGGATGGGGATTAACAACAGAAACGGGCGCACGGGTTATCTCCGGGTGGCGGATGGAGAAAGTGTGCGCGGGCTGTTGTGAGAAAAACGTCAAATTGGTGTAACGCGGGTGTTGGGTAAATGCACTCTCCTGTAGGAGCGGCTTCAGCCGCGATGCTCTTCAAGAACATCGCGGCTGAAGCCGCTCCTACGGGGTAATTCTTACGCTCAATAGTGGTACCACTTCAGCTCCAGGCTCACCTCGTTCTCAGGCGATGCCAGCTGGCTGAATTCCCGTTTGGCCGATAGCCGCAGCCCCAGGTTGGTGGCGATTTCCCACTGCTGATTGAGGCTCAGGCTGCGCCGTACTTCGCCACTGGTGAAGTAGTCGCCGCGCGCTTCCAGGCTCAGGTTGCCCAGCGGGTTATGCCAGAGCAGACCGCTGTTGAAGCCGGCAGCCGGTGTAATGAAAGCGGCAAAATCGCTGTTGTGTTCGATGCGCACGGTGCCGAGGGTGAAGCCCAGCAGGTCATCCGTCAGCGCCCAGGTGCCGCCGACGCCGCCATTCAAATGAGTCACCAGACGTTCGTCGCCGTCTTTGCCCAAGACTCGCTCCAGCCCACTCGCTACCTGCCAGGACCAGGGCTGCAGCAGCTCGTTGCGTGGTGTCAGCGAGCGGATATTGGCCAGGTCGAGGTTTTGCAGTTGCCAGTGATTGCCTTCGTATTGGCGCAGTTTGAGCTGGAGGATTTCGATCTGCGCGCCCAGGGGAAAGCCATAGAGGTTGTCGTTAAGGTCGTGGTAGGCCATGCGCAGGCCGTATTCGGCGAAGGCACGATCGTCATGGCTACCGGCACCCAGTTGCCAGGTGCGCGATTCGTGGCCTTGTTCCGGCAGGCCAGGCCGTTCGACGGCCAGCGCCGGCGGTGGATTGCGGTTGATGCTTTTCAGCAGGGCATAGCTGCGCTGGGCGCTGGCGCTGTCCCGCTCGCCAGCGGCGCTGCGGTAGCGTTGCAGGCGAAAGGCGGCGTCCTGAATCAGGGCCTGGCGGTCGCGGTCCAGTTTTAGAAATTCAGGGCTTTGCAGCTGGGCCGGGTCGTCGGTCAGTTGCAGGGCCCAGTGTTGCTCCGTGCGGCTTAGCGGTTTGGCGCGCGCCAGCAGTTCCCGTTCACGGGAGGGCCGATAGTCGATAGCGCTGACCAGGCCCGCGTCTTTCACCGCCCGCACGGTATCGGTGGGGATGGCGGTGATCGGGAAGTGTTCGGTCAGCTCCAGGCCGGGGCGGGCGATTTCCAACAGTTCCAGCAGGCGGAACGAGCAGTTTTCGTCGAAGAAGAAATAGTCGAAGCGGATCTGCTTGAGCTCCCACACATGCTCGACCATGCGCGCGGTTTCTTCTGGGCTGAGATTCAGGCGGTATTCCCACAGGTCGCGGTTTTCCAGGCTGCGGTATTCGGCCAGTTTCTCCCGGTAGGGCACCAGGGCGAACAGCCCGGGGTAGCCGCCCATCAGGCCTTTCCAGGCATACAGAATGCTGTTGTCCATACCCTCGATAAAGGCACCGAAGTTCAGCGCGTAACTGAGCAGGGCGGTGTTGTCGCTGTCGATATCGGCCTGGTCGATGCGCAGCAGGGTGTGGCCGAACATTGAGGACGGACTGTTCAGATAGGCGGCTGGAAAGATCAGTACGGCGCTGTGGGGGGCGATGTCCTTGAACCAGGCCCTGAATTCGCTGCAGTCGGTGGTGGGCAGGTCGCTGAGTTGCAGTTGCTCGCGCAGCCAGCGGGTGCGTGCCGGGTACACGCATTGGGCATGTTTGTCGCCGCTGTCGGCCGGGGCGTAGATGGCTTTGAGGGTGGCGGCCAGTTCGGCGTCGGGGTGGCTCTCGCCATCTTGGGCAAGGAAGAAGCGTGGGTCGTCCACATAGCTGCGCCAGCCACCGAGCTTGCCGGTTTCATAGTGGTTGAGGGCGATCCAGTAAGGATCGAAGGCTAGCGCCTGCAGGCGAGCTTGAGGGACTGTGGGCGCGGCGTGGGCCAGACCGGCGATGCTTAAGGCCAGAGCGAATAAAGTCCGTTTCAAGGTGATTGTTCTTCTTCTATAGCGTGCTGGGAGCTTTGTAGTGACCGGCGAAGGTGTCAAGGCAGGAACGCCTTGCCAGACAGAATCGGCCAGCGCCAGAATGACCGCGAACGATGACTGCCCATCCGAACTAAGGATTTTCGATGCCTGATCCCGTTGCCAATGGCCTTCGCTTGGCGCCCGACGCGCTAACCCGTCCCTTCGATCCTAGTCAGTTCAAGTTCACCATCACCGATGATCTGGAGCCCTTTCGCGGTGTGCTCGGCCAAGAGCGCGCGGTGGAGGCCCTGCAGTTTGGCGTGGCCATGCCGCGCCCCGGCTACAACGTGTTTGTCATGGGCGAGCCGGGTACCGGTCGCTTCTCCTTTGTTAAGCGTTATCTGAAAGCCGAAGGCAAACGCCTGGATACGCCGTCGGACTGGGTGTACGTCAACCACTTCGATGAAACCCGCGAGCCCCGCGCGCTGGAGCTGCCGCCGGGTACGGCGACGGCCTTTATCGCCGCTATCGAAGTACTGATCGACAATCTGATGGCGACCTTTCCGGCGGTGTTCGAGCACCCGGCCTATCAGCAGAAGAAGAGCGCCATCGACCGCGCTTTCAACCAGCGTTATGACCGCGCCCTGGATGTGATCGAGCGTCTGTCGCTGGAAAAAGAAATCGCCCTGTACCGCGACAGCACCAATATCGCCTTCACCCCGATGAAAGAAGGCAAGGCCCTGGACGAAGCCGAATTCGCCCAGTTGCCGGAAGCCGAGCGCGAGCGTTATCACGCGGATATCTCGGCGCTGGAAGAGCGTCTGAACGAAGAACTGGCCAGCCTGCCGCAGTGGAAGCGCGAGTCGAGCAACCAGTTGCGTCAGCTCAACGAGGAAACCATCACCCTCGGTTTGCAGCCGCTGCTGGGGCCACTGTCGGAAAAATACGCGGAGAACGCTGGTGTCTGCGCTTATCTGCAAGCGGTGCAGGTCAATCTGCTGAAGACCGTGGTCGAGCAGTTGGTGGATGTGGATAAAGTTGACGCCGAGGCGCGCAAATTCCTCCAAGAGCAGTACTGCCCGAGCCTGGTGGTTGGCCATCACGCCAGCGGCGGCGCACCGGTGGTGTTCGAGTCGCACCCGACCTACGACAACCTGTTCGGCCGTATCGAATACAGCACCGATCAGGGCGCGCTCTACACCAGCTACCGGCAACTGCGCCCCGGTGCCTTGCACCGCGCCAACGGCGGCTTTCTGGTACTGGAGGCGGAGAAGATGCTCGGCGAGCCGTTCGTGTGGGAAGCGCTCAAGCGCGCCCTGCAACAACGCAAGCTGAAGATGGAATCGCCGTTGGGCGAGTTGGGCCGTCTGGCCACCGTTACCCTGACGCCGCAGGTTATTCCGCTCGGCATCAAGATCATCATCATTGGCTCGCGCCAGCTGTATTACGCGCTGCAGGACAACGATCCGGACTTCCAGGAGATGTTCCGCGTGCTGGTCGACTTCGATGAAGACATCGCCCTGCATGACGACAGCCTGGAGCAGTTCGCCCAGCTGCTGAAAACCCGTACCTCTGAGGAGGGCATGGCACCGCTGACCGCCGATGCGGTGGCGCGCCTGGCGACCTACAGCGCACGGCTGGCGGAGCATCAGGGGCGCTTGTCGGCGCGCATTGGCGACCTGTTCCAACTGGTCAGTGAGGCGGACTTTATTCGCCAGCTGGCCAACGACACCGTCACCGACGCCGGCCATATCGAGCGCGCACTGAAAGCCAAGGCCACCCGTACCGGCCGCGTATCGGCGCGGATTCTCGATGACATGCTGGCCGGCATCATTCTGATCGACACCGCTGGTGCCGCTGTGGGTAAGTGCAACGGCCTGACGGTGCTGGAGGTGGGTGATTCGGCCTTTGGTGTGCCAGCGCGGATTTCTGCCACTGTGTACCCGGGCAACAGCGGCATTGTGGATATCGAGCGCGAGGTCAACCTGGGGCAGCCGATTCACTCCAAGGGCGTGATGATCCTTACCGGATACCTGGGTAGCCGTTATGCCCAGGAATTCCCTCTGGCGATCTCTGCCAGCATCGCCCTGGAACAGTCCTACGGCTATGTGGATGGCGACAGTGCTTCGCTGGGTGAGGTGTGCACGCTGATTTCGGCGTTGTCCCGCACGCCGCTAAAACAGTGCTATGCGATTACCGGCTCGATCAACCAGTTCGGTGAAGTGCAGGCGGTGGGTGGGGTCAACGAGAAGATCGAAGGCTTCTTCCGCCTGTGCGAGGCACGCGGTCTGACCGGCGAGCAAGGCGCGATCATTCCGCACGCCAACGTTGCCACGCTGATGCTCGATGAGCGCGTGCTGCAGGCGGTGCGTGCGGGTTTGTTTAACGTCTACGCCGTACGTCAGGTCGATGAGGCGCTGAGCTTGCTGGTTGGCGAGCCGGTGGGCGCGCCGGATGAGGAGGGCGAGTTCCCTGAAGGCAGCGTCAACGCGCGGGTGGTCGAGCGTTTGCGTGAGATCGCCGAGATCGGCATGGAAGAGGAAGAAGAGAAGGGTGTCGAGGCCGCGGCGTTGTTGACCGGCAAAGCGGAGTCAAAAGCCGACGGGAAATAAGCGTGTGACTGCTCGATGGCTGGTCAGTCATTGAGCAGTTTCCTCGCGGCCCCGGCGGATGGTGGCTGGGCCCGCTTGCGCACGGTCCATCCACAGAGTTATCCACAGCTGCCGGGGATAACCTTGAGGCTTCCCTGAACGGCTTGGCGGGGTGTAGTCTGAACGCCGGACCTCGCGAGTGCCGCCGTCATGCCGCGCAGCCTCTGCCTTACCCGTCAATGCTTGGGCCTGATCACCCGTATCGAATGTGTGATCCGCCCGCTGGCAGGCGAAAATGGCCTCTGGGTTCTAATCTGCGGTGCCGGCATGGCCGCCTCCCAACCTTCCGCAATCAAGACGCAGGGCCCATTCCACGGGCCTTTTGTGGCTGAAGAGGTGTTGTCCGCGATAGCCGATAACCTGGCTGAACTGGGCTATGACCAAAGTGATGATCCGGCGATCTGGTGCCTGCATCTGCAGGCCGAATTGCGCCGGGTAAATGCTGAGCGCGGTCGCCATCTGGGCGATTACCAGTTCCGTCCGGAAACCTAGAAGTCAGCATTGCTCAGCTTTTGAACGATCCCCGCAAAGCCTGGCGCTGCGCTTGCTGGCGCGGTCTATCCGGAGGCCGTCCACAAGGTTATCCACAGATCCTGTAGATAAACAAACGGCTACAAATCCTGGTTGTTTTTTGTCCGATGCACTACGGCGTGCGGTTTGTCTCGTCAGACTCGCTGGGTATACTCGCGCTCACTTTTTACCTGCTGTGAGTGACCATGGAACGCATTATTGAAAACGCGATGTACGCCTCTCGCTGGCTACTGGCGCCAATCTACTTTGGTCTGTCGCTGGGTTTGCTGGCCCTGGCGCTGAAGTTCTTTCAGGAAATTATCCACATCCTGCCGAATGTGTTTGCCATGGCTGAGTCCGAGCTGATTCTGGTGCTGCTGTCGCTGATCGACATGGCTCTGGTTGGCGGTCTGCTGGTGATGGTGATGATTTCTGGCTATGAGAATTTCGTCTCGCAACTGGATATCGACGAAGGCAAGGAGAAGCTCAGCTGGCTGGGCAAGATGGACTCCAGCTCGCTGAAGATGAAAGTGGCCGCTTCCATCGTGGCCATTTCATCCATTCACCTGCTGCGGGTGTTTATGGATGCGCAAAACACCAAGCCTGATTACCTGATGTGGTACGTGATCATCCACATGACCTTCGTGGTTTCGGCTTTTGCCATGGGTTACCTGGATAAAGTCACCAAGCACTGATCTGCACAGCTGGCCTGTGCATCGGCCTGCCAGCGCTTCTGTGCTAGGCTGGCCGCCCTTTTTTTGGCCTCAGCGGAGTTAGCGCCATGTCCGAACAGAATATCGACACCTTTACCACCGATGAGTCCCGCGTCAGCTACGGCATCGGCCGTCAGCTCGGCGACCAACTGCGCGACAACCCGCCACCGGGCGTGAGCCTGGACGCCATCCTGGTTGGCCTGACCGACGCCTTCCGTGGCAACGCCAGCCGCGTTAGCCAGGAAGACATGTCCGCCAGCTTCAAAGTGATCCGCGAAATCATGCAAGCCGAGCAGGCTGCCAAAGCTGAAGCGGCTGCTGGCGAAGGTCGCGCCTTCCTGGCCGAAAACGCGCAGCGCGCTGGCATCGTGACCCTGGATTCCGGTCTGCAATACGAAGTGCTGACCGCCGGTGAAGGCACCAAGCCAACCCGCGAAAGCACCGTGCGTACCCACTACCACGGCACCCTGGTTGACGGCACTGTGTTCGATAGCTCCTACGAGCGTGGCCAGCCAGCTGAATTCCCGGTTGGCGGCGTGATCGCCGGCTGGACCGAAGCCCTGCAACTGATGGGTACTGGCAGCAAATGGCGCCTCTACGTGCCAAGCGAACTGGCCTATGGCGGCCAGGCTGTCGGCAGCATCCCGCCGCACAGTGTTTTGGTGTTTGACGTAGAGCTGCTGGAAATCCTCTAAGTATCCAGACGCCAAGGGTTAAACGCAAAAGGCCGAGAGTGTGAGCTCTCGGCCTTTTGCATTTTGGCGGCTTCAAGGGTTGGCTTCCCCGATCAGTGCAGTTCAGAGGAGGGGCGCAGGGCGCGGGAGTAGCAGAACAGGAACAGATTGCGCACCAGCTCCTTGAGCACGGTGGGTTCGCTGGAGTTCAGGCCTGTGAGGTCCAGGTCACCTTGTTCGCGCAGTTCGTCCAGGGCGTCTTCTTCAAGCACGGCGCAAACCTTGCCGGTATCGCGATGCAAAATACGTAGGTACGGATGTGGGCGGTCCAGCCAGGCATCAATCAAATAGGTCATGGCTCATCTCCTTGTCTTGGTTTGATGAGAATAATTCCTATTGGTATAATAGCAAGGGCTAGTTTGTCCGTCTGTACGGCGGGTTGATCGGTGGCAATAAAAAGCCCGCCGATGGGCGGGCTTTTGGGTGTTGCGTGGGATGTCAGTGGGTGCGGGCTACAGCGAATTCGCTGAGTTCGACCAGTGCATCTTTATATTCACTGGCTGGCAGCACATCCAGGCAGGCAATGGCGCGGGCGGCGAAGGCACGGGCCTGGTTGGCGGTGTAGTCCAGGGCACCGGACGCTTCCACCGCAGCACGGATGCTTTCCAGGTCCTCTAGGCCGCCTTTCTGAATGGCTGTACGGACCAGGCTGGCCTGTTCCGCCGTGCCTTCGCGCATGGTGTAGATCAGCGGCAGGGTTGGTTTGCCTTCGGCGAGGTCGTCGCCGACGTTCTTGCCGAGGGTTTCCGCGTCGCCACGGTAGTCGAGCAGGTCGTCCACCAGTTGGAAGGCCACGCCGAGGTTGTCACCAAACGCCTGCAGGGCGGCGGACTGCTCTTCACTGGCGCCGATCAATGCAGCGGCGCTGTGGGTTGAGGCCTCGAAGAGCATCGCGGTCTTGCCGCGGATGACTTCCATATAGATTTCTTCGGTGGTGCTTGCATCGCGCACTTTCGACAGCTGCAGCACTTCGCCTTCGGCAATCACGCGGGTGGCGCGGGAAAGAATCTGCATCACCGGCAGCGAGCCGAGTTCGACCATCATTTCGAACGAGCGCGAATACAGGAAGTCGCCCACCAGCACACTTGGCGCGTTGCCCCACAGGGCGTTGGCGGTCGAGCGGCCACGACGCATGCCGGACATGTCGACGACGTCGTCATGCAGCAGGGTGGCGGTATGCAGGAATTCGATGGTGGCAGCCAACAGACGCAGATCATCACCCTGACCGCCCAGCGCTTTGCCGCAGAGCAACACCAGCAGCGGGCGCAAGCGCTTGCCACCGGCGGAGATGATGTAGTCGCCTATTTTCTCTACTAGAGGAACGCGGGAGACCAGTTGTCGTCTGATAATGCCATCGACGGCGGTAAAATCATCCGCCACCACGTTATAGAAGGCCTGTGGTTGCATCAGTGACAAGTGCTCCTCGAAGGTTGCGCGGCATGCTAGGGGGCAGGGTGGAGGCTGTCAAGGCAAGCACTACGGGTGCTTGCGCGGGGGCAAAGGCTTGCGTACAATCGCGGCCCCTGAACTTCCCTGGGCAGCACCTGCCTTACGCAATTGCAAGGGCGTCCTTCCGGCCCCAAGCAGCCATGCCAGCCGACGACTATTCCTATAAAGCGCTGGGTGAGCAGGATTTAACGGAGCAAAATTATGTACGCAGTAATTGTTACCGGTGGCAAGCAATACAAAGTCGCCGAAGGTGAATACCTCAAGATCGAAAAGCTCGAAATCGCCACTGGCGAAGCCGTAACTTTCGATCGCGTCCTGCTGATCGGCAATGGTGACGACGTCACCATCGGCGCACCAGTTGTTGAAGGCGCCAAAGTTGTAGCCGAAGTGATTGCACAAGGCCGCCACGACAAAGTGACCATCATCAAGTTCCGCCGTCGTAAGCACCACATGAAGCGTCAGGGCCACCGTCAGTGGTTCACTGAGATCAAAATCACTGGTATTTCGGCCTAATCTTTTCGGCCCGAATCCTAATTAGGAGTATTGACTCATGGCACACAAAAAAGCTGGCGGTAGTACCCGCAACGGTCGCGACTCAGAATCTAAACGCCTTGGCGTGAAGATGTACGGCGGCCAGGCTATCAAAGCAGGCAACATCATCGTGCGTCAGCGCGGTACCCAATTCCACGCTGGCTACGGCGTTGGCATGGGTAAAGATCACACTCTGTTCGCTAAAGTCGAAGGCGTGATCAAGTTTGAAGTTAAGGGCGCCTTCGGTCGTCGTTACGTGAGCGTCATCGCGGCTTAATTGCGATGTAGCTGGAAAAGCCCTGTCTCGCGACGGGGCTTTTTTGTTTCTGAACGTTTGAGGCTTTTGCAAAATCATCCGGGAGCTGTTTCGCTGGGTTTTGCAAAAGTCTTATGTTTCTTGTGTTATCTAGCCCGCTATTGCGGCGGGAGGCGTGCCGATGAAATTCGTCGATGAAGTATCGATTTTTGTAAAAGCAGGTGATGGTGGTAACGGTTGCATGAGCTTCCGTCGCGAGAAGTTCATCGAAAACGGTGGGCCGAACGGTGGCGATGGCGGCGACGGTGGCCATGTGTACATGGTTGCCGATGAAAACCTCAACACCTTGGTGGATTACCGCTACACCCGTCGTTTCGACGCAGAGCGTGGTTCCAACGGTGGCAGCGCTGACTGCACCGGTCGCAAGGGTGAAGACACCGTGCTGCGTGTACCGGTAGGTACCACCATCATTGATGCGGCTACCCAGGACATCATCGGTGACCTGACCAAAGACGGTCAGCGCATCATGGTTGCCCATGGTGGCTGGCATGGTCTGGGCAACACCCGTTTCAAATCCAGTACCAACCGTGCGCCGCGTCAGACCACCCTGGGTAAACCGGGTGACTCGCGCGACCTCAAGCTGGAGCTGAAGGTGCTGGCGGACGTTGGTCTGCTAGGCCTGCCAAACGCGGGCAAGAGTACCTTTATCCGCTCGGTCTCTGCGGCCAAGCCAAAAGTGGCGGACTACCCGTTCACCACCCTGGTGCCGAACCTGGGTGTGGTCAGCGTTGATCGTTACAAGAGCTTTGTAGTCGCCGACATTCCGGGTCTGATCGAAGGTGCCTCCGATGGTGCCGGTCTGGGTATCCGCTTCCTCAAACACTTGGCGCGTACCCGTCTGCTGTTGCACCTCGTCGATATGGCGCCGCTGGATCTAACCGATCCGGCTGAGGCGGCTGAAACCATTGTGACCGAGCTGGGCAAATTCAGTCCGTCGCTGGCTGAGCGTGATCGTTGGTTGGTGCTGAACAAGTCCGACCAGATCCTTGAGGAAGAACAAGAGGCTCGCATCAAGGAGATTACTGATCGCCTGGAGTGGACGGGTCCGGTTTATGTGATTTCGGCCATTGGTAAAGAAGGCACAGAAAAGCTCTGCTTCGATATCATGAAGTACCTCGAGGAGCGCTCCCTGCGTATCGCCGAAGAGCCGCAGTACGCGGCTGAGCTAGCGGAGCTGGATCGCCGTATCGAAGACGAGGCCCGCGCCCAGCTGCAGGCACTGGACGACAAGCGCGCATTGCGCCGCGCTGGCGTCAAGGTGGCCGGCAGCGAGGATAACGATGACGGCTTCTGGGATGAAGAAGATGACGATGATGGTCCAGAGATCATCTACGTCAGAGACTGAGTAAAACCACAACGCCGCTAATTAGCGGCGTTGTGCTGACTAATTCGCACGAGCGGCGCAGCGCCGCTCTTCTGGCCAAGGTTGGATGACGATGCGGGACAAGGTGACTGGCGCGCAGCGCTGGGTGGTGAAAATTGGTAGTGCATTGCTGACTGCAGATGGGCGTGGCCTGGATCGCGGGGCGATGGCGATCTGGGTTGAGCAGATGGTGGCGTTGCGCGAGGCGGGCGTCGAGCTGGTGCTAGTGTCTTCGGGCGCTGTTGCGGCGGGCATGAGTCGTCTGGGCTGGGCCTCGCGCCCGAGCGCCATCCATGAGCTGCAGGCGGCTGCTGCGGTGGGGCAGATGGGCTTGGTGCAGGCTTGGGAGTCCAGCTTTGCTCAGCATGGCCGGCATACTGCGCAAATTTTGCTGACCCATGACGACCTGTCGGATCGCAAGCGCTACCTGAATGCCCGTAGCACTCTGCGTACCCTGGTGGATCTGGGGGCGATCCCGGTGATCAACGAAAACGACACCGTGGTCACTGACGAAATCCGTTTTGGCGACAACGACACCCTGGCGGCCCTGGTGGCCAACCTGGTGGAGGCTGATCTGCTGGTCATTCTCACCGATCGCGACGGTATGTTTGATGCTGATCCGCGCCACAATCCCGGTGCTCAATTGATTTACGAGGCGCGTGCCGATGATCCTGCGCTGGATGCCGTTGCAGGTGGTGTCGGCGGGGCCTTGGGACGTGGCGGTATGCAAACCAAGCTGCGCGCGGCGCGGCTGGCCGCACGTTCCGGTGCGCACACGGTGATCGTCGGTGGCGCTATCGAGCAAGTGTTGGCGCGCCTCAAGGCGGGTGAGCGTTTGGGTACCTTGCTCGCTCCTGAGCGTGGTCTGCTGGCGGCGCGCAAGCAGTGGTTGGCGGGGCATCTGCAAACCCGCGGTACCCTGCAGTTGGATGCGGGTGCGGTGAAGGCGCTGCTGCAAAGCCACAAGAGCCTGCTGCCGGTTGGGGTAAAAAGCGTGCAGGGCAATTTCCGTCGTGGCGAGATGGTGGTCTGCGTCGATCCGGACGGGCGAGAGATTGCTCGTGGTCTGGCCAACTACAGCGCTGCTGAGGCGCAGAAGATCGTCGGCCAGCCCTCGGATGCCATCGAGCGTTTGCTGGGCTATGTCGATGAGCCTGAGTTGGTGCATCGCGACAACCTGATTCTGGTGTAAGCGCGCCTGCGGGCGGCAAGGGGATGCTGTGCGAGTAATCAAAGGGATGTTGGGTGCGTTATTGCTGCCCTTGGCGATGGCGGCATCGGCCGAAGAAATCGGTCAGGTGTCGACGGTTTTCAAGTGGGTGGGGCCAAACGACAAGATCGTCGTCGAGGCTTTCGATGATCCGAAAGTGGAGGGCGTGACCTGCTACCTGTCGCGCGCCAAAACTGGCGGCGTCAAAGGTGGGTTGGGTTTGGCGGAGGATCGCGCCGAGGCGTCGATTGCCTGTCGTCAGGTGGGTCCGATCCAGGTGCCCGAGAATCTGAAAGATGGAGAGGAGGTGTTCAAGGAGCGCACCTCGCTGGTGTTCAAGACCATGCAGGTGGTGCGGTTCTTCGACAAGAAGCGCAATACCCTGGTGTACCTGGTCTATAGCGACCGCGTGATCGAGGGCAGTCCGCAGAATGCGGTGACCGCCATTCCGATCCTGCCCTGGCATCAGTAGCTTCAAGTAAAAGCTAAAAAGGCGAGTCGCGAGATTCGCCTTTTTTGTCGGCGGCTTTTTTGCGGGCAATAAAAAACCGGCCCTTGGGCCGGTCTTTTCAACGCATCACACTTAGGCTGCAGCCGCTTGGCTGAGATCCTTGATGTGACCGTTCAGGCGGCTCTTATGACGAGCTGCTTTGTTCTTGTGGATGATGCCTTTGTCGGCCATACGGTCGATTACAGGCACAGCCAGAACGTACGCTTTCTGAGCAAGTTCGAGGTCTTTGGCGTCGATAGCCTTGACCACGTTCTTGATATAGGTACGAACCATGGAGCGCAGGCTGGCGTTATGGCTACGACGCTTCTCAGCCTGTTTAGCGCGTTTTTTGGCAGAAGGTGTATTGGCCACCGTCGAGCTCCTTGAAACTTTGAGGAAATGACTAAACAAATAAGGCCGCGAATCATGCCGATGTGACGATGGCTTGTCAAGCGCGGTTCCGCCTTGCTGGCGATAGATCGACCAGCAGTCCGACCAGCGTACCCAACTCGTGTGGGTGATTTATTTGCCAGCCGGTTCTACACTCGCCGCCTTTGCCTTGCGGCCTACAGCGCGGTGCCGTGATTGCGGTGGCGCAGCATACTTCATGCGGTAGAAACGAGCGTTATGAATTTACTCAAGTCGCTGGCTGCGGTCAGCTCGATGACCATGTTGTCCCGGGTCCTGGGCTTTGTCCGCGATACCATCGTGGCGCGCATCTTCGGTGCTGGTATGGCCACCGACGCGTTTTTCGTCGCCTTCAAACTGCCCAACCTGCTGCGTCGGATCTTTGCTGAGGGCGCGTTCTCCCAGGCCTTTGTGCCAATTCTGGCGGAATACAAAACCCAGCAAGGCGAGGAGGCGACCCGTACCTTCGTGGCTTACGTAGCTGGGCTGCTGACCTTGGTGTTGGCGGTGGTGACGGCCCTGGGCATGATTGCCGCGCCCTGGGTGATCTGGGTCACGGCGCCAGGCTTTGCCGATTCGCCGGAAAAGTTCGAGCTGACCTCGTCCCTATTGCGGGTGACCTTTCCTTATATATTGCTGATCTCGCTTGCCTCACTGGCCGGCGCAATTCTCAACACCTGGAACCGCTTCTCGGTGCCGGCCTTTGTGCCGACGTTGCTGAATATCAGCATGATCGTCTTCGCACTATTCCTTACGCCTTACTTCAACCCTCCGGTGATGGCGCTCGGCTGGGCTGTGTTGGTCGGCGGCCTGTTGCAATTGCTCTATCAGCTGCCGCATCTGAAGAAGATCGGCATGCTCGTGCTGCCGCGCCTGAACCTGCGCGACGCTGGCGTGTGGCGGGTAATGAAGCAGATGGGCCCGGCGATTCTCGGTGTTTCGGTTAGCCAGATTTCGCTGATCATCAACACCATCTTCGCCTCGTTCCTGGTGGCTGGCTCGGTGTCCTGGATGTACTACGCCGACCGTTTGATGGAGTTGCCGTCCGGCGTGCTGGGTGTAGCTTTGGGCACGATTTTGCTGCCAGCGCTGTCGCGCAGTTTTTCGAGCAAAAACACCGAAGAGTATTCACGCCTGATGGACTGGGGGCTGCGCCTGTGCTTCCTGCTGGCACTGCCTTGCGCACTGGCCCTGGCGATCATTTCCGAGCCGTTGACGGTGTCGTTGTTCCAGTACGGCAAATTCAGCGCCCATGACGCGCAAATGACCCAGTTCGCTTTGATCGCCTACACGGTCGGCCTGCTCGGCATCATCCTGGTCAAGGTGCTGGCGCCGGGCTTCTATGCGCGGCAGAACATTTCCACGCCGGTGCGCATCGCCCTGATAACCCTGGCCGCTACTCAGCTGATGAACCTGCTGTTCTTTTTTACCCTGCCATACCCCCACGCGGGCCTGGCGCTGTCCATCGGCCTGGCGGCCTGCCTAAACGCCGGTTTGCTGTTCTGGCAATTGCGCAAGCAACAGCTGTTCACCCCGCAACCGGGCTGGGGCGTGTTTCTCGCCAAGCTGGTGGTGGCGGTATTGGTAATGGCGGCGGTGTTGCTGGGCCTGATGTATGTGATGCCGGCCTGGGATCAGGGTGGCATGTTGATTCGTCTGCTGCGTCTGGGCGCGTTGGTAGCGGTGGGCATTGCCGCCTATTTCGGTGTGCTGTTGATGTTGGGCTTTCGCTTGCGTGATTTCGCTCGCCGTTCGTTGGCCTGATCGCGGGCGAAGTCGATCATTTTTTAACCGCTACATACACGACGGCTGTCGCCTGTTGTCCGGCGTCGGGTGTGCGTATAATCGGCCACTTTGTGAGCAAGAAGCGTCCTATGCAGCTGGTTCGAGGGCTTCAAAACTTGCGGCCCCAGCATCGGGGCTGCGTTGCCACTATCGGCAATTTTGACGGCGTGCACCGTGGCCACCAGGCCATCCTGGCGCGGCTGCGCGAGCGTGCGGACGAATTGGGCGTGCCCAGCTGTGTGGTTATTTTCGAGCCGCAACCGCGTGAATTCTTTGGTCCTGATACCGCGCCGCCGCGCTTGACGCGGTTGCGCGACAAGCTCGCCTTGTTCGCCGCTGCCGGCGTGGATCGTGTGTTGTGTCTGTCCTTCAATCGCCGTTTGCGTGAGCTCAGCGCTGCCGAGTTCGTCCACACGGTACTGCTGCAAGGCCTCGGTGTGCAGCATCTGGAAGTCGGCGACGATTTCCGCTTCGGTTGTGACCGGGCCGGTGATTTCGCCTTTCTGCAGCAAGCTGCGGTGGTCGAAGGTTTTACCCTGGAAGCGGCCAGCACCGTTGAAATCGACGGCCTGCGGGTAAGCAGTACCCGGGTTCGTGAGTCGCTGGCAGCCGCCGACTTCCCACTGGCCGAGCGTCTGCTGGGACGACCCTTCCGGATTTCCGGACGGGTTTTGCACGGGCAGAAGCTGGCCCGCCAGTTCGGTACGCCGACGGCCAACGTACAACTCAAGCGCCGTCGTGTGCCGCTCACCGGGGTCTACCTGGTCAGCGTCGAACTCGATGGCCAACCCTGGCCCGGCGTCGCCAATATTGGCGTGCGGCCGACGGTGCAGGGCGACGGTAGCGCACACCTGGAAGTGCATCTTTTAGATTTTGTCGGCGATCTGTATGGCCGACGTTTGACGGTGGCATTCCACCACAAGCTGCGCGATGAGCAGCGTTTCGCCTCCCTGGAGGCGCTGAAGACGGCGATACACGCGGATGTCGCCGCCGCCCGTGCCCTATGGCAGGGTCAACCGCTTAAGTGAAGAGCCTGAGATGACCGACTACAAAGCCACGCTGAACCTTCCCGATACAGCCTTCCCAATGAAGGCCGGCCTGCCACAGCGCGAACCGCAGATTCTGCAGCGCTGGGACAGCATTGGCCTGTATCAGAAGCTGCGCGAGATTGGTAAGGATCGGCCCAAGTTCGTGCTGCACGACGGCCCGCCCTATGCCAACGGCAATATTCACATCGGTCACGCGGTAAACAAGATTCTCAAAGACATGATCGTGCGCTCGAAAACCCTCTCCGGGTTCGACGCGCCGTACGTGCCGGGTTGGGACTGCCACGGTCTGCCGATCGAGCACAAGGTCGAAGTCACCCATGGCAAGAACCTGCCCGCCGACAAAACCCGCGAGCTGTGCCGCGCCTATGCTGCCGAGCAGGTGGAAGGGCAGAAGGTCGAGTTCATCCGCCTGGGCGTGCTCGGCGACTGGTCCAACCCGTACAAAACCATGGATTTTGCCAACGAAGCCGGCGAGATCCGCGCCCTGGCCGAAATGGTCAAAGGCGGTTTCGTCTTCAAAGGTCTGAAGCCGGTTAACTGGTGCTTCGACTGTGGCTCGGCCCTGGCTGAAGCCGAAGTCGAATACCAGGACAAGAAGTCCTCGACCATTGACGTCGCCTTCCCGATTGCCGACGAAGCCAAACTGGCCGCCGCCTTCGGTCTGCCGTCGCTGAGCAAGCCTGCTGCCATCGTGATCTGGACCACCACCCCGTGGACCATCCCGGCCAACCAGGCGCTTAACGTTCACCCGGAATTCACTTATGCCTTGGTCGACGTCGGCGACAAGCTGCTGATCCTGGCTGAAGAGCTGGTAGAAGCCTGTCTGACCCGTTACGGCCTGCAAGGCTCGGTCATCGCCACTGCCCAAGGCGCGGCGCTGGACCTGATCAACTTCCGTCACCCGTTCTACGACCGTCTCTCGCCGGTGTACCTGGCCGAGTACGTCGAGCTGGGCGCGGGTACCGGCGTGGTGCACTCCGCACCAGCCTACGGCGAGGACGACTTCGTCACCTGCAAGCGCTACGGCATGGTCAACGACGACATCCTCACCCCGGTACAGAGCAACGGTGTGTACGTCGAATCGCTGCCATTCTTCGGCGGCCAGTTCATCTGGAAAGCCAACCCGGCCATCGTTGAGAAGCTCAGCGAAGTCGGCGCGCTGATGCACACCGAAACCATCAGCCACAGCTATATGCACTGCTGGCGTCATAAAACCCCGCTGATCTACCGCGCCACCGCGCAGTGGTTCGTCGGCATGGACAAGCAGCCAAGCACCGGCAACACCCTGCGTCAGCGCGCGGTAAAAGCCATTGAAGACACCCAGTTCGTGCCAGCCTGGGGCCAGGCGCGTCTGCATTCGATGATCGCCAACCGCCCGGACTGGTGCATCTCCCGTCAGCGCAACTGGGGCGTGCCAATCCCATTCTTCCTCGACAAAGCCACCGGCGAGTTGCACCCGCGCACCGTCGAGCTGATGGAAGAAGTGGCCAAACGCGTTGAACAGGAAGGCATCGAAGCCTGGTTCAAACTCGACGCCGCCGAGCTGCTCGGTGACGAAGCCGGCAATTACGACAAAATCAGCGACACCCTGGATGTGTGGTTCGACTCCGGTACCACCCACTGGCACGTGCTGCGTGGCTCGCACCCGATGGGCCACGAAAGCGGCCCGCGTGCCGACCTGTACCTGGAAGGCTCCGACCAGCACCGCGGTTGGTTCCATTCTTCCTTGCTCACCGGCTGCATGCTGGACGACCACGCCCCGTACCGCGAACTGCTGACCCACGGCTTCACCGTGGACGAGAGCGGTCGCAAGATGTCCAAGTCGCTCGGCAACGTCATCGCCCCGCAAAAGGTCAACGACACCCTGGGTGCCGACATCATGCGTCTGTGGGTTTCGGCCACCGACTACTCCGGCGAAATGGCCGTTTCCGAGCAGATTCTGCAGCGCAGCGCCGATGCCTATCGCCGTATCCGCAACACCGCCCGCTTCCTGCTCTCCAACCTGAGCGGCTTCAACCCGGCCACCGATCTGTTGCCCGCTGAAGACATGCTGGCCCTGGACCGTTGGGCGGTAGACCGTGCCCTGCTGCTGCAAAACGAGCTGCAAGAGCACTACGGTGAATACCGTTTCTGGAACGTCTACTCCAAAGTGCACAACTTCTGCGTGCAGGAGCTGGGCGGCTTCTACCTGGACATCATCAAAGACCGTCAGTACACCACCGCCAGCGACAGCCAGGCGCGGCGTTCCTGCCAGACCGCGTTGTTCCACATCGCCGAAGCGCTGGTGCGCTGGATCGCACCGATCCTCGCCTTCACAGCCGACGAGCTGTGGGAATACCTGCCTGGCGAGCGCAACGAATCGGTGATGCTCAACACTTGGTACCAAGGCCTTACCGCTTTGCCAGAAGGCTTCGAGCTGGACCGCGCCTACTGGGATCGCGTCATGGCCGTAAAAGTGGCCGTGAACAAGGAAATGGAAAACCAGCGTGCGGCCAAAGCCATCGGTGGCAACCTGCAAGCCGAAGTCACCCTGTACGCCGAAGATGCCCTGGTCCGCGACCTGAACAAACTCAGCAACGAGCTGCGTTTTGTGTTGATCACCTCGACCGCCGCCGTGGCTCCGTTGGCCAGCGCGCCGGCCGATGCCGTGGTAACCGAAGTGGCCGGCCTGAAACTGAAAGTAGTGAAATCCGCCCACGCCAAGTGCGCGCGCTGCTGGCACTGCCGTGAAGACGTGGGCGTGAATCCGGAGCACCCAGAAATCTGCGGTCGCTGCGTCGACAACATCAGCGGTGCAGGCGAGGTTCGTCACTATGCCTAACGCTCGCTTCGGCCGGTTGTCGCTGCTGTGGATAAGTCTGCTGGTCCTGATCGTCGATCAGGCCACCAAGCTGTACTTCGAAACCAACCTGAGCCTGTACCAGCAGATCGTGGTCATTCCCGACCTGTTCAGCTGGACCCTGGCCTACAACACCGGCGCTGCTTTCAGCTTCCTCGCCGACAGCTCCGGCTGGCAGCGCTGGTTGTTCGCCCTGATCGCGATTGTCGTCAGCGCCACCCTGGTGGTCTGGCTTAAGCGCCTGAAGGCCGACGAAACCTGGCTGGCCATCGCCTTGGCACTGGTGCTCGGCGGCGCGCTGGGCAACCTGTACGACCGTATCGTGCTGGGCCACGTTATCGACTTTATCCTGGTGCACTGGCAAGACCGCTGGCGCTTCCCAGCCTTCAATATTGCCGACAGCGCTATCAGCGTCGGTGCTGTATTGCTGGCCCTGGATATGTTCAAAAGCAAAAAATCCGGAGAGCCCGCCCATGACTGACGCCCACGCAAATGAACAGCGGATCGGCCCGGACAAGCAAGTAACCCTGCACTTCGCCCTGAACCTGGAAAACGGTGACGTGGTGGATAGCACCTTCGACAAAAAGCCCGCCACCTTCAAAGTCGGCGATGGCAACCTGCTGCCCGGTTTCGAAGCGGCGCTGTTTGGCCTCAAGGCCGGCGATAAGCGCACCCTGCAGGTGGAGCCCGAACACGGCTTTGGCCAACCGAACCCGCAGAACGTGCAGGTGATGCCTCGCTCGCAGTTCGAAGGCATGGAGCTGTCCGAAGGCCTGCTGGTGATCTTCAACGACGCCGCCAACACCGAGCTGCCCGGCGTGGTCAAAGCCTTTGATGACAGCCAGGTCACCATCGACTTCAACCACCCGCTGGCCGGCAAAACCCTGAGCTTTCAGGTGGAAATCATCGAGGTCAAACCGGCCTGATCGGTCGGTTGCCTTGCACCTGCCTTAGGGGCGGATGAGGACAGCTCCATGCAAGAGTCAGCCATGCAAATCAAACTCGCCAACCCCCGCGGCTTCTGCGCCGGAGTCGATCGCGCGATCGAAATCGTCAACCGCGCCCTGGAAGTGTTCGGCCCGCCGATCTACGTGCGCCACGAAGTGGTCCACAACAAATTTGTCGTCGAAGACCTGCGCGCCCGTGGTGCCATCTTTGTTGAAGAACTCGACCAGGTGCCTGACAACGTCATCGTCATCTTCAGCGCCCACGGCGTTTCCCAAACAGTACGCAAAGAAGCTGAAGCCCGTGGCCTGAAAGTGTTCGACGCCACCTGCCCGCTGGTGACCAAAGTACATATCGAAGTCGCCCGCTACAGCCGCGACGGCCGTGAATGCATCCTTATCGGCCACGCCGGTCACCCGGAAGTCGAAGGCACCATGGGCCAATACGACGCCAGCAACGGCGGCACCATTTACCTGGTGGAAGACGAAGCCGACGTTGCCAACCTGCAAGTGCGCAACCCCGATTCCCTGGCCTTCGTCACCCAGACCACCCTGTCCATGGACGACACCAGCCGCGTGATCGACGCCCTGCGCAGCCGCTTCCCGAGCATCGGTGGCCCACGCAAAGACGACATCTGCTATGCCACCCAGAACCGTCAGGACGCCGTCAAACAGCTAGCCAGCGATAGCGACGTGGTACTGGTGGTTGGCAGCCCCAACAGCTCCAACTCCAACCGCTTGCGCGAACTCTCCGAGCGTTTGGGTACCCCGGCTTACCTGATTGATGGTGCGGAAGACCTGCAGCAAGGCTGGTTCGAGGGCGCTGCGCGGATTGGCATCACTGCTGGTGCTTCGGCACCGGAAGTGTTGGTGTTAGGGGTGGTGCAAAAGCTGAAGGAGTGGGGCGCTACCGGCGCTGAAGAGCTGGATGGGCGGCCGGAGAATGTGACGTTCTCGATGCCCAAGGAATTGCGGGTTAAGGCGATTTGAAGTTTTAGCAGTTAATCTGCCGAGCATAAAAAAAGGCCACTTCGATGAAGTGGCCTTTTTTGTTTTAGCTAGGGCTTATCTGAAGCAATCGGCGACGGTCGCAGCCGTCCCCGTTTTGTCTTTGGTACCTGCCTGAGTGACGCTCAGGTTGCCGCATTTGGCGTCGGTCCTGCTGGGCGTTACCGTCAAGGTGTAAGTGCTGGCGGAGGTGTTGCTGATGTCCAGCGTATACATCTTGTTCGGCGACTGGCCCGAGAGGCCTAGTTTAGCGCTGGTGTCGGCATAGGTATTGTTCTGCGCAAAGTAGCGCTCCTGCCGAGCCGCCGCATCGTTAAGCAGTGCTATCCCTTCGGTGCGGTTGCTGCGCATCACGTACTCCTGATAGTTGGGGTAAACGATGGCGGCGAGGATGCCGATCACCGTTACCACCAGCATCAACTCGACCAGGGTAAAACCCTGCATAGTGCGTGCGTTCTTGATCATTCCGAAGTCTCTCGCTCTGGGATTGCGCGCCAGCTTTGGCGTCCGGTTGTGCCGGGGCCGGTATTGTATTTCATGCCGCCGCCCTGGCTAGGCGCGGTGAAAACTTCTCCGTTGTTGGTGGTGAAACCGCCGGAGCCGGGTTTCTTGTAGGCGGAAACTACGGTGCCTGCGCCGCCGCTCACATAGGCGTCGTTGTCATCGATTGTGCCGCTGTTATCCAGGTCAAATACGTTGAACTTGGTTCGTCCGCCGGTAGTTGGGTCCAGCCCGTATTGCCATGAGTCGACACCTTCTTTGCAAGGGTCAGCGTTCGGCGTAAGGGTGTTCAGGAGCAGTGTCTGACCACGTGCGGCCATGGGATTGATGACCATCTCGCCGCTGTAAGTGGGGGTGCTGCCAACCACTTTCAAATCAAGCGCCCAACCCCATTTGTTCACTTGGCTGTCGTCAGTGCTTTTAGCGTCATCCACATACCACTGCACCGTGTTGTTGCTGACGATACGGATGCCTTGGACGGCGACGTTATCCTTAAAAGGGTTGGTCGGCTGCGAGTTAATCGTCTGTGCCTGCAGGTCGCTACGTTTCAGAGCCGTTCTGCTTGAGGTGTTCTGCCCTTTGGTTTTGCGGTCCCAAATACCGTACAGCGTCATAGCTCGGGTTGAGTCAACTGTGGAGTCGGTGGTTTCGAAGTACTTTCCGGTACCAAAAATAACCAGATAACCGAGCGTCGATGGATGCCGAACCAACGATGGCGGAGCGGTAATCGCCTGTGCTGTTGCTGAGCTGGCGGCTCGTGAATCGGTCGCCTTGTACAGCGGTGTGCCGCCATAGGCAACGGCAAAGTTGTTGGCGTTGATATTGCCAAGGAAGCCCGTGCCCCGTTTGAACGGATCCGGAGTTACTGGCACGGCACGAGTGGTTACCAGATCAAATCGCCACATGTTGCCTTGCAGGTCGCCGGCATACGCATAGTCAGCAACGCCGTCGCTGTTGTTGTCGGCCAGACGTGGAGTGGAAAGGCCATTGGCTTTGGTGTTATCGCCAGCTACTACCAATTCACGCTGAAGCTCACCGGTCTCGATGTTGAAGATCATCAGCGAAGCGTTATCGGCAATGGAGCTTGACTGGTTGCCGTAGCCATTGCCGATCACTGCAGCCCAGTTGCCGGTGTGCAGGCGAGCGATAGTCGGTTGTGAGAAGGTGTAGCCCAGATTGCTCAGGCCGGTATCGGTAAAGTTCTTTTCCCAGAGCAACGAAATATGGTCTGGATCGGTAATATCCAGAGCAAACAGCGATCTGCCGCCGGCTCGCATGGTACCCACTAACACCGTGTGCCAGGCATTGGCAAAGAAGACGTCGGCCACGGTCGGCGTGCCATCAACATAATATTGGTGGCCGGAACCTGTGTATCTCTGCGCCGGTAGCTTGTAAATATTTTGAATGGCTGCGGTAGGGACGAATGCAAACCGCTCCTCGCCAGTATTCGCATCAAAGCCATGCAGCATTCCGTCGTTGGCACCGACGTAAACCATAGGGCGTCGCGGGGAATTGTCTTCGCCGTCGTTTTTTGTTGCTCTGTTGGCAGCTTTAAAACGTTTATAGGAGCGGACACCGGTGCCGCTCAAGTCCTCAATGGCATCCATCAAGTAAGCGACGTTTTTCGGCGTGCCCACGATCACCGGGGATGAGTTGATGATATCGCCCAGCACGGAGCTGCGAATCCGGAACGTGCCTGCTGTACTACCTTCGCCGCTTTGGTCACCACGTACGTAGTTGAGGCGAGCTTCACCCTTGGTATCTGTCGGCGTGTTGGTAAGGTCGTTGTCCTTGTTCAGCATTGCTTGCTGAGCTGGGGTGAGGTTGCTCCAGGCAAAATCAGTCAGTACACCTGTTGTGCTGACCATTTTTATATTTCGAGTGCTGGCCGTTTTACCGCTGATCGCTGACTGGGCATCCCAGACTTTGCTGCGAAGGTTATTAGAGTCGATATTGAATTTGGTCAGGTTACCGCTCCAGTCCTCACTGTTTAGCTGGGTTTGGTAAACGTCACGGTTAATAGCATCACTTACTATATCTGCCGTCACACCAGGTGCGCCGGCGGATGTGGTGCGGTTACTGATGCGGCTGATGATCTGGTTGAATGCAGCAACCACGGTGTCCGGGCTATCGGCGCTGAAGAACTCGCCACGGGAATTGATCGCGGTGTGCCACAGGTCATACACGTTGTTAGTGCTGTTGGATGCTGCTGCCGGCCAGCTAGCAGTACCAGCGACCAGTGCGCTGTAACCTGCGCCGGCATAGGTACTGCCTGCCCAAGGGATGCCTGCAGCGGTCAATGAAGAATTCAGGCCAAGACCGACGGTATATGTGGTTAGGTGCTGCCAGGTAGCAGGGTCATTTTTAGGATCCCAATATTGGGCAGCTGGATCGCTGGCATTAGGTGCCACGATCACGGCTTTTACGTCGTCTGTCAGTGTGCTGGCATCCGTTGCCCAGTAGTGGAACGACAGGTCCGCGAGCGTTTTTGTTGTTGCATCTACAAAAGGGTATTGCTGTGCATACGCAGTCTTGTCGGGCAGTTGGGGGATTGCAGACTCGTCTGGCTTGAATTCTGAAGGCATGGTGGCGGTATCGTTCCACATGCCATCGGTCATCATGATCTGGTAGTTGGCGCGGCATGAGTACTTCGGCTCCTGAACCGTAGTTCCAACGCCGCCTGAGCTGGTCAGAGGATATGGGTTGGCTGCCCAGGCAGGACTGTCAGCGGCGCTAAGGAAGTTGCCCGCACGAGTCATCGCACCGCGCAGGTAGGTCGAACTGGTGAAGGTCACAGTAGGCAACCAGTTGAAGAAGTTGCCCACATGGTTGCTGGTGAATTTGCGCAGATAGTTACTGCCGCAAGCCGCTGCGGTGGAGTTGAACGCGGTGCAGCTACCAAGCGTTTGCCAGGTCAGACGGATTGAACGCGGCAGGCCGGTAAATGCCAGGTTGGCGGCCGACAGGGTAGTCAGCGAGCGGGTACGGTAGAACGAATACCATCGGGCAAAGTTGGCTCGTTCGTCCGTGCCTACTGACGCTTCGGCAGCACGATTTTGCCCCGAGGAGCTGCTGACAAATACCAGGCGGTAGCAGTTTTCATCGGTGTTGACGCTGGTGCAGCCCGCCAGTGTGGTGTCGTACAAATAGTAGTAGGCCGGGACAGCTGCTTTTCTCAAGTCGGCACGAGTGACGGTAGTAGTAACGCTCGAGGTGTATGTGGTCGGAGCCGTAACGGTGTAAGTATTACTGGAGCGCACGCAAGAGCTGGGATTGTCATAGGCGGTCGTCGTTGTAGTGACCGCTGTGGTGGTATAGCCGGTGGTCGGCGTGTTGCTCTGTGTATCGGTGGCCGTCGAGTTGGTGGAGTTCGTTACCTTGGTAGCAGTACAGGTAGTTGTACCGGTGCGTTTTACCGAGAACGTTACCCCGTTCATTGTCAGGTTTGTGGTCGTATTGTTCGCCATGCTTGAGTTGGCGGAGCCGGAAAAGTTTCCGCTACCGGACGGTCCGGGCGCTGTGGTGGTGCTGATAGTTGCAGCGTTAAAGTCGGCCGCAGCGTTTTCCGCGTAAGTGTTGTTCGTGTTCTGGTCGCCAAAGTCACTGTTGGCTAAACCAGTAGTTTTAGGCGTGGTCGCAGGGTTGTATGCCCAGGTGACGCGGTAATCGGTTGATAAGTTGACCGAGCCACGACTACTCACCAGACCGTTGAAGTAAGCCGAAGTAAAACTGGTGCTGTATTGGGTGGTAGATCGCGCGCCATCGCTTTCATATTTCACCGGCAAGGTATAGGTGATCGCCGGGTTATAGTACATCGGGTTATAGGTGGCCGCTTTAACTCGGCGGGTGGTACTCAACACGTCCATATTGTCGGGCGCATAGGCCCAGACCATGCTGCCGGAGTCATCCAAGGTAAAAATCAGGTTGGGCGCAACACTCTCGGACAGAATCAATGGCGATTGTGCCGGGTCTAGCAATGTCGCCTGCGCCTGTTGCGTGCCGCTAATAAACAGCAGGGAAGCCAAGAGGCTGGCGGTGGTTTTACCGTAAAAACGTGCCGTTTTCATGGTCAGTTCCCGTTATCGAAAAATTTGACGGTGGTCGAGCGCAGGTAAGTCGCGTTACTGCTGATTTGATTAACTGCCTGGCTATTTACTTCATAGCGAAACGTACCGGTCCCGCCTTCCATGTTGCCGTATTCCGGATTCTCTGACTCGGCGTCGCCCGCCCCTGAAGGGGCTGGCTTCGCATACCAATTAATATTGGTGTTGCTGTTGGCTTTTGTGCCATTTTCCGGGAAGTAGGGGCGTGATTTGCCTGCGGTAGCAAAAAGCAGATCGTAGGTGTACTGGCCATCTGTGAGTGATAGCAAGCAAGGATCAGGGCGGGAGCCGGAGGCGGCAGTAGCACAGTCTGTGGTTGGTTCCAGAGGGTACATAGAGTCCACCACACTTAGTTCGCCGTCTCTCAATCCACTCTCGGCGCTGTTGAACAATTTTTGTTGTTCGGTGAAATTACCTGTAATTCGAGACTCAAGAGTGACTTCACGGGTGCTTGATAAGGCTAATAAGGTAATGACTAACAATATAATGAGGGCGATAAATAGCGAGGCACCTTGTTGGGTTTTAGGCAGTGCTACGTGACGTGAGCTATTTGGGTTCATGGCATGCGGTTCCTGAGCATCACGGTATTTTGCGAAACTTGATAGATCTGCCCTTGGTCGAGCGTTTTCACCGCGTTGAATTCAGCGGTGGTCGCACCGACAAGATTTTTCCAATTCGCCAGTGCTTCATCTGCGGTAACGGATTCACGTAACTTGCTGCCGGTACTACGCAGTAAGGAAGAAAAGCGGACTGATAGTACGGGCTGATTAGTTGCAGCAGCTGATTTGATATATGACTTGATAGTTTGTGGTGAAGATGCGCTACCAACTCCGAGTTCAAAGCGCAAGTCCATTACGCCACTGATCAATACGGCATCATTAGTGTCTCGGGTGCAAATAAGCTCATTGCTGTCGTTTACGTACAGTCTTTCGACGAAAGTCTCGGTCGCTTTTGTATATGGAGTGGCAAAGTCCGAGGCGGTAGCTACTTTATTGCCAACGCAGTCCCTATCGTTTTGGTCTTTTGGTTGGTAGCGAATGCAGATTGACTTGGCGCTTATGTATTTAACGGTTTGTCCTTCTTCAAAAGAGCAACCGGAGGCAGTCGCTTCCGGGAATGCGGTTTCAAGTGGTTCGTCCGGGCGGCGGCGATAACCGGTCTTGCCAAGTTCATTTTGCAGAAATAACAAAGCAAAGCGTGTGCCTTCCTGGTTTTCCGAAAGGTTTTGCTGAAAGACATAGGTCTTTTTGTTGTCGATGTATATCTGAGTAACTCCCAGAATCAAAAAGCTAGCAATTGCCATAGCAACCATCAGCTCAATCAGCGACAAGCCGAATTGCAGTTTGTGAAATTTCATAAAAAAGATCCTAGAGTTCTGCCCGGAGTCGATAACGACAAGTAGTGGCGGCGCTATCCGCGTCGGTGCTGTCCATGCATTCGCCGGGTTTCACTTTCCAGGCAATTTGAATCTCTACCGCAGAGCCTGCGAGCGGATTACATGCGCCAGGGTTGGTGGTGCGACAGACATAGAAATCTTTGTTCAGCAATTCGTCGGTCACGCCCGGCAGCAGTAGCTTGGCTTTCTTGGCCCAACAGCCGAGTTGTTGGGATGGGTCCAGCGGAGTTTCGGCACAGCCGGCTGCGGGCGCTGCAGGAAAATCACTGCCAGCTTTTTTATAAAAAGCAGAGTTGGCGGGAAGACCAGTGGGTTGCGCCCGCATCGACTCGAGCAAGTCATTGGCTAACGCCGCTGCGGCATTGCGTTGCACGGAGTCCTGAGTGTTTTGTAGGGTGCGAGTCTGCAAGGCAACCATGCCGAGCACACCGATGCTGACGAGGATCAAGGTGATAAGAACCTCGATCATGCTGAAACCACGGTTACTTTTCATAGAGCTGCTCATGGCGTGCAAGAAGTGAGGACGGCACCGGCTTCATCCAGGCCCCGGTTAGCGACACGAATATTGCCGCTGTTGCGAACTTTGATCTTGTAACCATCGGTCGCGACGTCGCCGCGGCACAGAATGATGCTGGGGTTGTTGCTGGTGGTCCCGTTGGGCGCGAAGACCATTGGCACTGCGCTGGTACTGGCGGCCACGGTAATATCGACTACTGGCGTCAGATTGCGCAGTTCGGTAACGGAGGTGCAGTCAGCACCCTTTTTCACGCTCCACACGGAGTTGCTCACGCAAACGGTGTAGGAGGTATTGTTTTGCACGGCGGTGGAGCGCGCGTACTGCAGCAAACTCGCCAGTTCGTTGCTGGTGCTTTGCACCTTGGCGTTATTGATCATGTTGATAAAGCTGGGGATGGCCATCGAGGCAAAAATGGCGAGCAAGACGACGACAACCATCATCTCGATCATGGTGAAACCCCTGGATCCTTTTCTTGCGCGCATAACTTGCTCCTATACCGAGGGTATAGATTCCCACGCTGTCGTAGGATTTGTCGTACATGCGGGGATGAGTGGAAATTTGTAGGCGATGATTGGTTAACCACTTGGAAACTGCCTACAAAACTGTGCGCCAGTTGACGTATTCTTCGCCGCTGTTTTTCCACTTCGATACCGCTACGCGCGCTAAGGGGATGCTTTGACTGATGTGGTAGTGGTGGGCGCTGGCGCTATCGGGATGCTGACCGGCTTGATGCTGGCGGAGCAGGGGATGCAGGTCACCTTGCTCGATAAGTCCCAGGTTGGCGGCGAATCTTCCTGGGCTGGTGGCGGTATCGTTTCGCCGCTTTACCCCTGGCGTTATAGCTCTGCTGTTACCGCACTGGCGCATTGGTCGCAGGACTTCTATCCGGGGTTGGGCGCGAAGTTGCTGGCGCAAACTGGGGTTGATCCTGAGGTGTTTGTCACCGGGCTGTATTGGTTGGATCTGGACGATGAAGCCGAGGCCCTGGCCTGGGCACGCCAACAAGCGCGGCCGCTGCAGTCTGTGTCGATCAGCAGCGTGTACGACGCTGTTCCAGTGCTGGGCCCAGGCTATACACGTGCGGTGCAGATGAGTGATGTGGCCAATGTGCGCAACCCGCGGCTGGTCAAGGCATTGCGCGCGGCATTGGTGCAAATGCCTAACGTGACGCTGCAGGAAAACGCTGCAGTAACCGGTTTTATCCGTGACGGCGACAACGTGGTCGGCGTGCAGACCGCTGAGGGCGAAATCCGCGCGCGGCGGGTGGTGCTGACTGCCGGTGCCTGGAGCGGCGAGCTGCTGGCAACGCTGGGCCTAGAGCTACCGGTGGAGCCAGTGAAGGGCCAGATGATTCTGTTCAAGTGCGCAGCAGACTTCCTGCCGAGCATGGTCTTGGCCAAAGGCCGTTATGCCATCCCGCGCAAGGATGGCCATATCCTGGTGGGCAGCACGTTGGAGCATTGCGGTTTCGACAAGACGCCGACTGACGAAGCGCTGGCCAGTCTCAAAGCATCGGCTATCGAGCTGTTACCGGCTTTGGCAGATGCCGAGGTGGTGGGGCATTGGGCTGGGCTGCGACCGGGCTCGCCGGAAGGCGTGCCTTTTATCGGGCCGCTGCCGGGGCATGCGGGGCTGTGGTTGAACTGCGGCCATTACCGCAATGGTTTGGTGTTGGCACCGGCGTCCTGCCAGTTGCTGGCCGATCTGATGCTGGGCAACACGCCAATTATCGACCCCGCGCCTTATGCGCCGCAGGGTCGATTGGGGTTGCGCTGATCAGTCGATGCCGAGCTTTTTCAGGCGATAGCGCAGGGATCGGAACGTGAGGCCCAGGCGCTGGGCGGCCGCGGTGCGGTTCCAGCGGGTTTCTTCCAGGGCTTGCATGATCAGATTGCGCTCGATGTTTTCCAGGTAATCCTCGAGGTTATCGATCTGCGCCAGGCTGGCTTCGCCGTTTTCACCGGCGGTGCCGGCATCGGCAAGGCGCAGGTCGCTGGCTTGGATGCGGTCGTCTTCGCACAGGGTGTAGGCGCGTTCGAGCATGTTTTCCAGTTCGCGCACGTTGCCGGGGAAACGGTAGTTTTTGAGCTTTTCCAGAGCGTCCGGGTCGAGGCTGGCGGCGGCCAGGCCGGTTCCTTCTGAAAGGCGTTTGAGCATCACGTCGCTGAGTTGGGCGATATCTTCACGGCGTTCACGCAAGGCGGGCACGCGCAGTTCGATGACGTTCAGGCGGTAGTAGAGGTCCTGGCGGAAGCGTCCGGCGGCGACTTCAGCCGCCAGGTCTTTGTGGGTGGCGCTGAGGATGCGCACGTCCACCACCACTTCCTGCTGGCCGCCCACGGTGCGTATGGCTTTTTCCTGGATGGCGCGGAGCAATTTCACTTGCATGGCCAGTGGCAGGTCAGCCACTTCATCGAGGAACAGGGTGCCGCCATTGGCGGCCTGGAACAGGCCCTGTTTGTCTTCGATGGCGCCGGTGAAGCTGCCTTTTTTATGGCCGAAGAATTCGCTTTCCATCAGTTCGGACGGAATCGCGCCGCAGTTCACGGGCACGAACGGCAGGTCGGTGCGCGGCCCTTGTTCGTGAATCAAGCGGGCCACCAACTCTTTACCGCTGCCCGACTCGCCGCTGATATACACGGGTGCCTGGCTGCGGGCCAGTTTGAAGATCTGTTTGCGCAGCGCCCGCATGGGCGGCGAGTCGCCAAGCAGGCGGTTGTCGACAGTGACTTCGTCGCCGTCCCCACTGCGAATACGCAGGGCGGTGCCCACCAGTTCCCGCAAGCGGGCGAGGTCGACCGGTTTGGTCAGGAAGTCGAACGCCCCGGCTTTCAGGGCATTGATGGCGGTGTCGAGGCTGCCATAGGCGGTGATCATCGCCACCGGCACCTGGGGGTGGCGCTGCTGGATATGCTGCACCAGTTCCAGACCGGTACCATCGGGCAGGCGCATGTCGGTCAGGCACAGGTCGAAGGGTTCACGCGCCAGCCACTCGCGGGCCTCTTTGACGTTACGCGCGCTGCGGGTGTCCAGTTTCATACGGCCGAGGGTGATTTCCAGGAGTTCGCGGATATCGGGCTCGTCGTCGACGATCAGGGCTTTTTGCCGGGCGGTCATGGTCAGCTCAGTTTGCGCGGGTGGGCGAAGGTGATACGGAAGCAGCCACCGCCGACGTCGCGGGTTTTGTAGTCCAGACGGGCCTGGTTGCTTTCGCAGAGTTCGCGGGAAATATACAGGCCGAGGCCCGTGCCTTTGTTTTCGGTAGTGTAGAAGGGCTCGAAAATATTCTGCAGGTGCTCGGTCGGCACCCCGGCACCGTTGTCCAGCACCTCCAGCACCGGCAGATCACTGTCGGCATCGCGGAACAGCTTCAGCCACACCTGGCCCTGTTTGTGTTGCAGGGCACTATGGCGCAGGCCGTTTTCCACCAGGTTGGTCAGCACTTGAGTCAGCTGGTTGGGGTCCATGCGCGTCTGGATGGTGCTGCCGGTGGTGTCCAGATGCAGCAGCTGGTTGTCGTTGGTGGTGGTGCGGAACTCGCTGGCAAAGCGGTGGATCCAGTATTTCAGGTCCAACAGTTGCGGCTCGGCCTGACGTCGGCGCGACAGCTGCAGCACGTTTTCAATCACCAGGTTCATGCGCCGCGAGTGGTCCTGAATGATCTGCGCCAGACGCAGGTCCGGGCCGTCGAGGTCTTCCGATTCCTGCAGCAGTTGCGCGGCGTGGCTGATGGCACCGAGAGGGTTGCGGATTTCGTGGGCGATGCCGGCCGTCAGCCGCCCCAGGGAGGCGAGCTTGAGCTGCTGCGCCTGTTGGGCGATTTGCGAGATGTCGTCGAGGAACACCAGGGTGTCCTGCTGCGCGCCGCGTTGCAGGGTGACGAAGCTCGGTTGCAGCACCGGGCCGTCGGCAATCGCCTGCATGCTCAGGGGGCGCAGGGTAGGATTGCGCTGCCAGTGCTGCAGGCGTTTGACCAGCTCCGGGCTGTGCGGGTCGAGAATTTTCCCGGCCAGCTCTTCGCGACCAAGCAAACCCAGGGCACCCTGATTGGCCAGCAGCACGCGGTGCTGGCCGTCGAGCACCAGAATACCGGTGCGCATGCGTTGCAGAATCAGGGCGTTGAGGGCTTCCAGGTTGGCGACATCGGCGGCGCGTTTTTCCGCCAGGGTTTCACTGACCTGCAAGCGCCGGGTCACGCCCTGAACGAACAACGCTGCGGTAAAGCACAAGGCACCGAGGGCACCGGCCTGTACATACTGGGCGGAGGCGGACGGGTTGCTAAGGCTCAGATAGAAGGTCAGGTAGATCAGGCCGATGGCGGCGACCGCGGCGATCAGCAGGCCGATGCGGCCGCGCAGCAAGATATTGGCAATGGCCACGGCGACGATCAGCAGGTTGCCGATCCCGCTCGGGGTACCGCCAGCGGCATAGAACAGGCCCGACAGCAGGATCACATCGACCATGCTCAGGCTGAAGACTTGCGCCAGGTGCTGCGCACGGCGAACCACCAGGGTGATCACGGCGTTGAGGATCAGGTACAGCCAGCTGCCGTACTTGAACAGGTTGTCGTTGGCCAGGTCCAGCAGCTGGTTATCCAGATCGCTGGAGATCAACACCACCAGCATCACACCGATGGCCAGGCGGTACAGGTGGTAGATCTTGAGAATGCGCTGCCCTTGCAGGCCGCTCAGGGCCAGGGCTTCACCGGTCACTGCGGATGGCACCCTGCTCGAGGTGGGCCTGGCTGCAGAACCACTGCGGCCCTTGGCTGAGGGCATGCGCCCTGGGGGTATGCACGCCGCAGTGGGCGCAGCGCACCATGGGTGCCGCTTCCTCGATGCCGGGTTTGGCTGGAGCGGGACGCGTGGCGCGGTGCCACAGCCAGTACACGGCAAAGATCAAACCGATCCAGATCAACAGGCGTCCCATAATTGGCTCTTCTTTTCGTAAGGCAGGCAGTTTAGCCAAGGTCGTGACGCCAGCACAGCCGGGAAGTGGCAAGCTGTGCATTGTTTCCTCAGGACGGCGGTTTTATCGGCGCTAAAGTGTCCTCAGGATTCGATGCGCAACTACGCCGCATCAGTCGCGCCTCTTTTATCGATGGAGGGAGTGATGAGCCAAACCCTGCGGGTCGTGATGGCCCAATTGAATCTGCGGGTAGGCGATGTGCATGGCAATGTCGAGCGCATCATCGCCGCCGCCACCAGTGCCCGCGAGCAATGGCAGGCGGATGTGATCGTGTTTCCCGAGCTTTCGCTGTGCGGTTATCCGCCCGAGGACTTGCTGCTGCGCTCAAGCATGCAACGGCGTATCGAGCAGGGCCTGTTGCGATTGCAAAGCGAGGTGCAGGGCATTTATCTGGTGGTCGGCTATCCCTGGCTGGACGGTGAGCAGCGTTACAACGCCAGTGCGGTGATTGCCGACGGCGCAGTGCTCGCCACCTACTATAAGCAGCGGTTGCCGAACTACCGGGTGTTCGACGAGAAGCGCTACTTCCAGGCGGGCAATACCCCCTGCGTGCTGGAGATCAAGGGCGTGCCGGTGGCGCTGAGCATCTGCGAGGATATCTGGTTCTCTGAGCCCCTGGCCCAGGCCAAGGCTGCCGGTGCCAAGCTGATGCTCAGCCTTAACGCCTCGCCCTTCCATCTGGATAAACAGCGCGAGCGCGAAGCCGTTCTGGCCAAGCGGGTGACCGAGGCGGGTCTGCCGATTCTCTACGTCAACCAAGTTGGCGGGCAGGATGAACTGGTGTTCGACGGTGGCAGTTGCGTGATCGCCGCGAATGGGCAGATCAGCCAGCGGGTGCCGGCCTTTAGCGAAGGGCTGTACCCGGTGGATTTTGTCTATGACGGCCAGCAGATACAGCCCTGTGCGGCCTGTTGCGCACCGGTGCCGGAGCGGGAGGCCAGCGTTTATCAGGCGCTGGTGATGGGCGTGCGCGATTACGTGCAGAAGAATGGCTTCAAGGGTGTGATTCTGGGGTTGTCCGGTGGTATCGACTCGGCCTTGACCCTCGCCGTTGCCGTCGATGCCCTGGGTGCCGAACAGGTGGAGGCGGTAATGATGCCATACCACTACACCGCGCAGATCAGCCTGGAGGACGCCGAAGCTGAGGCCCGGGCGCTGAACGTTGCCTATCGCGTGTTGCCGATTGCGCCGATGGTCGAGGCCTTTGTCGCCACCCTGGCCCCGCTATTCCAAGGGCTGGAGGCGGATACCACCGAGGAAAACCTGCAGGCCCGTTGCCGCGGCACGCTGCTGATGGCGATCTCCAATAAGAAGGGCTATCTGGTGCTGACCACCGGTAACAAAAGCGAAATGGCCGTTGGTTACGCCACGCTTTATGGCGACATGGCCGGTGGCTTCGATGTGCTCAAGGATGTGCCCAAGACCTTGGTGTTCCGCCTCTGCGAATACCGCAACGGTCTGGGGGCGGTGATTCCCCAGCGGGTGATCGACCGACCGCCATCGGCTGAACTGGCACCCGACCAGAAAGACGAGGACTCTCTGCCGCCATACCCGGTGCTGGATGAAATCCTGCGCCTGTATATCGAGTACGACCTCTCGGCCAGCGCCATCATTGCCGAGGGCTTCGACGAGGAGCAGGTCAAGCGCGTGCTGCGTTTGGTGGATATCAACGAATACAAACGCCGGCAGGCGGCTGTTGGTGTGCGGGTGACGCAGCGCGGGTTTGGGCGGGATCGGCGATATCCGATTACCTCCGGGTGGCGGTTAGGAGATTGAGCGCCATAAACCTGTCCTGTAGGAGCGGCTTCAGCCGCGATTGGCGCTGACTGCAAGCACCTCAGGGGCCAAAAAACTTCGTGGCTAAAGCCGCTCCTACAGTACATACGTCTATTTGCAGGCAATAAAAAGGAGGCCGAAGCCTCCTTTTGGCTGCCGATGGCAAATTAATCAAACACGCCAAAGGTCATGTAGCTGAACCACGAACGGTCAGCGCTATTGCCTTCCGCTTCGTGCTCTTCTTCAGCATCGCTGCTTTGATCGGCTGGCAGCAATTCTTCCGGAATTTCCTGCTCTGCGTCCTGGTACTGCTTGATCACGTCCTGGCTGGCGCGGGTTTCGCCCGGTGGCAGCGGCGCGTCGCTTTCGATCAGGCCCAGGGTGGCCTTGCTCAGCCAGCTGCGGTTGTCGGCTTCGTCTTCCTGCGGCACGAACTTGCCATCCACCAGGCTCGGGTGGTCGGGGTAGTTGAGCTTCAGGGTCTGCAGGCTGGTGTCGGCCAGATCGTTCAGGGCCAGGCGCTGGTAGGCCTCGGTCATGATTGCCAGGCCATCGCCGACGGCCGGGGTTTCCTGGAAGTTTTCCACCACGTAACGGCCGCGGTTGGCAGCGGCCACATAGGCCTGACGTTTCAGGTAGTAGTGGCCGACGTGCACTTCATAGGCGGCCAGCAGGTTGCGCAGGTAGATCATGCGCTGCTTGGCGTCGGGGGCGTAGCGACTGTTGGGGAAGCGGCTGGTGAGCTGGGCGAACTCGTTGAACGAGTCACGGGCAGCACCCGGGTCACGCTTGGTCATGTCCAGCGGCAGGAAGCGCGCCAGCAGGCCGACGTCCTGGTCGAACGAGGCCAGGCCCTTCAGGTAGTAGGCGTAGTCGACGTTCGCGTGTTGCGGGTGCAGGCGGATAAAGCGCTCGGCGGCAGACTTGGCAGCTTCCGGCTCGACGTTCTTGTAGTTGGCGTAGATCAGCTCCAACTGGGCCTGTTCGGCATAGCGGCCAAACGGATAGCGGGACTCCAGTGCCTTCAACTTGGTGACGGCGCTGGTATAGCTTTTATTGTCCAGATCGGTCTGTGCCTGCTGGTACAGCTCGGACTCACTCAGATTTTCGTCTACAACTTCATTAGAAGAACAAGCAACGTTGAGAGCGAGGATGGCGATCAGCAGCAGGTGTTTCACTTGCATGGCGGCTTGCGTCCCTGTGACGGCTGGCTGTCTTGAGCAGAGCCGTCCTGTTATGATGAGCGCCCCGGTTACCCCGGGACAAAGACGCCGTATTTAACCACAAGCGCGTAGCCGAAACCAAAGCCTACGCCGCGCCGTTTCCGAGCATTCCTCCAATTAATAAGTTAGCCATCCAGATGCGCGCCGAGGTTCCGTCCGAAATGGGCGGCCAACGCCTCGACCAAGTCGCCGCTCAACTCTTCTCCGAACACTCGCGTTCGCGCCTTACCGCCTGGATCAAGGACGGCCGATTGACGGTGGATGACGTGGTGGTCCGGCCGCGCGACATCGTGCATGGCGGCAGCGTGCTGGTGCTCGACGCCGAGCAGGAAGCCCAGGGCGAATGGGTGGCCGAGGATATCGAACTGGATATCGTCTACGAAGACGACGACATTCTGGTGATCAACAAGCCAGCAGGCCTGGTGGTGCATCCGGCGGTCGGCCATCAGAGCGGCACCTTGCTCAACGCCCTGTTGCACCATGTGCCCGATATCATCAACGTGCCGCGCGCCGGCATCGTTCACCGTCTGGACAAAGACACCACCGGTTTGATGGTGGTGGCAAAAAATATCCAGGCGCAGACCAATCTGGTGGACCAGCTGCAAAAGCGTTCGGTCAGTCGTATCTATGAATGCATCGTCATCGGCGTCATTACCGCCGGTGGCAAGATCGACGCGCCGATTGGTCGCCACGGTCAGCAGCGGCAGCGTATGGCGGTGATGGAAGGTGGCAAGCAAGCCATCAGCCATTACCGGGTGCTGGAGCGCTTCCGCTCGCACACCCATACCCGGGTCAAGCTGGAAACCGGCCGCACCCACCAGATTCGCGTGCATATGGCCCATATCAATTTCCCGTTGGTGGGCGATCCGGCGTACGGCGGTCGCTTCCGCATTCCGCCGGCGGCCAACCCGACCATGGTGCAGGCGCTGAAAGAGTTTCCTCGTCAGGCCTTGCATGCGCGTTTCCTTGAGCTGACTCATCCGGTCAGCGGCCAGCGCATGAAGTGGGAATCGCCACTGCCGGATGATTTTGTCTGGCTGCTGACGTTGCTGCGTCAGGACCGCGAAGCCTTTGTCGGCTGACGATCCGCAGAGCTGGCTGACGCCGGACTGGCCCGCGCCGGCGCGGGTCAAGGCGTGTGTCACCACCCGCGCTGGTGGTGGCAGCCAGGTGCCTTTCGATAGCTTCAATCTCGGTGACCATGTTGGCGATGAGCCAGGTGCCGTGGCTGCCAACCGTCACGCCCTGATTTCCCGCCTGAACTGCCAGCCAGCCTGGTTGCAGCAAGTGCATGGCGTCGTGGTGGCTGATGCCAACCCAGCGCTGGTGGCCGAGGCCGACGCCAGCTGGACCGCCACCCCCGGCATTGCCTGCACGGTAATGACCGCCGATTGCCTGCCAGCCCTGTTCTGCGACCGTTACGGCACGCGTGTGGCCGCCGCCCATGCTGGCTGGCGTGGCTTGGTCAATGGGGTGCTGGAAACTACCCTGGATGCCCTGGCCGTTCCTGCCGATGACGTACTGGTGTGGCTCGGTCCGGCGATTGGCCCGCAGGCATTCGAAGTTGGGCCCGAGGTGCGTGAGGCTTTTATAGCGGTGCAGCCCGAGGCCGATCAGGCGTTTGTGCCCAGCGCCAATGCTGGCAAGTTTCTCGCCGACATCTATCAGCTGGCCCGTCTGCGGCTGGCGGCACGTGGCGTTAGCGCCGTGTATGGCGGTGGTTTTTGCACCGTCAGTGATGCGCGCTTTTTCTCCTACCGCCGCGCGGCGCGCACCGGGCGTTTCGCCTCGCTGGTCTGGCTCGCGCCCTGAAAGGCCAAGGGCATCGCGGCTGAAGCCGCTCCTACGGGTTTTACGGGGTCTTCGTCTCGTAGGAGCGGCTTTAGCCGCGATGCTTTCCCAGCCGCCAACTACAGTCAACGTATGCACCGACCATCACGCCTGTCGGGCCGTTTGACGTTGATCAGCACCCGCACACCTTGAATCCCGAACAATCGACCTCACTTACTTGAGCATCTCGGCAGACATTTTTCACTAGGTGCGTTCATTGCGCCGGCTGCCCTCTAAAGGAAGGTAAACCTATGCGTATCGATCGTTTAACCAGCAAATTGCAATTGGCGTTATCCGACGCCCAATCTCTCGCCGTGGGTATGGACCACGCAGCCATCGAGCCCTTGCACCTGATGCAGGCATTGCTTGAGCAGCAGGGCGGCTCGATCAAATCGCTGCTGATGCAGACCGGTTTCGACGTCAACAGCTTGCGTCAGGCGTTGACCAAAGAGCTCGACCACCTGGGCAAAATTCAGAACCCCACCGGCGACGTTAATCTCTCCCAAGACCTGGCGCGCCTGCTCAACCAGGCCGATCGGCTGTCGCAGCAGAAGGGCGACCAATTTATCTCCAGCGAACTGGTGCTGCTGGCGGCACTGGACGAAAACACCAAGTTGGGCAAATTGCTGCTGGGCCAGGGCGTAAGCAAGAAAGCTCTGGAAAACGCAGTGAACAACCTGCGCGGCGGCGATGCGGTCAACGACCCCAATGTCGAAGAGTCGCGCCAGGCGCTGGATAAATACACCGTCGACCTCACCAAGCGTGCCGAAGAAGGCAAGCTCGATCCGGTGATCGGTCGTGATGACGAAATCCGCCGCACCATCCAGGTTCTGCAGCGCCGCACAAAAAACAACCCGGTGCTGATCGGCGAGCCTGGCGTGGGTAAAACTGCTATCGCTGAAGGCCTGGCCCAGCGCATCGTCAACGGCGAGGTACCCGATGGTCTGAAAGACAAGCGCCTGCTGTCGCTGGATATGGGCGCTCTGATTGCTGGGGCCAAGTTCCGCGGTGAGTTCGAGGAACGCCTGAAAGCGGTGCTTAACGAGCTTTCCAAGCAGGAAGGTCGGGTCATTCTGTTTATCGACGAACTGCACACCATGGTCGGTGCCGGCAAAGCCGAGGGCGCGATGGACGCTGGCAATATGCTCAAGCCATCCCTGGCCCGCGGCGAGCTGCACTGCGTGGGCGCGACCACGCTGAATGAGTACCGCCAGTTCATCGAAAAGGATGCGGCACTGGAGCGGCGTTTCCAGAAAGTTCTGGTGGAAGAGCCCAGCGAAGAAGACACCATCGCCATTCTGCGGGGCCTGAAAGAGCGTTATGAGGTTCACCACAAAGTGGCGATCACCGACGGCGCGATCATCGCCGCGGTCAAGCTCAGCCATCGTTACATCACTGACCGCCAGTTGCCGGACAAAGCCATCGACCTGATGGACGAAGCGGCCAGTCGCATCCGCATGGAAATCGACTCCAAGCCGGAAGTGCTGGATCGTCTGGAACGCCGCCTGATTCAACTCAAGGTCGAGCGTGAAGCGCTGAAAAAGGAAAGCGACGACGCCGCCCTGAAGCGTCTGGATAAGCTGCAGGAAGACATCGCCAAGTACGAGCGCGAATACGCCGATCTGGAGGAAATCTGGAAGTCGGAGAAAGCTGAGGTACAAGGCTCGGCGCAGATCCAGCAGAAAATCGAGCAGGCCCGCCAGGAGCTGGAAGCGGCGCGCCGTCGCAGCGATCTGGAACAGATGGCCAAGCTGCAATACAGCATCATTCCCGATCTGGAGCGCAGCCTGCAGATGGTCGACCAACACGGCAAGACCGAGAACCAGCTGCTGCGCAGCCGGGTGACCGAGGAAGAAATTGCCGAAGTGGTGTCGAAGTGGACTGGTATTCCGGTAGCGAAAATGCTCGAAGGCGAGCGGGAAAAACTGCTGAATATGGAAGGCTTGCTGCACCAGCGGGTGATCGGCCAGAACGAAGCGGTCACCGCCGTGGCCAGTGCCGTGCGCCGTTCCCGTGCCGGCTTGTCCGACCCGGATCGGCCGAGCGGTTCGTTCCTGTTCCTCGGCCCTACCGGTGTGGGTAAAACCGAGTTGTGCAAGGCTTTGGCCGAGTTCCTCTTTGATACCGAAGAGGCGTTGGTACGTATCGATATGTCCGAGTTTATGGAGAAACACTCGGTGGCCCGTCTGATCGGTGCGCCACCAGGCTATGTCGGCTATGAAGAGGGTGGTTATCTCACCGAAGCGGTACGCCGTAAGCCTTACTCGGTGGTGCTCTTGGACGAGGTCGAGAAGGCCCACCCGGACGTGTTCAACGTGTTGCTGCAGGTGCTGGAAGATGGTCGTCTGACCGATAGCCACGGGCGCACGGTGGACTTTCGCAACACGGTGATCGTGATGACCTCGAACCTGGGCTCGGCGCAGATTCAGGAGCTGGTCGGCGATCAGGAAGCGCAACGCGCGGCGGTGATGGATGCGGTGAGCAACCACTTCCGTCCGGAGTTCATCAACCGTATCGACGAGGTGGTGATCTTCGAGCCGCTGGCCCGTGATCAGATCGCCGGCATCGCTCGCATTCAACTGACCCGGCTGGACAAGCGTCTGGCCGAGCGTGAGCTGAAGCTGGAGTTGAGCGACGAGGCACTGGATAAGCTGATCGCCGTGGGTTACGACCCGGTGTATGGTGCCCGTCCGCTGAAACGGGCGGTGCAACGCTGGATCGAAAACCCGCTGGCGCAGTTGATTCTGGGTGGCAAGTTTATGCCCGGCACAACAGTAACCGGCGTGGTCGATGGCGACGAGATCGTCTTCGCATAAGGCCTTCGCAGCAACAAAAAGCCCCGCAGATGCGGGGCTTTTTGTTGCGTCTTGCGCGCCCCTGGAGGAGCGGCTTCAGCCGCGATGCTGTTGATCCACCTGCGCCAGCAATCGCGGCTGAGGCCGCTCCTACAGGAGCCGGATTGATAGGCGCTACAGGCGGTTAAGCAAACCTTCGAGCAGCACGGCCTGGTCTTCAGCCAGGTCGATAATGTGAAAACCCGACCAGCAATGCTGCCCATCGGCACCGGGGCGGCTCCACAGGCAGTCAGCGCCCAGGCGTACTTCGGTCAGGCCCTCCACCGGTGGGTAGGAAACCAGGCGGCATTCCAGTAGAGCGTCTGCTTCCTGGGGGGAGTCGCCAAAGATCATAAAGCCTTCGGCTGACAGATCGACCACGCGGCCCAGATGGCGCTCGGTATGCAGGTCGTAAACTTCCAGGTGCAAGTCTGCGGCGTGTCGACTGTGCTGACGACGATCGTCCATTACGGCTCCTTAACTGTGTCGGCGCGACCGGTGAAGCGTTGCAACACTCGGTAGATGGCGGTCAGGGCGCGGTCCATCAGGGGCGGCTCGCGTTCCATTTGGAGGATGCGAACCAAACCTTGTTCCATCTCGTTGGCTAAAAGTGTCAGCGGCTTTATCGCCACACGTTGACCGCTGTGGTCAACGAACATGTAGTTGTGGGTAGTCGGGCTGAACCATGACAGCTTCAGGTTGCGAACCTGTGCACCGTCGACAAATTCAAACCAGGTGCCGAATTCGATCCGCCCCAGTTCCTTTGCAATCAACTGCGCCTGGCGCGACAGCCCGGAGGCGCGCGGTGCCGAGTTGGCCAGCTCGGCATCTTCGCCGAGCATGGCACCAAGCGGGCTTTCCGGCAGCACCGGGTTGAGCTTGGCGGCTACCAGCGGTTGCTTGGCCTGTACCGCGTGCTGGCAGGCGACGATGTCCTGCAGCAGGCGGCGGATACCGTCTTCGTGGTAACCGCCGAGAATCTCCAGGCCTTTGCGCAGGTCGTCCAGCAGTTGTACGCGAATGCTCTGCAGGCGTTCCTGGCCGGCGGCGTTCAGCGGCGTGCTACTCCACGCAAGCTGCTCGGCCACTTCGCTGTAGCGCAACCACTCGGCACTGCGCTCACCGTGACGCAACAGGACGAAGACCAGGGCGTCGGTCCAGGTCAGTTCGAGGAAGTTGCGGATCAGCGGCGGCGGCTGACGATTGGCCAGGGCGCGGGCAATGATATCCACCGCTTGCTGGCGGGCACCGAGCAACTTGTCGCGGCCCTTGGCGGCCTCGACGGCGCGGCGCTCGCGCAGGGCCACCTTATGCTGCAGGTTGGTGGTGAACTCGTTGAACTCTTCGAGCAGGCTGTCGAATAGCTTGAGGTCGCCATCGAAACCTTGAATGACGCGCTCGACCACCCAGTGAATTTTCGCCAACAGACCACGATCATCTTCCTCGCCGCCATACAGCACACCGGCCTGAGCCATGGCGTTGAGCAATTTGCGCGCGGGGTGATGGTGCTGGGTGAACAGGGCTTTATCCAGCAGGGCGACTTTCAGATACGGGGTGTGCAAGTGCGAAAGGGCGGTCTTGCAGTTATCCGGCAGGTTTTCATCATCGAGGATAAAGTCGAACAGCATGCCCACCAGGTCGATGACATCCGCTTCCTGGTCCGACAGCTTCTGCTGGCCAGGCTGGCTGCTGTGGGTTTCCAGTTGCTGTTGCAGATCGACCTTGAAGTCTTCCACCTGCTGCGGACGTTGCAGACGCTGGGAAAAATCCAGCGCCGACTGTTGCTGCAGGCGATTCAGCGCTTCCAGCAGATCGTTGGCGGCATAAGTGCGCGTCGCACCCTGGGGAGCGAAACTGGCGATGCTGCGGGTGCCACCTAATAAAGGCGCGTCGACATTGTAGTGACGGCGCTCGCCAAGCAGGGCCGCCAGGCTGCTGAACAGCGCGGTCGGGTCGGTCGGCTCGGGGCCGGAGGCATCGTAGGGCACGCGCGGTGCATCGGCGCTTGCGCCGGCGATGCCTGCAGGAGCCTGGGTGGTGCTGGCTGGAGCGGGTTCGCTGGCCCGCGGCGCTTCAGTTACGGGCGCAGTAGCGGCGGGTGCGGGCTCGCGAGGTACCGACGGTGTACGACGAGCATCGGGCGTACGTTGCGGTGCGTATTTCAGATTGGGCAATACACCGGCATCGATCAGGCGCTGGTTCATCGCTTCATACAGGCGGTCGAGGCTCTGCATGACATGGCGATCGAACAGCATATACAGGATGGTTTTGATCTGCGGCGGGAAGGGCGTGGGTGCCAGCGCTTCGCGGAAGGCCTGGGCAATGGCGCGCGGGCCGAACGGGTTGCTGTCTTCACCGAGCTTCTGGCCGTTGTTCAGCACCGCCAGTCGTTGCTCGAGGGCAAACAGCGGCTCGGCGCAGCGAGCCTTGACCCGGCTGACCATATTGGTGACTTGCAGGCTCTCTTCATAATCTTCGTTCTGAATCAACGACAGATCTTCAGCCCGCAGCCCGATTGCGCTTGCCTCGGGTTCCAGAGTGCCTTCGAGAAAGTTGGAAAAATTCTTCGCCACACGTTGGTGGTAGCTGCGTTCGATCTGCGGACGCTGTCGACGAATCTCGCGCATGTTATCGAAGAACAACGATTGCACTTTGTTGTTCTCGGCTTTCTCTGCGCATTCGAACAGCGTGTCATCAACCTGGCCGAAAACCCCGGTGAGGTGTTCGGCCAGACGATTCATCGCGAGCTTGCGGCAACCCTGCACCAGTTCACCAAAGCGCGGTTGAATACCGCGGCTGGCAAGCGTCTGGTTGGTTCGTGGTAGTGGGGGTATGTCCTGCGTGCTCATGGACTGTCCTGTTCAAGCCGGCCGGCTTATGCATCCTGCAGCGATCATATCTCAGGCAAACATAGAGTGGCGATCACGTTGCTGCAAATCATTGTCTTAAAAGCTATTTAGGGGGTTGACAGGGTTTCGAATATCCTTAAAATGCAGCGCCTCGATACGGCAAATGCCTAACAGCAAATGACGTAAAGAGATGGAAGCAAGTAGTTCCGCGATAGCTCAGTCGGTAGAGCAAATGACTGTTAATCATTGGGTCCCAGGTTCGAGTCCTGGTCGCGGAGCCAATCTTTCAACCGGGGTATAGCGCAGTCCGGTAGCGCGCCTGCTTTGGGAGCAGGATGTCAGGAGTTCGAATCCCCTTACCCCGACCATTTTTGGGTCGTTAGCTCAGTTGGTAGAGCAGTTGGCTTTTAACCAATTGGTCGTAGGTTCGAGTCCCACACGACCCACCATTTTTGGCTCTTGATGTTAAAGAGTTAAATCTTAGGAAAAACGTTGAAAGACGGAGTATCCAACAAAAAAGGCACCCTTCGGGGTGCCTTTTTTGTTTGTGCTTTTTAAAGCGGTTAGTTCCCGTAGGAGCGGCTTCAGCCGTGATGCTCTTAAAAGATCAAAGCATCGCGGCTGAAGCCGCTCCTCCGAGTTTCGTGAATCGAATATCAGTGCAGCTTCAACCGCGGCTCTGTGCCACGACCGATGCGGTCGCTAAGCATCAGCATCATGGTGCGGAACACACCGTACAGGGCCATCTGGTGCATGCGGTACAGCGATACGTAAAACATCCGCGCCAACCAGCCTTCCAGCATTACGCTGCCGGTCAGATTGCCCATCAAGTTGCCGACTGCAGAAAAACTCGCCAGGGAAATCAGCGAACCATAGTCGCGGTAGCGATAGGTTGGCAGCGCTTTGCCTTCAATTCGCAGCTTGAGCGATTTGGCCAGTAACGAGGCCTGTTGGTGCGCCGCCTGGGCGCGTGGCGGCACATTGCGGCCGTCCTCACCGGGCTGCGGGCAGGCCGCGCAATCACCGAAGGCAAAGACGTTGTCGTCACGGGTGGTCTGCAGGGTAGGGCGTACCTGCAGCTGATTGATGCGGTTGCTTTCCAGGCCGTCCAGCTCCTTGAGAAAGTCCGGCGCACGAATGCCGGCAGCCCAGACCTTGAGGCTGGCCGGAATATCCTGCCCCTGTGCGGTCTTCAGGCTATCGCGGGTTACCTCGCTGACTGCGGCGTTGGTCAGCACCGTGACGCCGAGTTTCTCCAGAGTTTTATGCACCGGCTGACCGATGCGCTCGGGCAAGGCTGGCAGCACACGCGGGCCCGCTTCGATCAGGGTGATGCGCATGTTTTCCGGCTTGATGCTGTCCAGACCATAGGCTGCCAGCTCATGGGCGGCGTGATGCAGCTCAGCGGCCAGCTCGACACCGGTAGCGCCGGCACCGACGATGGCGACGCTGATCTGCTCGGCATGGTCGGTCTGATTGGCGTGGGCACGCATATAGTGGTTGAGCAGCTGGCGGTGGAAACGTTCGGCTTGCACGCGAGTGTCGAGAAACAGGCAGTGCTCTGCCGCGCCAGGTGTGCCGAAATCGTTGGTGGTGCTGCCGACGGCAATCACCAGGCTGTCGTAATCAAGCGTGCGCGCCGGGACCAGCTCATCGCCCTGTTCATCCAGGGTGGCGGAGAGGCGGATTTTTTTCGCGTTGCGATCCAGCCCTTCCATACGGCCTAACTGAAACTCGAAGTGGTTCCATTTGGCCTGGGCGACATAGTTCAGCTCATCTTCCGATGAGTTCAACGAGCCGGCCGCTACCTCATGCAGCAGCGGTTTCCAGATGTGGGTGAGGTTGGCATCGACCAGGGTGACGCGCGCCAGGTCGCGTTTGCCCAGGGTCTTACCCAGGCGGGTAGCAAGCTCCAAGCCGCCGGCACCGCCGCCGACAATAATGATGCGATGGGACATGGTGATATCTCATAAGGCTTTCAGGGATTCGGGGGCAAGCCGGCAAGGCGAGCGCGAAGCAGCTCATAGCACTAACCGACTAAGTAAACGGCTGAGCAGGCCCAGGCCAATGACCGAGGCCAACACAATGAAGAGAAGAAACCATGGGCGGAACGGCCGGCGCTCGACTTGATGCTGTGGCGCACTGAGGTACTGGTCGACGCGTTGCTGATCGTCAGGACTGAGTCGGCTGGTCATGGCAGGCCTCGTGTGGGATGAAAGCATTCTAGTCGTGGGTTTTAGTCTGGCTCAACGTAAAGCGTGTCCTGCAAACGAATAATCCCGCTTTCCAATACTCGCGCGGTAATGCCGCCATGTCCGCGGGCTGCCTGAAAGGTGCCGCGCCCCAGGCGTTGTTCCAGCCGTGCGCAGGGTTGGCACCAGCCGGTGGTTTCCAGCAGCGCCTGACCGAGGCGAAAGCGCCGGTTCTTCAAGCTGAATAAATTGATACCACTGACGGCGATATTGCGGCGCATGTCAGCCGGGGTAAGCGCCTGGTCGGCGGGGCGTCCTAATAAGGCACTGATCACCGCCAGGTGTTCCCATTGAATCAATGTCACTTGCCGAGCATTGCGCGGGCCGGGGCGGGTGTGATCGCCGGTCAACCCGGCCTCGCGCCGTGGTTCCACGGCATCCAGCTCGAGCATCGGTTGCCGCGCTACCGGCCGTACGCCAATCCAGCGCACTTCGCCTTGTTGCGGTACGTCGGCAATAAGTTCCAGCAGTTCGCTCATAGGCTGATTCCAATATCCAGCAGCACGGTGCGGCCGAGGTTGATGCGCAGAAAATCCGGTGCTCCAGGGTGGGCGAAGAGCACGCGGGCGAAGTTGGGGCCTAACACGGATAGCGAGCGCCAGCCTTGATGCAGAAACTCGGTAGGCGGTGGGAACGCGCTGTTGAAGTCGGTGATCTCGCGCTTGAGGTTGACGTAGGCGAGCATGTCCAGCTTGGCGATGTCGATATTGCGTTCGCGGTAGCTGGCGGTTTTCTTGCGCAGGGTCGGGGCCAGGCGGTTATGCAGCTCGGCGGCGCGGATCTTGCGCGGGCGGGCTTCATGTTCGACCAGCTGACTGAGGGAGTAGGCGTTGCGCCGTCGTTCCAGCTCCTGACGCCATTCATCGTTGAGGCGTCGGCCTTCATCGAGGACAAAAAACACCTCGAAATGGGCGTCATGGAACAGCACGTCGGGCGGGTCCTGGCTGGCGGCGCTGAACTCCTCCAGGCGGTGCGGCACATTCAGGGCCTGCAAAAACCGGCGGCAAACCCAACGCTCCCGCTCCCATTTCTGTGCATTGGAGAGCAGCGCATTGGCCTGTTCGGCTTGATCGGTCAGTAGACGCAGGTACTCAGAGTCATCCATGCCTGCAAGCTTAGCCCGCAGACGAGGCCGGTGTAGACTGCGATTTCGTTCAGGCTGGAGCCAGCTATGTCGATTCGCCCTGTGCTGCCCGCAGATCACCCCGCCCTGCTTGCGCTGTGGCAGGCCGAGCCGAGCATTCGCCTGCGGGCAGAGGACGCCTTCGAGCCGTTTTGCGCTTATCTCGCACGTAACCCTGGGCTCAGTCTGGTGGTCGAGCGCGACGGGCAATTGCTCGGCAGCTTGATGGTCGGGCATGACGGACGCCGCGGTTACCTGCAGCATCTGCTGGTGGCTCCGGCCTTTCGCGGGCAGGGGCTGGCCAAGGCGATGCTCGATGACGCGCTGGCACGGCTATGTGAGTTGGGTGTGGATAAGTCCCATGTGTTTGTATTGAGCGACGCTGAACCTGCCTTGGCGTTCTGGGCGGCGCAATCTGGCTGGCAGGTGCGTGAGGACATTCAGGTGTATTCGACGCGGAAGATGCCGTCGTGATCGCGGCTGAATTGTTGTCTACCACCACCTTGGCGGTTGGCTGGTTGGTGTATTTGCCGGCCTTGGCTTGGGCCGCTTATCGAGCGCCATGGCTGGAGTTGTTCAGCGATATTCGCCGTCAGCACCTGTTGTTCGGCACGGTGCTGATACTGTTTCTGCTGTGGTTGGTGCGGCGCGATTTTGAGGTGGGGGTGTCTTTTCATTTCATCGGCATGACCGCCGTCACCTTGCTGCTCGACTGGCCCCTGGCCGTGCTGGGTGGAGTGGCTGCCCAGCTTGGCTTGTTCGCCATCGGCCGCCAGGATCTGGCGGCGCTAGGCGTCAATGGCGTGCTCTTGGTGCTGGTGCCAGTACTGGTTACTGAGGTCTGTGCGCTGTGGGTCGAGCGTCGACAGTCACAGAATCTGTTCGTCTATATCTTCTGTTCCGGCTTTTTTCCCGCGGCCCTGGCGGCCTTGCTCTGCGTGCTGCTGGGGCTGTGGGTGCTGTGGCTGGACGAGCGTTTTCCGATGCCATTCTGGCTGGAAGATTTTATCGGCTACCTGTGGCTGGTGATGTTTCCCGAGGCCTTTATCAACGGCATGTTGATCACCGCTCTGGTGGTATTCAAGCCGGAGTGGCTGGAAACCTTCAATCGCGACCGCTACCTGCAGGCACCGTGGAAAGATGACGACTGATTCGCCGCTTTTATAGCGAACCGGGGCTTGATCTGGGTCAGACGCGCGCCGGGCACACTTGCCACGCTGCAACGCAGCCACAACGGCAATTCAACGGAGGAGTTAGGGCGATGAGTGTGCATACATGGGCCAGGGAGCAAATGCAGAGCAGCCTGCAATCGGCGGGCGCAAAGGGCTTCGAGCCAGGATTGGCATTGCGCGCGCTGCTCAGTGCAGTGGTGGAGCAGAGCAAGGGCTATCGCAGCCCTGCCGACCTGGCGCAGGAGCTGCAATTTCTGGCGGATAACCTGGACGACGACCGCGATTACAGCTTTATGCGGCCCTGACTTTTATTGAGGCGAGGGCCTCAGTGGCGCTGCGGCGGGATATCGAGGTCGCTGGAAAACAGCTCGTCTTCCAGTGGGTTGCCGGGGATGGCGTGTTCTTCGGCCGCCCAGGCACCGAGGTCGATCAGCTTGCAGCGCTCGCTGCAGAACGGTCGGCTGGCACTTTGCGGGCCCCACTCGACGGGCGCGCCGCAGGTTGGGCATTTAACGATTGGAGCTTGGCTCATGGCTGGCCTCCATGAAGGGTGAGATAAAAACGGTGCAGGCGTTCAACTTCGCTCTGCAGCCAGGGTAGATCGCGGTCATTGAGCAACACGTCGTCGGCATGTTTCAGGCGTTCTTCGCGCAGGGCCTGGGCCTTGAGAATGGCGTTCACCTGCTCCTCTGACACCTGATCACGCCGCATGGTGCGCTGCAATTGCAGGTGCTCGGGGGCGTCCACCACCAGCACACGCTGAGTCAGCTTGTGTTGCCCGGACTCGACCAATAGCGGCGAGACCAGGATGGCGTAAGGGGATTTTGCACTGGCCAGGCTGGCGATAATCTCTGCGCCGATCAGCGGATGCAGCAGCGCTTCCAGCCAGCGGCGCTCGTCAGGGGCCTGAAAGATGCGGGCGCGCAGGGCGGCGCGGTCCAGCTCGCCATTGGCCTGCAATACCTCAGGACCGAAGTGCGCGGTGATGGCCGCCAAGGCCGGTTTACCCGGCTCCACCACCCAGCGCGCGGCGTGATCGGCGTCCACACAATGCACGCCGAGGTCGATAAAGTGCTGGGCTACCGCGCTCTTGCCACTGCCGATGCCGCCAGTGAGCCCGAGAATCCAAGGTGTGGTCATTTAAATCCGGCGATTTGGAGATAGGTGCCGGTTATTTGATCACCCCAGAGCAAAGCAATCCAGCCAGCAATTGCCAGGTAGGGGCCGAAGGGGATTGGTGTGCTGGTTTCGGCATTACGCAAACGCAGCATGATCACCCCCAATACTGCACCGACCAGCGATGACAGCAGAATGGTCAGCGGCAACACCTGCCAACCACCCCAAGCACCGAGCATGGCCAGCAACTTGAAGTCGCCATAACCCATGCCTTCCTTGCCGGTGACCAGCTTGAACAGCCAATACACCGACCACAGGCTGAGGTAGCCAGCGATGGCACCAAACAGCGCATCCTGCGGGCTGGCGAACAGGCCGAACTGATTGACGAGCAGGCCGACCCACAGCAGTGGCAGCACCAGATCGTCCGGCAACAGCTGGTGATCGATATCGATCAGGCTCATCGCCAACAGGCCCCAGGTCAGCAACAGCATGGCACCGGCTTGCCAGTTGAAACCGAAGTGATACGCCACATAGGCCGAGAGCAGACCGCAGGTCAGCTCCACCAACGGGTAGCGTTTACTGATCGGTGCCTGGCACGACGAGCATTTGCCTCGCAGGGCCAGCCAGCTAACAACCGGGATATTTTCCAGCGCCTGGATTTCATGCTCACAGTGCGGGCAGCGCGAGTTCGGCAGCACCAGATTGAAGGTTTCGCCCTTGGGCTCGGCCGGCAGCTCGAGAATTTCCCGCGCCTGGTTTTGCCAATCGCGCTTCATCATCACGGGGAGGCGGTAGACCACCACGTTGAGGAAGCTGCCGACCAGGAGGCCGAAGATAAGGGCGCAAAAAACAAAGGCCAGCGTTGAGCTGGCCAGGAAGTCGATAAAGGGCATTGTTAAACCACGGCACCCAGTTTGAAGATTGGCAGGTACATGGCGATTACCAGACCGCCCACCAGTACGCCCAGGACGGACATGATCATGGGTTCCATCAGTGCGGTAAGGCCATCCACCATATTGTCGACTTCTTCTTCGTAGTAAGTGGCCACTTTGTCCAACATGCTATCCAGAGCGCCCGACTCTTCACCAATCGCCGTCATTTGAATAGCCATCGACGGGAAGACACCCGTGGTGCGCATCGAGAAGTTGAGCTGCATACCGGTAGATACGTCGGACTTGACCTTGTTTGTCGCGTTCTTGAACACGATGTTGCCGGTGGCACCGGCTACCGAGTCCAACGCCTCAACCAAGGGGACGCCCGCCGCAAAGGTGGTAGACAGTGTTCGAGCAAAACGGGCAATCGACGACTTGTAGATGATGTCGCCCACCACTGGCATTTTCAGAATGCCGCGATCAAAGCCATCTCGCACTTTTTGCGAACGCTGAAACATCTGTTTGATGCCAAAAGCTGCTCCGAAGATGCCGACCACAATTACGAACCACCAGGTTTGCAGGGCCTCGGACAAGTGAATCACCCAAAGGGTAAACGCTGGAAGTTCTGCACCAAAACCAGAGAACACTGACTGGAACTGAGGAACCACTTTAATCAGCAGAATCGCCGATACGATCAGCGCCACAACAATTACGGCGATGGGGTAATTCATCGCCTTTTTGATCTTGGCTTTCAGTTGTTCGGTTTTTTCTTTGTAGGTGGCAATACGATCCAGCAGGCTTTCCAGAGCACCGGCTTGTTCGCCGGCATCTACCAAGTTGCAGAACAGGTCATCGAAGTACAGGGGCTGCGTGCGCAGAGCGGTGGCGAAACTATTACCCGCAGCAACTTGTTGTTTGATGTCCTCGACCAGCTTGCGCATGTTCGGGTTTTCAACGCCCTCGGCAATAATGTCGAAGGACTGCAGCAATGGCACACCAGCCTTCATCATGGTCGCCATCTGACGGGCGAACATAGCGATATCCAAAGGCTTGATCTTCTTGCCTTTGCCAAACAGCGAGACCGCCTTTTTGCGCACTTTGGTTGGGTTGACACCTTGCTTACGCAGCTGTGCTTTCACCAGGGCTGGGTTCTGGCCGGCTATTTCACCTTTTACCTTGGCGCCTTTTTTGTCGGTGCCTTCCCAGCTGAAGGTGCTGGTCTTTAATGCTTTAACGGCCATGAATTAGTCCTTAGTGACGCGGTTCACTTCTTCGAGGCTGGTGACACCTTGCATGGCCTTCAGCAAAGCCGAAGTGCGCAGGTCATTGAAGCCGTCTTTACGCATTTGCGTCGAAATATCGATGGAGTTGCCTTCCTCCATGATAATCCGTTGCAGCGCAGGCGTGTTTTTAACCACTTCATATATTCCGACGCGGCCTTTGTAACCGTGGTTGCAGTTATCGCAGCCTACGGGGCCGTAAATTTTGAATGTGCCGATCTTGTCTTCCGGGAAACCCTCTTCGAGCAGGGTTTCTGTCGGCACCGGCACCTCTTTCTTGCAGTTGTTGCAGAGCTTGCGCGCGAGGCGCTGGGCAATGATCAGGTTTACCGATGTGGCGATGTTGAAAGACGGAACACCCATATTGCGCAAGCGTGTCAGTGTTTCTGCGGCGCTGTTGGTGTGCAGCGTCGACATCACCATATGGCCGGTCTGTGCCGCTTTAACTGCAATCGATGCCGTGTCCAGATCTCGGATCTCGCCGACCATGATGATGTCGGGGTCCTGACGCAGGAACGATTTCAAGGCGGCGGTAAAGTCCATACCCTGTTTCGGGTTGACGTTGACCTGGTTGATACCTTCCAGGTTGATTTCCACCGGGTCTTCGGCGGTGGAAATATTCACGTCGACGGTATTGAGGATATTCAGGCCGGTATACAGGGACACGGTTTTGCCGGAGCCAGTCGGGCCGGTTACCAGGATCATGCCTTGCGGCTGTTTTAGCGCGGACATATACAGGTCTTTCTGCGCTTCCTCGTAGCCAAGGGCATCGATACCCATTTGCGCACTGGAGGAGTCGAGAATCCGCATTACGATCTTTTCGCCCCAGAGCGTAGGGCAGGTGCTGACGCGGAAATCGATGGATTTGGTTTTCGAAATGCGCATCTTGATGCGGCCGTCTTGCGGTTTACGGCGCTCGGAAATATCCAGGCTGGCCATAACCTTCAAGCGGGCAGAAATTCGCGGGGCCAACTGAATGGGCGGGCGGGCAATTTCGTGAAGAATGCCGTCGGTACGAAAGCGCACGCGGTAGCTTTTCTCATAGGGTTCGAAGTGCAGGTCGGACGAGCCCATCTTGATGGCGTCCAGCAGCATCTTGTTGACGAAGCGTACAACTGGAGCGTCGTCGGCCGCATTGCCGTCGCCGCTGTCTTGCTTGTCTTCATCGACGGCCTGGATATCGACGCCATCCAGGTCGACATCGCCCAGATCGTCCATACCGCTGTTGGCAGCATCGAAGAACTTTTCAATGGCGTCGCCCAGTTTGTCGTCTTCAACCAGTACGGCTTCGGTGTTCAAGCCGGTGCTGAATTGAATATCGGTAACGGCCTGATGGTTGGTGGGATCGGAAATGCCCACGAAGAGTTTGTTACCACGCTTCCAAAGTGGAATGGCGCGGTGCTGGCGCAGTAGCTTTTCCGTTACCAGGTCTTTGGGCTGACTTTCTTTGTCAATGCTGCTCAGGTCGAGGAAGGCCACACCAAATTGGTCTGCGGCGACTTCGGCGAGTTGGCGGCTTTTGACCAGTTTGTTCTGGACCAGATAGGTCACCAGCGAAATCTTGTTTCGCTGCGCTTGAGCGTGCGCCTGCTGGGCGCTTTTTTCATCGAGCAGTTCAGCCAGCACCAATTGCTTGGCTAAACCGGTCAGCATGGGTTTGTCATTCATTGGTTGGCTGTGTGCTTGGAGTATGTAGAGGGGTTATAGCCTAAATGCTATATGAAGCGAAGCGAAGGGCTTTGGGTGTTACGGAAAAAACTAAGGCGCCCGTGGGCGCCTTAGTTTTATGGCTTAAGTATTACTTGGTGGCGCAGTTGCGAGGAGCGAAGTCAGCAACCAGATCGGTAGTGCAGCTCCAGGTGCCGTTGGAGTCGCGGGCCAGGGTGATGACTTTGTCTACAGTTTTAGGGCCGGATTTGCCAGCTTGGTTAACTTTGTTACCGAAAGTGAAGCTCAACGAACCCGAACCGTCGTTTTGGAAACCCGAACCATCGATTGCGATGCCGCCCAGCGGGCTGGCAGTTTGGGAGGTACCCAGACGTGGCAGGGTAACGCTAGCGCCGCCGAGGCCTTGAGCGAAAGCATCTTCAACGCCGGTTTTCAGAGGAGCAATAGCTGCCAGGCCGGTGGCTGCTTCAGAGCGGCCGATGTAGTTCTGGTAAGCCGGGATGGCGATGGCGGCCAGAATACCGATGATCGCAACAACGATCATCAGTTCGATAAGGGTAAAACCTTTCTGAATTTGAGCTTTCATGGATGTCTCCAGTTGGATTCGATTATGCGTTACTGCGTGCTCCGCAGCTGGATGTCGATAGTGCAAGCGCCTTGCCAACAAATACATCGACTCGAAAAATAGTTGAGGGGCCGCTAATTCCGGAGGGCGAAGGCGGCAGCTTTTTGGTCGTTCAATGGACGATTCATGCGGGCGAGCATGCTGAAAAAAGCTATCGGGCCTACGACTGTGAAGTTCTCATGCGCTTTCAGCGGCGCTTCCTTGTAGTCTGTGCGCCGTTGCCAATGATTGGCTCCGAATTCACACGCTTGCCGCGATGGCTTGAAAAGCGAGTGACCAAAATTGTCATAGAGTTCCCCTGAATGTCTAACGTCGCAGCCGCGCAACGCGCGTTTATGCTTGTGCTCCTAGCAGTGGGTATTGGCTTTTGTCAGCCGATGCATGTTTTCCCGCTCGCCAACTTTATCGAAGAGCTTTTGGTCGCCTTAGGTGTGCTGATCGCAGTGGCTGTTTTGTTTTGGCGGGCCACCGAGCTACGCCTTTCAATATGGTTGGTGATGTGGGTAGCGCTTGGCGTGTTGGGGGCTGTTTCAGGGTGGCTGCACCCTCAACCGTTTGTAGCTAGCAAGTTGCTGATGGCGGCGTTCTGGTTCATAGGCCTGTTGGCGCTATTAATAGGCGACCAGATCCAGTGGGAGCAGCAAAGTGTGCGTTGGGCTGAAAAATTGGCCTTTGCTCTTCTGGCTATTGCATTGATCTGCGCTGTTGGCGGCTTCCTACGGTTTTACGGCTTGCTCGGCAGCACTTGGCGCGCCTATGTGCCTGAGCCTAATACTGGGCGAATGACCGGTTTGGTCGGCCACAGTAACTTTTTCGCGTTTATCAGCTTTTTTGGATTGTTGGCTGCCGGCTGGCTGGCTGGTGCTCGCCGCATTGCATTGTGGCTGTGCGCGTTGTCAGTGGTGGTGCTTACGACTGGCATTATTGCCTCGGGGAATCGCGGTGTTCTGGTTGCCTGGGTGGCCATTGTTGCGGTGCTGTTCGCGCGGAGGAATGTTGCTGGGGTCGATCGTTGGCTATGGGTGATGGTGGCAGGCTTCGCCTTTTATTGGGCATTTCGTCCTCTGTATTTCCTGTTCGATCAGTGGTTCTACGCTCTGGTACTCAAGTGGGGCTGGGTGCGTGGTGCCGGTACGGCTGAGAGCGATGTGATCAGTCGCGGGCTGAGTAGCTCGCAACGTTTGAATGAGTGGCGAGTAACCTTGGAGTTGATCCGTCAGAATTTCTGGGGCGGTATCGGTATTGGTAATTACGCGGTGCGCAGTTACGAACAGCATGTGTTGGCGGGTACTTCCTCTGCGGGCGCTTTGTTTGTGCATTCGCATAGCTCGCCGATGCAAGTTGTCGTTGAGCTAGGGGTTGCAGGCTTGGTATGGCTGTTGGCTATGTTTGCGCTTGCAGCCAAAGCCTTCTGGCAGGTTTCAAAAGATCAGGTGCGACTGCTTCCTGCGCTGGTATTGCTGACGATCCAGATTTACGGCCTGATCGAATTTCCAATGTGGATGATGCATTTTCTGGCGCTGAACATGGTGCTGATTGGCGCTCTCGGCGGGGCTGCGGTAACCGTCAAACTGAAGCAGGGGCGGCTATTCTCCATAGCCGCCTTACTGGTCACTTTATTTGTGGCGGTGGTGTACCTGCCACTGGTTGAGCGCACGGTATGGAGTTATCGCCAGTATTTTCTGCGCGCGCCGGTGCAACAGCAGGAGTACGCGTTTGTGGACTCCATGATCCGTGACCCTTTGCTGGAGCCTTTCGGGTACGCACTGTACTTCGCCAACTTCGATATCTCGCTTGTTTCCTTGCCAAAGGAGCGCGAGATTCTGCCGCGTTTTCGTCAGTTGCTTCCTTATCCTCAAATTGTCTCCAGATTGGCTGTTGTGCAGATGATTGATGGCAACGAGGCTGGCGCACGAGAAACCTTGCGTGAACTGGAGATCTGTTACGAAGAGAGCTACCGAGCAGGATTCCTTGAGCAGGTGGCCGTTGCGAAAAAGTTATTCCCTAATGTTCCCTTCGGGCGTCTGTTAGTGCCGGGTCCTGGTACTGACAAATAGGCGCAACCCCAGCCCATAAAAAATCCCGCATGAGCGGGATTTTTTATGGGCGCAAATCGCAGATCAAATACTCAACCGCATCGACAAATCCACCGCCTTAACATCCTTGGTCAGCGTGCCAATGGAGATGTAATCCACTCCCGTCTCCGCAATAACCCGCAGCGTCGTCTCATTAATCCCACCAGAAGCTTCGAGTTTTGCCTTCCCGGCCGTCATCGCCACCGCCGTACGCATTTCATCCAGGCTGAGTTCGTCGAGCATGATGATGTCCGCCCCCGCATCCAGTGCTTGTTGCAGTTCAGCCAGGCTCTCTACTTCCACCTCCACCGGCTTGCCCGGAGCAATGCCATGCGCGGCCTGAATCGCCTGGGCAATGCCGCCGCAGGCGGCGATGTGGTTTTCTTTTATCAAGAAAGCGTCGTACAGGCCGATGCGATGGTTATGGCAGCCACCTTGGGTAACGGCGTACTTCTGCGCCAGACGCAGGCCGGGCAGGGTTTTACGAGTGTCGAGCAGTTTTACCCCGGTGCCGTCGACGATGTCGGCGTAGTGGCGGCAGCGGGTGGCGACGGCGGAGAGGGTTTGCAGGAAGTTCAAGGCGCTGCGCTCGCCGGTCAACAGGGCGCGGGCGGGGCCTTCGAGATGAAACAAAGGCTGGTTAGGCTGCACGCGCTCACCGTCGCGGACTTGCCAATGCACTGCGACGCGGGGATCTATTTGGGCGAATACGTTGTCAACCCATGCGCTGCCGGCTATGACGGCGGCGTCGCGGGTAATGATGGTGGCGTGGGCCAGGCGTTCGGCGGGGATCAGTTGGGCGGTGATATCGCCGCTGCCGACGTCTTCTCGTAGCGCTCGGCGTACGTTGGCTTGAATTTCTGCGCCAAGGTCGGCGAGGAGTAGGTTCGGCATTGGGGGCTCCCATTTCGTATGGGGGCGATTATAAAGAGGCGAAGGCCTCTGGCTAGTGCCATTTATGTGGGTAAAACTGTGCGTCTTATCGCGCGTTGGTCGTCAGTCAGTAGCCGTTCGTAACCAGATGCGGTACATGTGTGATGTAGGTCATATCTGGGCAAGAAGTAGGGTTTTATCTTGCTCGGCCTCTCTATAATCGCTTTTACTGCTTATTATTGACGCCATGCCTTTGACGTAACGGATGACGCTCAGTTGATCGTTATGCAGATGTGAGAGCCAGAAGGCCGGTCTGCGGGAGAGTTGCAATGACTGATGCGAAAGTGGTGCACCTTAATAAGGTTGCTCCCGAGCACTCGCCAACATCACCGGCGGGGAGGCTGCCCGTGGCACTCATTCACGTGCGCGACAAAGCTGCTCAGCAGCTGAAACAAGCCTTGCAGGCGCTGTTCGACAACGCGGATGACACCCTCTTCGAGATGGCTGACCGCGCCACCAGCAACGCTGAGCAAAACGCCTTTTTCGAGGCCATGCGTGACCTGCGTCTGAAGCGCAAGGGCATCGAACGCGGCTTCCTGCAGAAAGTCTTCGAAACCTTCGCCAACCTCAATCAGTACGAAATCGGCCGTGCGCCGCAGCTGGATGCCGTGTCGTTCGACACCCTGGCGCTGATTCAGAACGACGAGCTGGAAGAAACCGTCGCCATCGACTCCATGGTGGCCAAGGTGATGAGCCGCGATGCGGTCGCCCTCGGTCACCTGACCACCCGCATCAATGCGATGGTCAGCAAGAAGCTTGACGACAAAACCAACCCGCTGGGCCCCACCGTACTCTGCGAGTACTTCCTGGAGGCCTGCAGCCGTTTGGGCGTAGAGATCAAGGTCAAGCTGATCATTCTCAAGCTGTTCGAGAAATACGTTCTTACCGATCTCGATCAGCTGTATGCCGATACCAACCAGCAACTGATCGATGCTGGCGTCTTGCCTGAATTGAAAACCGCGCCTGTGCGCCGCAAAACCGGCCCGCCTGTTACTGGCGGTCGTGGTTCAGTTAGCAGCGCTGGCGGTGAAGCCAGTCAGGCTGGCGGTTACGTCGACGAAGGCGTGCAGGAAGTGTTTGGCGTGTTGCAGGAGCTGTTGTCGCAAGTGCGTGGCAGCGGCGTACCGCGCCGCGAAGCGCCTGCCGACGCTCTGCCGATTTCCAGTAATGACCTGATGCGCCTGCTCTCCCATATGCAGCAGCGCCCAGCCTTCACTACCGCCGTGCAGGACGACTTCGACCTACGCAACCAGCTCGAGCAACTGTTGGTGCGCGCCAGCGCCAAGAGCGGCAAGTCGCGGGTGGTCGGTGAGGTTGATGAAGATGTGATCAATCTGGTGTCGATGCTGTTCGAGTTCATTCTCGACGACCGCACCCTGTCGGATTCGCTCAAGGCCCTGATCGGCCGTTTGCAGATTCCGATGTTGAAAGTGGCGGTGCTGGACAAGACCTTTTTCAGCCGCGGCAGCCATCCGGCGCGCCGTCTGCTCAACGAAATTGCCGCTGCAGCCCTGGGCTGGGCGGAGCAGGATGACGCCCAGCGCGACAGCCTGTACCAGAAAATCGAAGGTGTGGTGCAGCGCCTGCTCAACGACTTTGTTGACGACCCGGCGATCTTCTCCGAGCTGTTGGCCGATTTCCTCGCCTTTACCGGCGACGAGCGCCGCCGTAGCGAACTGCTGGAGCAGCGTACCCGTGACGCTGAAGAAGGCAGCGCCAAGGCCGAACTGGCCCGTCGCGAAGTGGAGCACGCGCTGAACGAGCGTCTGCTGGGCAAAACTCTGCCGGAAGTGGTGGTGCGTCTCCTGCAGGAAGCCTGGAGCAAGGTGATGATGCTCACCTGCCTCAAGCACGGCGTGCAATCGCCGGAGTGGGAAGCGGCCCTCAGCACCATGGACGACCTGGTCTGGAGCGTGGCTCCGCACGAAGATCCGGAAGCCCGTCTGCGCCTGCTGGAGTTGGTGCCAGGTTTGCTCAAGGCCTTGCGCGAAGGTATGGCCAGCGCGGCGTTCGATCCGTTCTCCACCAGCGAATTTTTCAGTCAGCTGGAAAACCTGCATGTGCAGGCGTTCCAGCGTTTCAAACGGCCGCTGCCGGAAACCATTGAAGAGACCAGCGCCGATATCGCTGCTGGTCTGGACGGCGACGCGCCCTTGCTGGAGCTGCCGCCGGAAGAGGAAATCGAAGCGGTCGCTGTTCCGGCGATGATCGAAGTGGTTGAGGAAATCGTCCTCCTGGCTCCTGGTGAAAACCGCGAGCAAGAGCCCGAAGTGGTGCTGCCGGATGACGACGAGGGCCTGGCCCGCGTAGATAGCCTGGTGGTTGGCAGCTGGGTCGAGTTCCAGGAAGACGAAGAACACAAGCTGCGCTGCAAGCTGGCGGCGGTGATCAAGCCCACCGGCAAGTACATCTTCGTTAACCGCACCGGTATGAAAGTGCTGGAGAAAACCCGCATGGGCCTGGCCGTGGAATTTCGCCGCAACGCCATCCGCCTGCTGGACGATGCGCTGCTGTTCGACCGCGCCCTGGAGTCGGTGATCGGCAACCTGCGTCGGCTGAAAAACGCCTGATTGCAGCAGCCGTTATCCACAGCGCCCGGCCTTTGCCGGGCGTTGTCGTTTTCAGGGTTGGCCCGCGGAGCAGGCTGCTCTAGAGTGGTCGGCACGCCAAGGAGCTTTTATGCAGCTGGATCCCCAGAGCGGCTGGTGCACTGGCATTCGCCACTGCCCGTCGCCCAACTTCAATGCCCGCCCGAGCGGGGAAATTTCCCTGTTGGTGATTCACAACATCAGCCTGCCGCCTGGGCAGTTCGGTACCGGCAAAGTGTTGGAGCTGTTTCAGAACAGCCTGTGCGCTGAAGAGCATCCGTACTTTGCGGCAATCGCCGAGCTGCGGGTGTCGGCGCACTTTCTGATCGAGCGCGATGGCACGCTGATCCAGTTCGTTTCCTGCCTCGACCGTGCCTGGCATGCCGGGGTGTCGATGTTCGAGGGGCGGGACAACTGTAATGATTTCTCCCTCGGAATTGAGTTAGAAGGGACGGACGACCAGCCCTTTACCGATAGGCAATACGCCGTGCTGGCGCAGTTGAGCGGCCAGTTGTGCCGGGCCTATCCAGCGATCACCGGACAACGTATCCGCGGCCACAGCGATATCGCGCCGGGGCGCAAGACCGACCCGGGTGAACATTTTGACTGGCCCCGCTTCCACGCCGGGCTGGCCGATCAAGGATTGATAGGGCACGAGCTGCCCGCAAAAGGAGTGAAGCAATGAGTTTTCTAGCGCTGCTCTTGGTGCTGTGGGTCGAGAAGTTCTCGTCCTGGCGCACCAGAATCCAGCAAGACGGCACCTGGCTACGGCTGCTGGCCTGGGTCGAGCGGCAAAGTGCATTTCGCGATAATCCCTGGCTGCAGCTGGCGGCGCTGGTGCTGTTGCCCTTGCTGGCGCTGGCGTTGTTGCTGGCGGTGCTGGGTGTGCCGGTGCATGGTTGGCTGGCGCTGCCGGTGCACCTGTGGGTGTTGGTCTACAGCCTGGGCCGGGGTGATCCGCTGGTGGCCTTGGGGCCGTTCCGCGACGCCTGGCGACGTGAAGATCTGGAGGCCGCCTATCTGGTGGCGCAGCGCGATCTGGGGGTTGAGGCGGCTGATCCCGACAGCCTGCTGCAACAGGCTCAGGGCTATCTGCTGTGGCAGGGCTATCAAAGCTTTTTTGCCGTGATCTTCTGGTACGCCTTGCTCGGGCCCTTGGCCGCTCTGGCATATCGCCTGCTGGCGCTGACCGTCGAGCATGCCCAGGACCCCGCCCTGCGTACCCGCGCCGGACAATGGCGGCACGCCTTCGACTGGCTGCCGGTGCGCTTGCTGGCGGGCAGCTTCGCTCTGGTCGGCAGCTTTGTTGCGGTCAGTCGGGTGCTGCTCCATGAGCTGCTGAACTGGAATATTGCTGCTGCCCAATTGATCGCCAGCAGCGGTCGCGCGGCGGAAGAATTCACCACCCCCGCCTTGGGGGAAAGCGGTGTTTCCAGCCTCGATGGCCTGTGGCAATTGCTGGTCCGCGCCGGGGTGTTCTGGTACGCCGGTTTTGCCGTCTGGACCCTGTTGTTCTGACCCCTTGAGGTCACCGTCGGTCGGGCTACAAGGCCCGAGCTGACGGGCCCCGCGCAGGGCCTGGGTGTGAAGTGCCATCACCCTGATCAATGGCCCGCCGCGCTTATGGACGCTTGCTTAACCTTAAGTTACAAAGGTGCTTGCCGATATCGGGTATACAGAATGCCGTGCCCGGCAATCTGTGATGTGTTTCACGCTCGATTTGCCCGTTGCCGTCGCCCAGCGACGCACAAGGGCGGCAGGGATAAAGCGGTTGACCCCCGCCACGTTCGCCGCTCTGCCCTGTGACGATCCATAACAATAATGTGAACAGGAGACGTCTTGTGAAGACCGTGCTGTATCCGGCCATCGCGCTGATGAATCGCCTTAGTTTTGGTATGAAGTTCAGCCTAATCAGCGTCCTCTTCTTTTTGCCAATGCTGGTTACCAACTTCTATCTGGTGCAGGACTCCTACAACGAGTTCGTCGGCACCCGCGCCGAGCTACAAAGCCTCGACCTGATGAGCGCCAGCCTCAAGCTGCGTGGCGATCTGGAAAATCTCAATGACATGGTCGAGATCAACGCTGCCGTCGGCCAGTCCGGCAAGGCAGGGGATCTCGAAGCGCGTATCGGTGCCCTGAGCAAACGTATCGAGGCCGATCTGCTCAAGCTGGAGCCGGTGGTCACTGACGCCGATCAGGTGGAACTGTTCGTCAGCAAACGCGATGAACTGGATAAAGCCCTGAAGGCCGCCGACGCGGAGTCCTCGCTGCAAAGCAAGGCACCGATGATCGAAAAGCTACAGGGCAATATGCAGGTGCTGATCAAGATCATCGCCAACCAGGCCGGCCTCAGCCAGGACGGCCAGACCACCGTGCGGCAGATGATCGAACTGGTCACCAACGGCACCACCTCGGTCACCGCGGCCTTGAGCACCGGCCGCTCGCTGGGTTCGGCGTCGCTGGCGCAAGGCTTTCTCAACTCCTCGGCCAGCGGCAAGTTCGATGAGCTGCTGTTGCTTCTGGAAAAACTGCACGCCGAATACGGCCTGACCATCAACGATGCCCTCGATGGCAGCCCAGCGGCACAAGAGGCGCTGAAAGGCCTGGCCGACGCCAGCCGCGCCACCCTGAAAGACAGCAGCACACTGTTCGAAGATCAGGTGGTAATGGCTGACTCCCTCGACGAGCCCTGGCAGCAGTTTTACGACAGCGTGTCGGCGTCGATGGCAAAAACCTACCAACTGAACGACGCCGCGCTGGTGTTCCTCAAGCAGCAGCTGCAAAAACGTCTGGCGCAGAAACAAGCGCAGATGGTCATGCTGGTGGTGGCGCTGTTGGTGGTGTTTATCCTGATCGGCTACCTGTATGGCGGCTTCTACGTCTCCACCCGTACTACTCTGAAAAGCCTCGGCAAGGTCATGGATCAGGTGGCCGCCGGCGATATGACCGTCAGCTTCCACGCGCAAAGCCGCGACGAACTGGGCGAGTTGGGTGAGGTGTTCAACGGCACGGTGCAGAAGATTCACCACCTGATCGAGCGCGTCGGCCATACCGTCAGCGCCGTCGGCCATCAGGCAGATCGCGTGGAAGACGTTTCCGCGCAGAGCAACCAGGCGGTTGCCGGGCAGCGCAGTCAGATCGAGCAAGTGGCGACCGCAATGAACCAGATGTCCGCCACCGCTCAGGAAGTGGCCCGCAGCGCCGCCGCTGCGGTGGACAGCGCACAGAGCGTCAACCACGAAACCGTTAGCGGCCGCGCCCTGGTGGAATTGCAGGTGGGCAGTATCCAGCGTCTGGCCGATGAGATCGAACAGTCGGTCAACGTGATCAACCAGTTGGCCAGCGACAGTGCCTCGATCAGCCAGGTGCTGGACGTGATCAAGGGCATTGCCGAACAGACCAACCTCCTCGCGCTCAACGCCGCCATCGAAGCGGCGCGTGCCGGTGAGCAGGGTCGTGGTTTTGCCGTGGTGGCCGACGAGGTGCGCAATCTGGCCAAGCGCACCCAGCAGTCCACTGAAGAAATCGAGAAGATGATCGCCAAGCTGCAAGGCGGTGTGGGCGCTGCGGTGAAAACCATGCACAGCAGCCACAGCATGGCCGACAACACGGTGGCCGAGTCGGGCAAGGTGCAGGTCGCCCTGGAAAATATCCTCGGCGCGGTAGGCATGATCGTCGACCAGAACCAGCAAATCGCCGCCGCTGCCGAGCAGCAAACGGCGGTGGCCCACGATATCGATCAGAACATTGTCGAGATCAACCTGGCCGGTGAGCGTACGGCTAAAGGCGCGAGTCAGACCGAGCAGGCCAGCCGCGAGCTATCCGGTGAAGTGGCTCATCTGAAACAGCTGATCAGCGCCTTCCGGGTGTAAGCAGTCGTTGTGAGAAAAGCGCCTTCGTCGGCGCTTTTTTTATGCCTGACGCCAGCCAAACAAGGCCCAGGCATTGGCCGTAGTGGCCTCGGCCAGCGCTTCCGGGCTCACCCCACGCAACTGCGCCAGCGCGGCGCAGATCGCCGCTAGGTACTCGGGGCTGTTGCGTTGGTTGGGGTACATCGCCGGGGCCATATCCGGCGCATCGGTTTCCAGCACCATGGCCTCCAGCGGCAACTGCGCCACCACCTTGCGCAGACGCAGGGCCTGCGGCCAGGTCGCCGCGCCGCCCAGGCCGAGCTTGAAACCCAATTTGAGGTACTCGCGGGCCTCCTCATAGCTGCCGGCAAAGGCGTGGATAATCCCGCCGCGTTGCAGCTTGAAGCGCTTCAGGGTGGCGATCACCTGGGCATGGCTGCGGCGCACATGTAGCAGGGCGGGCAGCTGGAACTCGGCGGCCAGCTGCAACTGCGCTTCGAACAGGCTTTGCTGGCGTTCGCGGTCCAGTTCCGCCAGGTAGTAATCCAGGCCGAACTCGCCCACGGCGCAGAGCTTTTCAGCACCAGCCAGGCGCTCCAGCCACTGCCGCAACTGCTGCAGATGCTCGGGTTGATGCTGCTGCAGATAAACCGGGTGCAGCCCCAGGGCGGCATATAGGCCGGGCTCGCGATTGACCAGGTCCCACACCCGCTGCCAGTTGTCCTGATACACCCCCAGTACCACCGCTCGCGTCACCCCTTTTGCCTGCGCAGCGGCCAACACCTGGCTGCGATCGCTATCGAAGTCGGGGAAGTCCAGATGGGTGTGGGTGTCGGTCAGGTGCATGGTCAGGGCCGTGGGCTGGGCATAGCGCAGAGTAAAGGGAATCGCCGGCCGGTGCGAATTCGCGGCGGCGGGTGGAGGCAGCATCGTCATGGCCACTGGCCGACCAGTGGCGCGAGCCTGTTCACAGCTCAGCGGCCCACGTCTCGCTTGGCGCGGCCCGCTGAGCTAGTCTTGCTGGCTCGATACCCATTAGAACGATGCAGTTATGCTAGGGCGCATTATCTTTCTCTGTGGTCTGACGCTGGCCGCTGCCAATCCGGCGGTGGCTTTGACCATCTACAAGTACACCGATGCCAATGGTGTGGTGACCTACACCGACAAAGCCGCGCCCGGTGCGCAGGTCTTTGTGTTCCGTGATCGCATGGTCGAACGCCTGGATACCCAGGTGAAACTGGAAACCAAAAAGCACGATGCCGGCGAAACCCTGCTGGTGCGCAACGATCTCTACGCCCCGGTGGAAGTGGAGCTCAGCGTGAATAACGCGGTGAACGTGTCGGGGATGCCAGACAAACCCATCCACTGGGTACTGCCGCCGCGCAGCAAGATCCGCCTGGCCACCCTGGCCCCGCGCGATCCCGCCCAACCCATGCGCTACAAGCCGAAACTGCGCACCGCTCTGGGCGATCCGCGCCTGCAGCCGCTGGAGTACGACTACCCCTTGCCCTGGGTCGGTGGCCCGTTCCGCCAGAGCCAGGGTGCCAACGGCAAATACAGCCATTTCACCCCCAAGGGCCGCTACGCCATCGATATTGCCATGCCCGAAGGCACGCCCATTGTCTCGGCCCGTGCCGGCACGGTGGTGAAGGTAGAAAACGATCAGAGCGGCCGCGGCAACAACCCGTCGGGCAATTTTGTCCGAGTGCTGCACGACGATGGCACCATGGGCGTCTACCTGCACCTGATGCGCGGTTCGGTGCTGGTTAATGAGGGCCAGCGCATCGCCCTCGGCACGCCCCTGGCGCGTTCCGGCAACACCGGCAACAGCAGCGGCCCGCACCTGCACTTTGTGATTCAACGCAATATGGGCCTGGCGCTGGAATCGATTCCCTTCGACTTCGTGCAACCGGTCGACACCTTGCCCAACTTCGCTGTGGGCGGTGACTGAGTCGCCTGCTAGCCTGTGTGCAGAGCGCCGGTCACCTCCATCGACCGGCAGGCAGGCGAAGGGCGAAGAATGCGGCGATGCGCACGAGTCATAACCCTACTGTTGTGCTGGCTGGCAGCCTGTTCCTGCTCGGCCGCGCTGGTGCAATTGCAGGATGACAGCGAGCCCCTGCGCCTCGGCCCACAGCTTGAATACCTACTACCCCAACAGCCCCTGCAGTTTGTCGATGCCCAGCGTTCGCGCGGTTGGCAGGCGGTCAATGCCGACTCGTTGAACCTCGGCCACCAGGAACAAGCGGTGTGGGTGCGCATGCACCTGCTGAATATCGCCGCTATCAATGACTGGTTGCTGGTGGTCGAGTGGCCGATCCTCGACCGCGCCGACGTTCGTCTGTATTACCCGCAAAGCCGCAGCTGGGGCACCACGCAGTCGGCCGGCGATCACCTGCCGTTCAGCAGTTGGCCGGTAGCCGAGCGCCAACTGGTGTTTCCCCTGAGCCTGGAGAAAGCCGAAGAAGCCTGGGTGTATATGCGCGTAAGCAGCAAGGAAAACCTGGTGCTGCCCATGCAGATCTACAGCAGCACGCAGTTCCAGGCCCAGGAGAAAAGCCTGCGCATGCTGTTGGGCATGTTCTTTGGCGCCATGCTGGCGATCCTGCTGTACAACGCCAGCCTGTACCTGTTCACCCGGCACCCTAGCTATGCCTGGTACACCGTCTACCTGCTCGGGGTAATCGTCTACGAGCTGAGTATCAGCGGCATCGGCCCGCTCTATGTGTGGCCGGAGCTGGGCAAGCCGGCGCGGCAGATCTATGCGCTGTCGGCGTTCTGGAGCTTCTTCGCGGCCGCCATGTTTATCCGCGCCTTTCTACACTTGCCGCGGTTCGGCGGCTGGCCGCTATGGACCAACAATCTGCTGGCCCTGTATTGGGTGGTGGCGCTGCTGTTGACCCTGGTGCAGCCGGACTGGGTGTATTGGATCGGCATCAACCAAGTGGCGCTGGCTTCATGCATTCTGGCGCTGGTGGTGGCGATTTCCGCCTGGCGACGCGGCAATTCCTCGGCACCGCTGTTTATCCTGGCCTGGAGCTTTCTGATCGTCTGCACCTTTGTGCATGTGGCCGCGCTGGAAGGGCTGCTGCCGATCAATCAGGTCACCCTGCGGATGCAGACCCTGGGCTTTTTCGTCGAGTTCATTTTGCTGTCCATCGCCCTGGCCGACCGCCTCAATCGCGAGCGCGCCGCGCGGCTGGAGGCCCAGCACAGCCTGCTGGAGGCTCGTGAGCAGGCGCTGGCCACCCAGCAGCAGATCCTTGAAGTGCAACGCCGCACCAACGAAGAGCTGGAGCTGCGGGTACAGGAGCGCACCTCCGCCCTGCAACGCGCCAAGCAGGACCTAGAGGAAGCCAACGGCGAGCTGACCCGCATCAGCCACACCGACGCGCTGACCCAGCTGGCCAACCGTCGTTACTGCGACCAGCAGCTGGCGCACCTGAACGACCCGGCGCTGGCGGTGTTGATGATCGACATCGACCACTTCAAACGGGTCAACGACACCTACGGCCACCCCTTCGGCGACACCTGCATCAGCGCCGTAGCCCAGGTGCTGAAGCAGGCAACCCGGCGCAGCGCCGATCTGGCCGCGCGCTATGGCGGTGAAGAGTTCGTGGTGTTGCTGCGCGACAGCAACCCTAAAGATGCCCATGAACTAGCCGAGCAGATCCGTCTGGCGGTGGGCGGCATTCTTCTGGAAGCTGGCGAGGAGCAGGTGAAACTGACCGTGAGCATTGGCGTGGCCTGCAACAATGCCGAACGGCCCCTCGATGTACAGGCGCTGCTCAGCGCTGCAGATCGCGCGTTATATGCGGCGAAGCAGGGCGGGCGGAATCAGGTGCAAGGGGTGCAGGCACTGCCGGCGTAAGCAGACAAGAGGCGCTGCCGGGGAGGCGAGACGCCAGGCTCCGGGCGGGATAAACCCGGAGCCTGTTGGCGTATCAGTGGTGCTCGCGGGTGGCGCGGAATTTGATGTCCGGCCAGCGCTCTTCCATCAGGCTCAGGTTCACCCGGGTCGGGGCCAGGTAGGTGAGGTGGCCACCGCCGTCGATGGCGAGGTTTTCCACAGCCTTGACCTTGAACTCTTCGAGCTTCTTCTTATCGCTGCTGTCGATCCAGCGCGCCGACCACACGGTAATCGGCTCGTACTGGCATTCCACCTTGTATTCGCCCTTCAACCGGCTGGCGACCACGTCAAACTGCAGCACACCGACGGCGCCGAGGATGATGTCGTTGCTGCGCTCGGGGAAGAACACCTGGGTGGCACCTTCTTCGGCCAGCTCTTGCAGGCCTTGGCGCAGTTGCTTGGATTTCAGCGGGTCTTTCAGGCGTACGCGGCGAAACAGTTCCGGGGCGAAGTGCGGAATACCGGTAAAGCCGAGGTTTTCGCTTTCGGTGAAGGTGTCGCCGATCTGGATGGTGCCGTGGTTGTGCAAACCAATGATGTCGCCGGCAAAGGCTTCTTCCAGCTGCTCACGCTCGGAGGAGAAGAAGGTCAGCGCGTCGCCGATCCGCACTTCCTTGCCCAGGCGTACGTGGCGCATTTTCATGCCCTTCTCGTACTTGCCCGAGCAGATGCGCATAAAGGCAATCCGGTCGCGGTGCTTGGGGTCCATGTTCGCTTGAATCTTGAACACGAAGCCGGTGAATTTCTCTTCTTCCGGTTCCACGGTGCGCTCGTTGGCAACCCGGGCCAGCGGCTGGGGAGCCCAGTTGACGACCGCGTCCAGAACATGGTCGACGCCGAAGTTGCCGAGCGCCGTACCGAAGAACACCGGGGTCAGTTTGCCGTCGAGGAATTCCTGCTGGTCGAACTCGTGGCAGGCACCTTGTACCAGTTCGAGCTGATCGACAAAGCGCTGGTACTCGTCACCCAGGTGGGCGCGGGCTTCATCGGAGTCGAGCTTCTCGATGATCTTCACTTCGGTGCGTTCATGGCCGTGGCCGGCGGTGTAGACAATGATGTAGTCGTCCGCCAGGTGGTACACGCCTTTGAAGTCGCGGTAGCAACCGATTGGCCAGGTGATTGGCGCGGCCTTGATCTTCAGCACCGCTTCGATCTCGTCGAGCAGTTCAATCGGATCGCGAATGTCGCGGTCGAGCTTGTTGATAAAGCTGACGATGGGCGTGTCGCGCAGGCGGCACACGTCCATCAGGGCAATGGTGCGTGGCTCAACGCCCTTACCGCCGTCGAGCACCATCAGCGCCGAGTCCACCGCGGTCAGGGTGCGGTAGGTATCTTCGGAGAAGTCTTCGTGGCCGGGGGTGTCGAGCAGGTTGATCATGTGCTCGCGGTAGGGGAACTGCATCACCGAGGTAGTGATGGAGATACCGCGCTGCTTCTCCATTTCCATCCAGTCGGACGTCGCATGGCGGTCAGATTTGCGCGACTTCACCGTACCCGCGATGGCAATGGCCTTGCCCATCAGCAGAAGCTTCTCGGTGATGGTGGTTTTACCGGCGTCGGGGTGGGAAATGATCGCGAACGTGCGGCGTTTCGCGACTTCGGCGGCCTGAGTGGTCATGCGAGAACCTGGTCGTGGAGCTGGAAATTGGCCGCGAAGTATACAGGATGCCCGTCGCGTTTGGGGCGGCGGACGCCTTGCCCGGCTGCCCAGCGGCTTGTCGCGGGGCAGTGGCATCGCACGGGGCCCGCAGGTCAGTCCGAAGGAACCCTGCCAGTGATAGTCGGTCTGTCAAAAAAGGTCCGCAGACTTATCCCTGTCCCTGCGCTGGAAGCCTTGAATGGCAAGGGTTTGTGCAGCATTTTGGACGTTTTGTTTGTTATCCAAAACGAAGCGGCAAAGCGGTGCAAAACTGCGACATTTTTTGATTGATCTTGCCCCCACATGCTCCTAAAGTTCGCGCCCGAACGTCCATGCTGGAAACGATCCATGCGGCTCAAGTACTGACGACGAGAGATCGATTTCGATACTCGGCGACAAGCCTTGGGAAGTAGGCGAACCAAAGTGGGGAAACGGATTCGACGTTCGCGGCTTTGTCACAAAGCCACCCCTAACTACCTTTGTTTGTTTTGCCCATGGAGTCCCTCGCATGTCGATTCAGGTGGAAGACTACTACCCGCGCGCAACCTTTCAGAAAATGAAAGAGTTCGCCGATCAGCAAGAAACGCCGTTCGTGGTCATCGACACCAGCATCATCAGCCAGGCCTACGATGACCTGCGCGCCGGTTTCGAATTCGCCAAGGTGTATTACGCAGTCAAGGCCAACCCGGCCATCGAGATCATCGAACTGCTGCGCGACAAAGGCTCGAACTTCGACATCGCCTCGATCTACGAACTGGACAAGGTCATGTCCGCCGGTGTCGGCCCGGAGCGCATCAGCTACGGCAACACCATCAAGAAATCCAAAGACATCCGTTACTTCTACGAAAAAGGTGTGCGCCTGTACGCCACCGACTCGGAAGCCGACCTGCGCAATATCGCCAAGGCCGCCCCGGGTTCGAAAGTCTATGTGCGCATCCTCACCGAAGGCTCGACCACTGCCGACTGGCCTTTGTCGCGCAAATTCGGCTGCCAGACCGACATGGCCATGGACCTGCTGATCCTCGCCCGTGACCTGGGCCTGGTGCCCTATGGCCTGTCCTTCCACGTTGGCTCGCAGCAGCGCGATATCTCGGTATGGGACGCGGCGATTGCCAAGGTCAAAGTGATTTTCGAGCGTCTGAAAGAAGAAGACGGCATCGAGCTGAAACTGATCAACATGGGTGGCGGCTTCCCGGCCAACTACATCACCCGTACCAACAGCCTGGAAACCTACGCCGAAGAGATCATCCGCTTCCTCAAGGAAGACTTCGGCGATGACCTGCCGGAAATCATTCTGGAGCCGGGCCGCTCGCTGATCGCCAACGCCGGCATCCTGGTCAGCGAAGTGGTGCTGGTGGCGCGCAAGTCGCGTACCGCCGTCGAGCGTTGGGTGTATGTGGACGTGGGCAAGTTCTCTGGCCTGATCGAAACCATGGACGAATCCATCAAGTTCCCGATCTGGACCGAGAAGAAAGGCGAAGTGGAAGAAGTGGTCATCGCCGGCCCGACTTGCGACAGCGCCGACATCATGTACGAGAACTACAAGTACGGCCTGCCGCTGAACCTGGCCATCGGTGACCGCCTGTACTGGCTATCCACCGGTGCCTACACCACCAGCTACAGCGCGGTGGAATTCAACGGCTTCCCGCCGCTGAAGGCGTTCTATCTGTAAGCCTTGCTTGCACAAAAAGCCCCGCTAAATGCGGGGCTTTTTTATCGGCGCATGTTCCGCTTTGTCGGGTTTGGCCGTTGGCTCAACCCAACCTACGGGCTACTGCGCCTTGAATTGGCAGGTGAGGTAACGGTTGCTGAAGCCATAGCGCAGCATCGAGCCGAGGCGCGCGAGCAGGTAGAAGGGGTGCTGGCGGTAGTACTGCAGCACCGCATTGCCGACGCCTTCGGAGCGGTGTTGTTTCTGGTGGTCGGCTTTTTTGCTGAACAGCCCTTTGAACTGCCACCACTGGATCTGCTCGAACTGCGCCGCTGCGCGCAGACCCTGGCTGCGGAACAGTCTGGCGAACGAGGCTTTGCTGAAGTCGTGCAGATGGTGGGGGTTGCCGTCCAGGGTCGGGGTGATCGGCACCGAGGCGATCACCTGACCGCCGCTGGCCAGCAGCTTGCTGTAGTTGGTCACCAGGCGGCTGGGGCTGGGCAGGTGTTCGATGGTTTCCAGGCTGACGATGGTGTCGAAGCCGTGCTCGCTGGCAAAGGTTTCGGCGTTGGCGCACACGTAGCGGAGGTTGGCCAGCTGGTAATGCGCCTGGGCATAGGCGATGGCGTCGGGGTCGATATCCACGCCTGTCACGGTTTTGTCCGGGTTCTGTTGCGCCAGTAGCGCCGTGCCGTAACCGCAACCGCAAGCCATATCCAAAACCCGCGAGCCACTGAGCAGGCCCGAGGCGAATTCATAGCGCTGCATATGGATGGCCAGGGTGGCCAGATCGTCGGGGTTTTGCGGGTCCAGGTCCTTTGGATAAATGCGTTCGATGCTGTGCAACGTCATTCCTAATCCCTTAGCGATAGATGGTGGTCAGCTGCTCACGCTCTTCCAGGCATTCCGGTGAGCCTTCTTCAAAGATCCGGCATACCCAGGGGCGGTTTTCGTAGATGGTACAACGCATGGTGTCGCGGTCCAGGGCGATGCACCAGCCATCGTCCAGGCGCGCCATCACTTCGCCGCCCCATTCATCGGTATCGATATAGCGCTCGGGCACCCCGGTGTCGGTGAGCAGCAGCACTTCCAGTTGGCAGCAGCAGGCCGCGCAATTGGAGCAGGCAACCACAGGGGTTGGCTCAAGGGTGACCAGGGGAATGGGGGGCAGGGCGCTCATGGGGGCGACAGTCTACAGACTGCGCCGGCCGGTTGGCGGCATTTCGACCGGTTGCATGCGTAGCGCCAGGCGGTGCAGCAGCGGAAACAGCAGCGCCCACAGCACCGCCAGAATCGCCAGGCTTGGCCACAGGCCAAAGGGCAAACCGACCCCAGCCAGGCGTGCGCCGGCGTAATACGACAGCGGCGCAGTGGCGGCACCGAGCACGCTGGCCAGCCACCAGGGCCGTGCGGTCCAGGCCAGACAGTGGCGCAGGGTGGTGGCCAGCAGCGTCCACATCAGCACCAGCCAGAATGGAATCAGCCAGCGTGACTGGGCGAATTCGAACAGCCCGGCGTGCATCAGCAGGCTGTCGATCAGCGTGCCCAGCAAGGTGATAACCAGCAGCAGCGGCAGTTCGCCGCGGCCGAGCCACAGCAGATGAACGCCCACCACCAGCAGTGGTACCAGCAACAAGACCGGCTGTTGCGGGCTGAAAATGCCGGCGAACCAGGCGAGCTGAAACAGCCCGGCGTTCGCCAGGTTGCTAAGCATCAAAGCGCCCTAGCAGCGGCGCGGTCTGTGCCGCCGGTTTGGCCAGCAACAGCTGTGCGGTGCCGATGGTGCGCTCGATAAAACCGCCCTCGCAGTAGCACAGGTAAAACTCCCAGAGGCGGAAAAAATAATCGTCGTAGCCGTGCTCATGCAGGGTATGGCGGGCGTTGCGCAGGTTGTCGTGCCAGATGCGCAGGGTGCGCGCGTAGTGCTGGCCGAAGTCTTCCATATGCACCAGGTTCATATCGGTATCCGCGGTGACCACCCTGAGCATCTGGCTCAGCGAGGGCAGGGCACCGCCGGGGAAGATATAGCGCTGAATGAAATCGACACTGCGCTTGGCCTGTTCGTAACGCTGGTCGCGAATGGTGATGGCCTGCAGCAGCATCAGGCCATCGTCCTTGAGCAGGTGCGCGCACTGTTTGAAGTAGGTGGGCAGAAAGCTGTGGCCGACCGCTTCGATCATCTCGATGGAAACCAGCTTGTCGAACTGGCCTTCCAGGTCACGGTAGTCCTGCAGCAGCAGGGTGATGCGCTCTTGCAGGCCCTGGGCGGCGATCCGTTGCTGGGTGTAGGCGTACTGCTCACGGGACAAGGTGGTGGTCGTCACCCGGCAGCCATAGTGCACCGCCGCATAGATGGCCATGCTGCCCCAGCCGGTGCCGATCTCCAGCAAATGGTCGCTGGGTTTCAGCGCGAGCTTCTGGCAGATGCGCTCAAGCTTGTTCAACTGTGCCTTTTCCAGGCTGTCATTGGCACCCTGGAACATGGCCGCCGAGTACATCATGGTGGGGTCGAGAAACTGCTCGAACAGCTGGTTGCCGAGGTCGTAGTGGGCGGCGATGTTCTTCTGCGAGCCTTGACGGGTATTGCGGTTCAGCCAGTGCAGGCCGGCGATCAGCGGCCGGCCCAGTCGCGCCAGGCCGCGCTCCATGGCGTCGAGCAGGTCGAGGTTGCAGACGAACACGCGCACCACCGCCGTCAGGTCCGGGCTGCTCCAGTAGCCGTGGATATAGGCCTCGCCGGAGCCGATCGAGCCATTGCTGGCCACCAGTGCCCAGACGGCCGGATCGAGCACCTGGATCTCCGCTTGCAGGGCCGCGCCGGGTTGGCCGAACACCCGGCATTCGCCGTTTTCGACGATGCTCAGCTGGCCATGGCGCAACTGCCCCAGTAGGCGCAGCACGGCGCGGCGCAGCAGGTTGGCAGAGATGCCGTTGCCGCTGCGGGTAAAGGTTTTGCTGCTGAGGCTAGGGCTTTTCATGGCGGTGTTCCTGGCTGGCGAGCGGGCGGTCGAGGCTGGCCACGCGCAACGCGCCTTCGGCCGCCTGGTGGGAAAACAACGGAATGCGTTTGAGCAACAGGCGCAGGGCCTGCCAATAGATGGCCAGCAGGGTTTTGCCAGTCATCCAGGGGAAACTCAGCAGGTAGCGGTGCAGGCTGGCGCGCGACAGCTCGCGGCGCTCAAGGCTCAGGCTGGCGTCAAACAGCTTGAGTTCGCCCTGCCAGTCGGCCATATGCACGCCCAGGCGCGCCGCGGGTTGGCTGAAGCGCATGCGGTATTCCAGATCGAGGGGCAGAAACGGCGAGACATGGAAAGCCTTGCGCACTCGCACCTGATAGGGGCCGGGTTCGCCGTCCGGGCAGGGCAGCACATAGTGATAGCGCTCCTGCCACGGCGTATTGCTGACCTCGCAGAGCACTGCTTGCAGCTGGCCGACGCTGTCGTAGCAGTAGAAAAAGCTCGCCGGATTGAATGCCAGGCCCCAGCTCCGGGGCTGCGCCAGCAGGCAGATTTTGCCCAGCAGCGGCTGGCCCAGGGCTTCGCTGACGATCTGCCGTACCGCATCGCCAAGGCGTATTCCGGCACCGGTAAAGGCCGGCAGAAAATCCTGTTCACGAAAGGCGAAGGGCGACCAGCGTCCGCGCCCGGCCAGGGGCGAAAGGGCTAGCACCTGTTCCTGCTCGTCGAGATCGAGAAACAGCAAGCCCATGCGGTAACGAAAGGCATGGGCGCGTGGGCTGAAGCGCCGGTGCTGCACCCAGCCGCTGTAGAGGGCGCTGTTCATCCGAGCTCCTCGCCGAACGCCTTGGCCACCCGCAGGGCACTGACCACGCCGTCTTCGTGAAAACCGTTGGCCCAGTAGGCACCGCAGTAATAGCTGTGTTGCACGCCGAGCAGCTCGTGCCAGCGCGCTTGTGCGGCCATGCCGGCGAGGCTGTATTGCGGATGGGCATAGCTATGACGCGAGAGCACCTTGGCCGGGTCGATGGCGGCGCTCTGATTGAGGCTGACGCAGAAGGTGGTGTCGCTGTGAATGCCCTGCAGAATATTCATGTTGTAGGTCACCGCCGCCGAGCGCTGGCGATCGCCATCCAGGCGATAGTTCCAGCTGGCCCAGGCCAGGCGTCGCTCGGGTAGCAGGCGGGTATCGGTGTGCAGCACCACCTCGTTATCGGCGTACGGCAGCGCGCCAAGAATGCTCTGCTCGGCAGCAGTGGGGCGGTCGAGCAAGCGCAACGCCTGGTCGCTATGGCAGGCGAATACCACCTTGTCGAAACGCTCGCTGCCCTGGGCGCTGTGCAGGGTTACCCCCAGCATGTCGCGATCGACCTTGTGCACCGGGCAGTTGAGGCGAATGTGCTGGCGAAACGATGCACAGAGCGGCTCTACATAGCTGCGCGAGCCCCCGCTGACCACATGCCACTGGGGCCGGTTGTTGACCGACAGCAGGCCGTGGTTGCTGAAGAACTGCACAAAGAATTGCAGCGGGAAATTAAGCATTTCCCCCAGCGACATCGACCAGATGGCGGCACCCATCGGCACTATGTAGTGGTCGATAAAACGTTGGCGATAACCACGGGCTTGCAGGTAGGCACCCAGCGTGGTGCCGGCACCGATACGCTGGCTGTGCAAATCTTCCAGGGCTTCGCGGTTGAAGCGCAGGATATCCCGGAGCATGCCCCAGAACGCCGGCGACAGCAGGTTGCGCCGCTGAGCGAACAGGCTGTTGAGGGTGTTGCCGTTGTACTCCACGCCAGTGCCCGGGTCGCGCACCGAAAAGCTCATTTCGGTGGCCTGAAAGCCGACCTTCAACTGTCCCAGCAGGCGGATAAAGTTTGGGTAGGTCCAGTCGTTGAACACGATAAAACCGGTGTCTATCCCATAGTCGCGGCCGTTCACCTGCACATCCACGGTATGGGTGTGGCCACCGATCCAGTCACTGGCTTCGAAGACCTGGATATCGTGTTGGCGGTTCAGCAGGTAAGCGGTGGTCAGCCCGGAAATACCACTGCCGATAATGGCAATTTTCATGCTGCGTCCTTGCTGGGGGGTGAAGCGTTCGTGGCGCTGCGCGCCATGCGTTTGCCGAGCGCCAGTTGCAGGCCGGTGGGCAGACAGGCGAGCCATTTAAGACAGGCGATAAATACGCCGGGAAAGGCGATCTCATAGGGGCGTTTGTCCAGCCGCCGAACGATATGGGCAGCGGCTTGTTGCGCCGACCAGCGCATCGGCATCGGAAAGTCATTGCGTTGGGTCAGCGGCGTATCGACAAAACCGGGGCTGACCAGGGTGACATCGATACCTTCGGCGGCGAGGTCGATACGCAGCGACTGCAGCAGGTAGCGCAGCGCGGCTTTGGATGCGCCATAGGCTTCGGCACGCGGCAGCGGCAGGTAGGTAACCGAGCTGGCAACGGCCACCAGATGCGGTTCACGGCCAATGCGTAGCAGCGGCAACGCGGCTTCGATGCAGTAGGCGGCAGAGAGCAGATTGGCGCGCATTACCCGCTCCACCATCGCCGCCTCGAAATGCTGGGCGTCGATATATTCACAGGTGCCGGCGTTCAGGATCACGCCGTCCAGCGCTCCCCACTGCTGGGCAATCTGTTCGCCTATTGCATGCACCTGCGCGGCGTCGGCGAGGTCCCCCGGCAATACCAGCACCTGCTCCGGATACCGCGCGGCCAGCGCCTGCAACGGCTCGCCCCGCCGTGCGCTGAGCACCAGACGGGTGCCGGCGGCCAGCAGCTGCTCGGCCATGGCCGCGCCAATGCCGCTGCTGGCTCCGGTCAGCCAGACCCGCCGTGCGCCGCTCATGCCAGGCGGCCTTTGAGCCAGCGGATCAGCCGTCCCAGCAGCGGCAGGTGTTCATACAGCAAGGCGCCGGCATCGAAGTAATCGCGATGGGCATAGACCTTGTCGCGCCACAGCAGATGCGAGCAGCCGTCGACCTCAATTTGCCGGCCGCCATTCAGACGTGGATGGCGGTAAGTCATTTTCCAGCGCAGGTAGCCGGCACCGGGGTAGAGCTGGTCGAAGCCGTAAAACTGAAAGTGCAGCTCCTGGACGTTGGCGTACAGCTCGTGGAAATACCGGGTTAACGCCGCCAGGCCATGAATCTCATGCAGGGGGTCTTCAAAGCGCACGTCCGCGCTGTACAGCTCGCTCAAGCGCTCCAGGTTATTGGCGTCGAGGCTGGCAACGGCAGTGGCAAAACGCTGGAGAAACTCGCGTTGTGCCTGGCCGTCATTCGATGGGTCTGGCTGTTCGAATTTCATGACGTCAGTTCCTCCAGGGGGCTTGGCTGTCGTCGTCAAACAGCGGCGGCAGCTGCGTTTCAGCGAGCCCTTTGAACGCGCTCAGGGCGCGGGCGCGGCTGCTGCTCAGATCGACAATCGGTGGCGGGTAATCCAGGCTGGCGAACAGGTCGCCGCCTTTGCGGATCGCCGGGTTGTGCACGTCCTTGTCGCTGAGCTCGTTGAGCTGCGGCAGCCAGTGGCGAATAAAGCGGCCCTGGGGGTCGAAGCGCTGCGACTGGCTGACCGGGTTGAAGATGCGGAAGTAGGGCACCGAGTCGGTACCGGTAGAGGCGCTCCACTGCCAGCCGCCGTTGTTGGCGGCCAGGTCGCCGTCGATCAGGTGACGCATAAAAAAGCGCTCGCCTTCACGCCAGTCGATCAGCAGGTTCTTGGTCAGAAACATGGCCACTACCATGCGCAGGCGGTTGTGCATCCAGCCGGTGGCCAGCAGTTGCAGGATGGCCGCATCAATCAAGGGAATGCCGGTACGGCCCTGTTGCCAGGCCGCCAGTTCCTGGGGCGCGGCGCGCCAGGGCAGGGCTTCGGTTTCCTGGCGAAAGGCGCGGTGGCGCGACACCCGTGGAAAACCGGCGAGGATATGTTTGTAGAACTCGCGCCAGAGCAGCTCGTTGATCCAGGTGATCACCCCGGTGTTGCCGCTTTCGAACTCGCCCTGGTTGCACATCAGGGCGCGGTGCAGGCATTGGCGTGGCGATAGCACACCGGCGGCCAGGTAGGTGGACAGCTGGCTGGTGCCGGGTTTGGCCGGCAGATCGCGTTGCTCGTGGTAGTAGCCGATCTGCTCGTCAGCGAAGGTTTCCAGGCGCTCATGGGCCTCGGTTTCACCGGCAGGCCAGAGCTGGCGCAGGCTGTCGCTGGGCGGCGGAAAGCCGGTGACGGTCTCGGGCACCGCGTCACTGTTGATTCCCAGCCCTTGCTGTGGCTTGGGCAGTGCCACCAGCGGCGGCAGTGCGCTGTGCAGACGGCTGTAGCAGACCTTGCGGAACTGGCTGAAGACCTGGAAGTAGTTGCCGGCCTTGGTCAGCACGCTGCCCGGCTGGAACAGCAATTGATCGAGGTGGCTGCGCCAATGAATGCCCTGTTCGCCGAGACGGTCGGCCACGGCATGGTCGCGCCGGGTTTCATTGACCCCGTATTCCTCGTTGACCTGCACGCAGCCGATGTCGTACTCGTTGCATAGCGCCGCAATCACTTGTGGGGCTTGCGCCCAGGTGTCGGCCTGACGGATCAGCAAGGGCACGCCGAGTTGCCCAAGGGCCTGGCTCAGGTGCTGCAGATTGCGCAGCCAGAAATCCACTTTGCATGGCGCATCGTCATGCTGCTGCCATTGCCCGGGGCTGAGCAGAAACACTGCAATGCTCGGCCCGGCCTGCATGGCGGCGGCGAGGGCACTGTTGTCCTGCACCCGCAGGTCGCTGCGAAACCACATCAGCTGGCGCATTACGCTTTGCCTTTTTGCGGGCCGAGCAGGTCGAGTTGCTGCAGGGTTTGCAGAGCCAGCAGCGGATCATCGGCCAGGTGCAGGCCATTGAGTTGGGTTTGCAGGGCGAGCAGGTCGGCCTGATGAATACGCACCGTCGGCCCGACCAACAGGCGCGGGCAGCTGCTGTCGGCCAGCAGCTTGGGTAACTGGGCACTGACCAGCGCCTGGCCGGAATACAGCAGGGTGGCGCGTGGCTTGATGTGCTCGATGGCCAGGGCCAGTTCCAGCGGCGGCAGCGGCCAGTCGAATACCTCGACTGCGCAGTCGGCGCTGCTCAGCAGCCAGGCCGATAGCCATAGCGCCGGCTCCATCGGCAGGTCGGAGAGGTTGACCAGCAGCAGCGGCGCACCGCCCAGCTGGCGGTTGTTGTGGTAGATCCGCGCGCCCAGTTTGCTGCGCAGCCAGGAGTAGAAAAATACCTGTTCCAACCGGGCACCGAACTGGCCCTGCCAGCGTTGTTCCAGCTCCGCCAGCAAGGGCAGAAGAAGCTGCTCGCACAGCAGTTTCGGCGGGTACAGCTGCTCGACGCGTTTGAACGCATCGTCCAGGCGCCGCTCGGCTTGTTCACTGATGGCACTCAGCAGGGCAGCGCGGGCGTTTTGCCAGCCGTCGCTGTCGACATGGGCATTGGGCAGGGCGGCGGTTTTCAGCAGCGCCTTGACCTGGCTGACCGCCACGCCGCGGTTGAGCCAGGTGAGGATTGCCTGGACACGGGCGATATGTTCCTGGGTATACAGGCGATGCCCCTTGGCCGTGCGCTGCGGCACGATCAGGCCGTAACGGCGCTCCCAGGCGCGCAGGGTGACCGGGTTGACCCCGGTGATGCGCGACACTTCGCGGATCGGCAGCAGGTTGTTGGCGAGCGCGGCCTGCAGTTCTTCATCGCTGCTGTCTTCGGGCTCGTCGTTGTTGAGTGCGTGTTTGTTCATGGTGTTTTTTCAGTTTCCGAGTCAGAGCGCATTGCGCAGGCTGAGGTTTGCCGGATGCGGCTGCAGGTACACCTGCTCGGCGATGTAGCGATCCGGGTGGAGTAGAAAGTGGTGTTTGAGTAGGGTCAGCGGTACCACCAGCGGCACATAGCCGCGGCGGTACTGCTCGATCAGTTGCTGCATTTCGGCCTTTTCCTCGCTACTCAGGGTTTCCTTGAGGTAGCCGCTGATGTGCTGCAGCACATTGCTGTGGGTGCCGCGGGTGGCGCATTTCTGCAGCGCCTCCATCAGCGCGCTGAAATAGCGCGGCGCGAGGTCATGCAGGTTGTGTTTGTTCAGGCCGCCGAGCAGTTGCCCGAGGGCGCGGTACTGTTCCGGGTGGGTGGCCAGCAGCAGGTATTTGTAGCGGGCGTGGAAATGGGTCAGGCGATGGCGGCTCAGGCCGCGCTGCAGCAGCTGCTGCCAGTCGGCGTAGGCGAACACGCGGGTGAGGAAGTTTTCCCGCAGCACCGGATCATTCAGGCGGCCTTCCTCTTCCACCGGCAAGTCCGGATGGGCCGCGCAAAACGCCGCCGCATACAGGCCGCGACCGCCACCGGCGGCGGGCAGGCCATTGGCCTGATACACCTTGACCCGGTGCAGCCCGCAGGACGGCGACTTCTGCATAAAGATGTAGCCACTGATGCCGGCCAATTGCTCGGCCATGTGCTGGCCGTAGTCGCGTAGCGCGCTGCTGACATCCAGGTCGCTGTGCAGCGTGCCCACTGCACGCGGTGCAGCAATATCGCCCACCAGGCGGATCGGCTCACGGGGCGTACCCAGGCCGATGGCCACTTCCGGGCAGACGCGTACAAACTCCACATGCTCAGCCAGCCGCTCGGTACACAGCTCAGAGCGCTTGTGTCCGCCGTTGTAGCGCACTTCATCGCCCAGTAAGCAGGCGCTGATGGCTATTTTCGGTTTGTGCTGACCCATGACGGCCCCTGTGGAGTAGTTGTACAAGATTGAGTTCTTGTACAGCTTTGGGGGTCAGCATAGAGAGATGCTTGTACAGGTCAAGTTTCTTGTACAAGTTTTTTTGCGGCGCACCTCTGTCCCATAGCAGCGGCTTTAGCCGCGATGCTTTTCAAGATCAAGAGCATCGCGGCTGAAGCCGCTCCTGCGAAGGTTGCGCGGGGGCTTAACGCCGAACCAGTAGAACCCCGGATTCCATATGGTGGGTATAGGGGAACTGGTCGAACAGGGCGCAGCGCTCGATGCGGTGCGTGTCGTTCAGGTGGGCGATATTCGCCGCGAGGGTTTCCGGGTTGCAGGAGATGTACAGGATATTGTCGAAGCGCCGGGTCAGTTCGCAGGTGTCCGGGTCCATGCCGGCGCGGGGCGGGTCGACGAATACGCTGCCGAACTTATAAGCCTTCAGATCGATGCCCTGCAGACGGCGGAATGGCCGCACTTCGTTGAGGGCTTCGGTCAATTCCTCGGCGGACAGGCGCACCAGGGTGACGTTATCCACCTGGTTGTCCGCCAGGTTGGCCAGGGCGGCATTCACCGAGGTCTTGCTGATCTCGGTGGCCAGCACCTTGCCGACGCGGGTGGCCAGCGGCAGGGTGAAGTTGCCGTTGCCGCAGTACAGCTCGAGCAGATCATTACTGCGCTCACCCAATGCGTCATACGCCCAGTTGAGCATGTGCTGGTTCACCGTGCCGTTGGGCTGGGTAAAGGCACCTTCCGGTTGCCGGTAGCTGAAGGTACGACCGGCCACCTCGAGTTTTTCCACTACATAATCGCGACCCACCACCAGACGCTGACCGCGCGACCGGCCAACGATGCTCACCCCCAGCTCGCTGGCCAGTTGCGTAGCAGCGGCTTGCCACTCGTCATTCAGCGGGCGGTGGTAACACAGGGTGATCAGACCGTCGCCCGCCAGGGTGGTAAGAAACTCCACCTGAAACAGCTTGAAGCCCAGGGCTTTGCTGTTCTGCCAGGCGCTTTTCAACTGCGGCATCAGTTCATTGATACGGCGACTGGCGATGGGGAAGTCTTCCAGCAGGATCGGCGTGTGCTTGTCGCCGGCGGCGAACATCGCATAGAAGCGCTCTTCGCCTTCACGCCACAGGCGGAACTCGGCGCGCAGGCGGTAGTGCTCGCGCGGCGACTCGAACACCTGCGGCACCGGGGCGTCGAAGGGTGCCAGCAGGTCCTGCAGGCGCTGCTTTTTTTCCGCCAGTTGGGCGTCGTACTGGCTAGGGTCGAATTGCGGCGCACTCATGCGTTGAACCAGCCCAGCTTGATCACGAACAGAATCGACAGAATCACCAGTGCCGGGCTCAGTTCACGCCAGCGGCCGGATAGCAGCTTGATGGCGGTCCAGGCGATAAAACCAAAGGCGATGCCGTTGGCGATGGAGAAGGTCAGCGGCATGGCCAGGGCGGTGATCACCACCGGGGCGGCGACGGTGATGTCGCTCCAATCGATTTCCGCGAGGCCAGCGGTCATCAGCACGGCCACGAACAGCAAGGCCGGAGCGGTGGCGAAGGCCGGTACGCTGCCCGCCAGTGGCGCGAGGAACAGCGCCAGCAAAAACAGAATGGCCACCACCACGGCGGTCAGACCGGTACGGCCGCCAGCGCTTACGCCGGCTGCGGATTCGATATAGCTGGTGGTGGTCGAGGTACCCAGTACCGAGCCGACCATCGCCGCGCTGCTGTCGGCGATCAGGGCGCGACCCATCTTCGGCATATGGCCATCGGCGCGCATCAGGCCGGCTTTCTTGGCCACCGCGATCAGGGTGCCGGAGTTATCGAAAATATCCACAAACAGAAAAGCGAACACCACAGTCACCAGGCCGATATTCAGCGCGCCTTTGATATCCAGCTGCATAAAGGTCGGTGCCAGCGATGGCGGCATCGAGAACACGCCGCCGAACTGCGACACGCCCAGGGCAATGCCGGCGGCGCTGGTGAGCAGAATGCCGATCAGCACCGCGCCGGTGATTTTGCGGGCTTCCAGGGCAACGATGATAAAGAAACCGAGGATGGCCAGCAGCGGCTCTGGCTTGCTCAGGTCGCCCATGCCGACCAGGGTGGCCGGGTTGGCGATGACGATGCCGGCTTCTTTCAACGCGATCAGCGCCAGGAACAGGCCGATACCGGCAGCAATCGCCGAGCGCAGCTCCAGGGGGATGCTGTTGATGATCCATTCACGGATGCGAAAGATCGACAGCACAAAGAACATGCACGCCGAAATAAACACCGCACCCAGCGCTACCTGCCAGGTATGGCCCATATGCAGGACCACGGTGTAAGTGAAGAAAGCGTTGAGACCCATGCCCGGGGCGAGGGCAATCGGGTAGTTGGCGATAAACCCCATGATCGCCGAACCGATGGCGGCGGCCAGGCAGGTGGCGACAAAAATCGCGCCTTTGTCCATGCCGGTCTCGCCGAGGATGCTCGGGTTGACGAACAGGATGTAGGCCATGGTCAGGAAAGTCGTGATCCCGGCAAGGATCTCGGTGCGCACGGTGGTGTTGTGTGCGTTGAGTTGGAACAGTCTTTCCAGCATGGGATGGGCTCCGCGGATGTGATCAATGGCCGTCTTGTGGATAAACCAGAAGCAAAGCACAGCAGCCTGTACGGCGCCGGTTTGCCGGTATCTGGTTTAGCGGGTGCGGCGAAAAAAGCGGCGCATCATACCAGTTCGCACGGCAGTGCTCGTGCCTTGCATCGGGCGCGGTGTTCTAAAGGGGGAAAAGGCAACGGTAGGAAGGGGGAGTGAAGCAGGCCTGCATACGGGAAATGTATGTCGGAAGTAGCTGTTAAGCACTAGCGGGACTTCCGACTTTAACGAGACGGTGCGGGTACGCCAAGGGCTTTTCGTCGCACTGAAAAATAAACCCGGCAAACGCAAAAATTACTTTTTCCTGTCACCTTTTTTGGAGTATCTAAAAGGCAGACCGGCAAATGCTGCAGCACATTTTTGATGTGTACAGTTTTCCCCCGCCGCGGCCGGGGATATTGACGGTTTGTGCGGCGGAGCGCTGTTACGGCATTCCGTCGCTTGGCTCCTATAAGAAGGTGACCGAGTATGGATGACCACGGACGCTCCAGCCCTACTGCTCCAATCCTCTACGCCCTCGATACCAACGTTCTGATCCACGACCCCAACGCCTTACTGAATTTCCAGGAACACCACGTTGCCATCCCCATGACCGTCCTTGAGGAACTGGACAAGCTCAAAACCGGCAAGCAAGGCGTCGCAGCAGAATGTAGGCAAGCCATCCGCCTGATCGACAAGATCCTCGGCGGTGCCTCTCCCGAAGAAGTGGAACATGGTGTCGCCATCCAGCGCGACAAAAGCGGTCCCTGCGGTTATCTGTCCATCCTTATGAGCCGTCGTGCCGAGCCCATCACCTGGCTGCCGGAAGACCTCAACGACAACAAAATCATCAACCAGCTGGTGGATCTCAAAGCCCGCAAGCCGGGTCTGTCGGTGGTGCTGGTCACCAAAGACATCAACATGCGCCTGAAGGCGCGCGCCTGTGGCATCGAATCCGAGGACTACCACACCGACCAGCTGGTCGACGATATCTCGCTGTTGCCGCGTGGTTATCACACCCTCACGGGCTCGTTCTGGGACCGCGTGAGCAAGGTCGATACCCGCCAGGATCGTGGCCGTGCCTGGCACCGCGTGCAGATGACCGACAACTTGCCGGCTGTGCATATCAACGAATTCATCATCGACGAGCAGGGCTTTGTCGGCTGGGTCAAAGGCATCAAGGCCGATGAGCTGCTGATTCTCGACCTGCACCAGGAGCCCTTGCTGCATCAGGAGGCCTGGGGCCTGCGCCCACGCGACATCTACCAGAGCCTGGCGCTGTTCGCCCTGCTCGATCCGGATATTCACCTGGTCAACCTGTCCGGTGCCGCCGGCTCGGGGAAAACCATCCTGGCCCTGGCGGCCGCCATCGAACAGACCATGGTCACCAAACGCTATCGCCGCATCATCGCCACCCGCAGTGTGCAGGGGCTGGACCAGGAGATCGGTTTCCTGCCCGGTACCGAAGCGGAAAAAATGGAGCCTTGGCTGGGGGCCATCACCGACAACCTCGAAGCCCTGCATATGGACGACGAGAACACCCACGGCAGCGTGGACTACATCCTTGGCAAGGTGCCATTGCAGTTCAAATCCCTTAACTACATTCGCGGCAGAAGCTTCCAGCAAAGCCTGATTCTGATCGATGAGTGCCAGAACCTGACGCCGCACCAGATGAAAACCATCATCACCCGTGCGGGGACCGGTTCGAAGGTGGTGTGCCTGGGCAACCTGGCGCAGATCGATACGCCGTATCTGTCGGCACCGAGTTCGGGGCTTACCTACCTGACCGAACGCTTCAAAGACTTCCCCCATGGGGTGCATATCACCCTGCAAGGGGTGCCACGGTCGGTGCTGGCCGAATACGCCGAAGCGAATATGTAGAGGAGTTTTGCAGGATAAAAAAACCGGGCCATGTGCCCGGTTTTTTTATCGCTGTACTCGATCGCATAGGAGCGGCTTTAGCCGCGAAGCTCTTGCTTCATCGTTTCCAGGGATCGCGGCTGAAGCCGCTCCTACGGGGCGGGCGCGGTGTAGCTATCGATCACTTCCTGCGCCGCGCGAAACGCGTCGATGGCAGCCGGAACCCCCGCATACACCGCGCAGTGCAGCAGCGCTTCGCGGATTTCCTCCACGCTGCAGCCGTTGTTCAGCGCGCCGCGTACATGGCCTTTCAGTTCCTGTGGGCACTTCAAGGCAGTAAGGGCGGCGAGGGTGATCAGGCTGCGGGTTTTCAGGGGCAGGCCTTCGCGGTTCCAGACGCCGCCCCAGGCGTGTTGGTTGACGAAGTCTTGCAGCGGTTGGGTGAAGTCGGTGGCGTTGTTCAGGGCGCGGTCGACGAAGGCGTCGCCCATTACCTGGCGGCGAACCTGTTCACCGGTCTTGTGCTTATCGGTCATAAAAATTCCTCAGTCGAGACTCTGCACGCGCACCGGTGCGGTACCGGCGCGCACCATATCCAACTGCTCGGCGGCGGCGCGGGAGATGTCGATCAAGCGCTTGCGGTTGAATGGGCCGCGGTCGTTGATACGTACAACCACGGATTTGTTGTTGTCCAGGTTGGTCACCCGTACCTGGGTGCCAAAGGGCAAGGTGCGGTGGGCGGCGGTCAGTTGCGCCTGATCGAAGCGCTCGCCGCTGGCGGTCTTCTTGCCCTGGTGCTTGGCACCGTAAAACGATGCTTCGCCGCTTTCGCTGTAGTGCCCGTTGTAGGGGCTGGGCGGCGGAGTGTTGGTCGGCAGCGCGTCACGGTAGGACAGGTTGTTACAGCCGGCCAGCAGGGTCAGGGTGGTTGCCAGCATCAGTAAACGCCACATTGCTGCTCTCCTTATCAAGAGTCCTTGGCAAAAAAAACGCCGGAATAACCGGCGTTTTTTTATCCTGCACTCAGCCTTCCAGCTTCTGTTTCAGCAGTTCATTCACCTGCTGCGGGTTGGCTTTGCCTTTCGAGGCTTTCATCGCCTGGCCGACGAAGAAGCCGAACATTTTGCCGCGCTTGGCTTCATCGGCGGCGCGGTATTGTTCGACCTGTTCGGCGTTGGCGGCGAGCATTTCATCCAGCACGGCGGAGATCGCGCCGCTATCAGTGACCTGCTTGAGGCCCTTGGCTTCGATGATCTGGTCGGCGCTGCCTTCGCCATTGGCCATGGCTTCAAAGACCATCTTGGCGATCTTGCCGGAGATGGTGTTGTCGGTGATGCGCTTGAGCATGCCGCCCAGTTGCTCGGCGCTGACCGGCGAGGCGTCGATTTCCACGCCCTGCTTGTTGAGCAGGCTGCCCAATTCCACCATCACCCAGTTGGCCGCCAGCTTGGCGTCGCCGCTGATGCCGACCACTTGCTCGAAGTAGTCCGCCTGTTCGCGGCTGGAGGCCAGCACGCTGGCGTCGTACGCCGAGAGGCCGAACTGCGCCTGGAAGCGCTCGCGTTTGGCTGGCGGCAGTTCCGGCAGGGTGGCGCGGGTGGCGTCGAGGAAGGCGTTGTCGATGATCACCGGCAGCAGGTCAGGGTCGGGGAAGTAACGGTAGTCGTTGGCTTCTTCCTTGCTGCGCATGGCGCGGGTTTCGTCTTTGTTCGGGTCGTACAGACGGGTTTGCTGAATGACCTTGCCGCCGTCTTCGATCAGTTCGATCTGGCGCTGGATTTCGCTGTTGATCGCTTTCTCGATGAAACGGAACGAGTTGACGTTCTTGATCTCGCAGCGCGTGCCGAACTCGGCCTGGCCTTTCGGGCGAACCGAGACGTTGCAATCGCAACGCAGCGAGCCTTCGGCCATGTTGCCGTCGCAGATCGCCAGGTAACGCACCAGGGCGTGAATGGCTTTTACATAAGCCACGGCCTCTTTGGCGCTGCGCATGTCGGGTTCAGAAACGATTTCCAGCAGTGGCGTGCCGGCGCGGTTCAGGTCGATGCCGCTCATGCCGCTGAAGTCTTCGTGCAGGCTCTTGCCGGCGTCTTCTTCCAGGTGCGCGCGGGTGATGCCGACGCGTTTCACTGTGCCGTCTTCCAGGGTGATGTCCAGGTGGCCCTTGCCGACGATGGGCAATTCCATCTGGCTGATCTGGTAGCCCTTGGGCAGGTCCGGGTAGAAGTAGTTTTTGCGCGCAAACACGTTGTGCTGGCCGATCTCGGCATCAATTGCCAGACCGAACTTCACCGCCATGCGCACGGCCTCTTCGTTGAGCACCGGCAGTACGCCGGGCATGCCCAGGTCGATCAGGCTGGCCTGGGTGTTGGGCGCTTGACCAAAGGTGGTGGCGCTGCCGGAGAAAATCTTCGATTGGGTGGCGAGCTGGGTGTGAATCTCCAGGCCGATAACAACTTCCCATTGCATGGTGTATCTCCTCAGAAGCCTGTCGGTGTGCGCGTGTGCCAGTCAGTGGTGAGCTGATACTGGTGAGCGACGTTGAGCAGGCGACCTTCCTGGAAGTAAGGCGCGAGCAGTTGTACGCCAACCGGCAGGCCATCGACGAAACCGGCCGGCATGGAAATGCCCGGCAGGCCAGCGAGGTTGGCGGTGATGGTGTAGACGTCTTCGAGGTAGGCGGCGACCGGGTCGTTGTTTTTCGCGCCGATCTTCCAGGCCGGGTTGGGCGTGGTCGGGCCGAGGATCAGGTCGACATCCTGGAATGCCGCCATAAAGTCGTTCTTGATCAGGCGCCGGATTTTCTGCGCTTGCAGGTAATAGGCGTCGTAGTAACCGGCCGACAGGGCGTAGGCCCCGACCATGATGCGGTTCTGCACTTCCGGCCCGAAGCCCTCTGCGCGCGAACGCTTATAAAGGTCGGTGAGGTCTTTCGGGTCTGCGCAGCGGTAGCCGAAGCGCACGCCATCGAAGCGCGACAGGTTGGACGAGGCTTCTGCCGGGGCGATGACGTAGTACGCCGGAATGGCGTGCTGCATGTTCGGCAGGCTGATTTCCTTGACCACCGCGCCGAGCTTTTCCAGCTCCTTGACGCTGTTGTGGATAAGTTCGGCGATGCGCGGATCGAGCCCGGCGCTGAAGTATTCCTTGGGCAGGCCGATGCGCAGGCCCTTGATCGAGTCGCCCAGGGTAGCGGAGTAGTCCGGTACCGGCTCGTCGACGCTGGTGGAATCCTTGGCATCGAAGCCGGCCATGCCTTGCAGCAGCAGCGCGCAGTCTTCGGCGGTGCGCGCCAGCGGGCCGCCCTGGTCGAGGCTCGAGGCGTAGGCAATCATGCCCCAGCGCGAGACGCGGCCATAGGTGGGCTTGAGGCCGGTGAGGTTGGTCAGCGCCGCAGGCTGGCGAATCGAGCCGCCAGTGTCGGTGCCGGTGGCGGCGGGCAGCAGGCGCGCGGCCACGGCGGCGGCGGAACCACCGGACGAGCCGCCCGGCACGTGTTCCAGGTTCCACGGGTTTTTCACTGCGCCGTAATGGCTCGACTCGTTGGCCGAACCCATGGCGAATTCGTCCATGTTGGTCTTGCCCAGGCTGACGGCGCCGGCGGCGGCAAGCTTGGCGACCACAGTGGCGTCGTAGGGGGCGGTGAAATTGTCGAGCATCTTCGAACCGCAGCTGGTGCGGATGCCCTGGGTGCAGAACAGGTCCTTGTGCGCCAGCGGGGCACCCAGCAGCGCGCCGGTTTCGCCAGCGGCGCGACGGGCGTCAGCGGCTTTGGCCTGCTGCAACGCGCTGTCTGCGGTGACGGTGATAAAGCTGTTGAGCTGCGGATCCAGTTGGGCGATACGCGCCAGCAGACTCTGAGTCAGCTCTTCGGAGGAGAATTTCTTGGCCTCAAGGCCACGGGCAATCTCGGCCAGGGTCAGTTGGTGCATGTCCACGTCCTTACTCACTCGATAACCCCTTACTCGATAACCTTGGGAACCAGATACAGGCCGTCTTGCACGGCTGGGGCGATGGCTTGGTAGGCATCGCGCTGATTCTGTTCGGTGACCTGGTCTTCACGCAGGCGCTGGGTCGCTTCCAGCGGGTGGGCCAGAGGCTCGATGCCGGTGGTGTCCACCGCTTGCATCAAATCGATCAGGCCGAGAATGTTATTGAGTGTTTCAGTGGTGCGGGGGATATCGGCTTCGTTCAGACCCAGTCGGGCCAGATGAGCGATTTTCTCCACCTCGGAGCGTTCAAGCGCCATCGGGTGTTCTCCAATTAATAGAACGGCCTGTGGAAGGCGTGTAGAAGTCCGTAGGGATTGTCGTACGGAACGGATAAGATCAGCGCGCGGTCATAAGCCGCTAGTTGGGCGCCAATGCCGGGAAAAGGCGGCAATTTAACATATTGGTGCCTTGCCCAAAATCCCCGTCGTTGTTAGAGTTTGCGCCACTTTTTTACCCGCGCGTTGCCTAGGGTCCCTATCCCATGTTCAAGAAACTGCGTGGCATGTTCTCCAGTGATCTTTCGATCGACCTGGGCACTGCCAATACCCTGATTTATGTACGCGAACGCGGCATCGTGCTGAACGAGCCATCCGTGGTCGCCATCCGTACCCACGGCAACCAGAAGAGCGTTGTGGCCGTCGGTACCGAAGCCAAACGTATGCTCGGCCGTACGCCGGGCAACATTGCCGCCATTCGCCCGATGAAAGATGGCGTGATCGCCGACTTCAGCGTTTGCGAAAAAATGCTGCAGTACTTCATCAACAAAGTGCACGAAAACAGCTTTCTGCAGCCCAGCCCCCGTGTGCTGATCTGCGTTCCGTGCAAATCCACCCAAGTAGAACGTCGCGCCATTCGTGAATCGGCCCTGGGTGCCGGTGCCCGCGAAGTATTCCTGATCGAAGAGCCAATGGCAGCTGCCATCGGTGCCGGTTTGCCGGTAGAGGAAGCACGCGGTTCGATGGTAGTGGATATCGGTGGTGGTACCACTGAAATCGCCCTGATCTCTCTGAACGGTGTGGTTTACGCCGAATCCGTACGGGTTGGCGGCGACCGCTTCGACGAAGCGATCATCACCTACGTGCGCCGTAACTACGGCAGCCTGATCGGTGAATCCACCGCTGAGCGCATCAAGCAGGAAATCGGCACCGCCTACGCCGGTGGTGAACTGCGTGAAGTGGACGTGCGTGGCCGTAACCTGGCTGAAGGCGTACCGCGCAGCTTCACCCTGAACTCCAACGAAGTGCTCGAAGCCCTGCAAGAGTCGCTGGCCACCATCGTCCAGGCGGTGAAAAGCGCCCTCGAGCAGTCGCCGCCGGAACTGGCTTCCGATATCGCCGAGCGCGGTCTGGTGCTGACCGGTGGTGGCGCTTTGCTGCGTGACCTCGACAAGCTGCTGGCCCAGGAAACCGGCCTGCCGGTGATCGTTGCCGAAGACCCGCTGACCTGCGTGGCCCGCGGCGGCGGTAAAGCCCTCGAGATGATGGACCGTCATACGATGGATCTGCTGTCCAGCGAGTGAGCGTTGCAGACCTTGTGAAAACTACTGCGCTCGGTTTGGCGGCGTTAAAAACAGTCTCACAATGCTCATTGGCTACAGCCAATTCCGCTTGTTCGTCTGTTTTTGCCTTGCCTAACCGTCGCTCGCTACGTTTTCACAAGGCCTGACCCAGAATCGTTAGAAGCCTGGCCCCGGCCTGGCAGTTGGGCCCACTCCGGTGGGCTCATTGCATTTACAACGGTGCTTCGCCTTACACTCCGTCCACCAGTCAGCGATGCGGACCGTATGAATATTCAACTCAGCGTCGGAGCAGTCAGCCATTAAGCCGCTCTTTGCCAAGGGCCCCTCGTTGGGGGTACGCCTGCTGGTGCTGGTTGTACTGTCGGCCACGCTGATGGTGGTCGATGCCCGTTTCGAATCCCTCAAGCCCATGCGCAGCCAGCTCGGTCTGGTGCTGACGCCGTTCTATTGGCTGGCCGACTTCCCGATACGCATGTGGGATGGCGCCACCGCGCAGTTCACCAGCCGCAGCGAACTCGTGGGCGAAAACGAAAAACTCAAGGCCGAAGCGCTGTTGATGCAGCGTCGTCTGCAGAAGCTGGCCGCGCTGACCGAGCAGAACGTGCGTCTGCGTGAATTGCTCAACTCCTCGTCCCTGGTGGATGAAAAGGTGCTGGTGGGCGAGCTGATTGGCGTCGACCCCAACCCCTTCACCCACCGCATCCTGATCGATAAAGGCGGCAAGGACGGTGTGTTCCTCGGTCAGCCGGTGCTCGATGCCCGTGGTCTGATGGGCCAGGTTGTCGAAGTGATGCCCTACACCTCGCGGGTGTTGCTGCTCACCGATATCACCCACAGCATTCCGGTGCAGGTAAACCGCAACGGCCTGCGTGCCATCGCCAGCGGTACCGGTAACCCGGAGCGGCTGGAGCTGCGCCATGTGGCCGATACGGCGGATATCAAAGAGGGCGACTTGCTGGTCAGCTCGGGCCTGGGTCAGCGCTTCCCAGCCGGTTACCCGGTCGCGGTGGTGAAAGAAGTGATACACGACTCCGGTCAGCCATTCGCCATAGTTCGCGCTGTGCCGACCGCTGCGTTGAACCGCAGCCGCTACGTATTGCTGGTGTTCACCGATACCCGCAGTCCGGAACAACGCGCCACCGATTCGGCCGAAGCGCAGGAAAAAGTTGATCGTCAGGCCGAGCAAAAAGCGGCTGAAGCGCTGCAAGGCCCAGCACCTGCTACCGCTCCAGCGCCGGCCGCTGCGCCAGCTCCGGCACCTGCCGCACCCGCTGCTACGCCGGCCAAGCCCGTCACCACACCGGCCAGGCCCGCCGCTACGCCAGCCAAACCGGCTGCAACTCCAGCCAAACCCGCCACGCAAGGAGAGCGTCGATGATCGGTCTGCGCCCGCGTAATGGCTGGGTTATCTGGTTCAGCCTGGCGGTGGCTCTGCTGCTGAGCGTTGCGCCGTTGCCAGATTTTATGGAAGTCGGCCGCCCGCTGTGGCCAGCGCTGATTCTCACCTATTGGGTGTTGGCCCTGCCGCACCGCGTGGGCATGACCACCGCCTGGCTGCTCGGCCTCGGTGTGGATGTGCTGTACGGCACGCTGCTGGGGCAGAACGCGTTGATCCTCACCCTGATTACCTTCCTGGTACTTAGCCTGCACCAGCGCTTGCGCATGTTCCCGATGTGGCAACAAAGCCTGGTGTTGCTGGTGGTGTTTGGCTTGGCCCAGCTGGTGCAGTTGTGGCTCAATGCGTTGACCGGTAACCGCCCGCCAACCCTGGCCTTTGTGCTGCCGGCGCTGGTCAGCGCGTTGCTTTGGCCCTGGGTCTCGGTGGCTTTGCGCGGTATACAGAAGCGTTTGAACGTCAATTAAGCGCGGCAGGCCTTTTCCTGCTGGCGCACTGCTCGACAGGGAGAGGTCTGCATGGCCACGCTATACCTGGCCTCCGGGTCTCCACGCCGGCGTGAGCTGCTGACGCAGATCGGCGTGGCCTTTTCCACCCTTGCTGCCCCTATCGACGAAAGCGTGCTGCCCGGCGAAACCGCTGAGGTCTACGTGCAACGTCTGGCCCTGGCCAAAGCCCATGCTGGCTTGGCCACCCTGTCCAATTCTTCCGATGCCGTGGTGTTGGGCGCCGACACCGCCGTGGTGGTTGACGGCCAGATTCTCGGTAAGCCCGTGGACCAGGCCGACGCCCTGGCCATGCTGCAACTGCTTTCCGGCCGTGAACACCAGGTGCTGACCGCCGTCGCCTTGGCCAGTGGCCAGCGTAGCGACGTGCGTTTGATCAGCAGCGACGTGCACTTTCGCCCGATATCAATTTCTGAAGCCAACACTTATTGGGCCAGCGGCGAGCCGCAGGACAAAGCCGGCGGCTACGCTATCCAGGGCCTGGCAGCGGTGTTTGTCAGTGGCATGCATGGCAGCTATTCGGCCGTGGTCGGCCTGCCATTGTGTGAAACTGCTGACTTACTCGCCGAATTCGGCATCCCCTGTTGGCAACATCTGAACGACCCGTGCCTTGAGCGAGAGCCGTCATGAGTGAAGAAATTCTGATCAACATCACCCCCATGGAATCCCGCGTGGCGGTGGTGGAAAACGGTGTGCTGCAGGAAGTGCACGTCGAGCGCACCCAGCGCCGCGGCATCGTCGGCAATATCTATAAAGGCAAGGTGGTGCGCGTACTGCCGGGTATGCAGGCGGCTTTCGTCGATATCGGTCTGGAACGTGCGGCCTTTATTCATGCCTCGGAAATCTCCACTCGCGAAGGCGCGGCGGTAGAAAGCATCAGCGCCCTGGTGCACGAAGGCCAGAGTCTGACCGTGCAGGTGACCAAAGACCCGATTGGCAGCAAAGGCGCACGCCTGACCACCCAGCTGTCTATTCCATCGCGCTACCTGGTATATATGCCGCGCACCAGCCATGTCGGCATTTCCCTGCGTATCGAAGATGAAGTCGAGCGCGACCGGCTGAAAAAAGTAGTGGCCGACTGCATCGCTGCCGAAGGCATCGAAGAAGCCGGCGGCTTTATTCTGCGCACCGCTGCCGATGGTGCCGGTGCCGATGAAATCGTCGCCGACATCCGCTACCTGCGCCGCCTGTGGGGCCAGATCGGCACCCAGATGAAGACCGCGCCAACCCCTTCGGTGATTTACGAAGATCTCAGCCTTGCCCTGCGCACCCTGCGTGATCTGGTCAGCCTGCGCACCGAAAAGCTGCGGGTCGACTCGCGGGAAACCTTCCAGAAGGTCACCCAGTTCGTCGAAGAACTGATGCCGGAAGTGGCCGACCGTATCGAGCATTACCCTGGCGAGCGGCCGATCTTCGACTTGTATGGCGTCGAAGACGAAATCCAGAAAGCCTTGGAGCGCAAGGTGCCGCTGAAATCCGGCGGCTACCTGATCATCGACCCGGCCGAGGCGATGAGTACCATCGACGTCAATACCGGTGCCTTCGTCGGTCACCGCACCCTCGAAGAAACCATCTTCAAGACCAACCTCGAAGCGGCCACCGCCATTGCCCGCCAGCTGCGTCTGCGCAACCTCGGCGGGATCATCATCATCGACTTTATCGACATGGAAGATGAAGAGCACCAGCGCCAGGTGCTGCGGACCCTGGAAAAACAGCTGGAGCGCGACCACGCCAAGACCAACATCATCGGCATTACCGAGCTCGGTCTGGTGCAGATGACCCGCAAGCGCACCCGCGAAAGCCTGGAACAGATTCTCTGCGAGCCGTGCATCTGCTGTCAGGGGCGCGGCAAGCTGAAAACCCCGGAAACCATCTGCTACGAAATCTTCCGCGAAATTCTGCGCGAGGCGCGCGCCTATCAGCCGGAAGGCTATCGTGTGTTGGCCAACCAGAAAGTGGTCGACCGTCTGTTGGATGAGGAATCGGGTAATGTGGCCGACCTTGAGAGCTTTATCGGTCGCACGATCAAATTCCAGGTCGAAAGCATGTATTCACAGGAACAATATGACGTGGTCTTACTCTGACTCCTCTCGTGATCCCCATTGCCTGTCCGTATAACGACGGCTCGCCAGAATTGCCCCGGCCGCAACAATAAAAGGAACGCCGTCTGACCATGCAGCGCCTTGCCCGCTTGATAGCCACCCTGACGCGCTGGGGCCTGTACATATGCGCCAGCGGGCTTATTCTGGCGGCGTTGTACGTCAGCGTCGGACGGCAGTTGACGCCGCTGATAGCCGATTACCGCCTGCAGGCCGAAGACCGTATGCGCGAGGCCGTCGGCCTGCCGGTACATATTGGCAGTCTGGAAGGCAGCTGGCGCGGTCTGGCACCGTTGCTGGTGGCCCATGACGTACAGGTGGGCGACGGCCCCAGCGCCTTGCGCCTGGACCAGGTGCGGGTGGTGCCCGATCTGTGGGCCAGCCTCAGTAATCAGCAAGTGCGGGTCGGCAGCCTCGAGGTTGATGGCCTGCAACTCAGTGCGGTGCAGGACGCCGAGGGCCACTGGGCCCTGGAGGGTCTGCCGCAGCGCGACAACAGCGCGCCGCTGGACCCGGAACAGCTGATTCGCAGCATCAAACGCATCAAGCAGCTGGCGCTGTTCAATAGCCAGCTGACCCTGGAGCCGCAACGCGGCAAACCGCTGACCCTCACCTATATCAATCTCGATCTGCGCACCGGCAGCAGCCACCAGCGCCTGGATGGCCGGGTGACCTTGCCGGATGGCCAGCCGCTGAGTTTCAGTCTGGATGCGCGGGTAAAAGCCAAGACCTGGCGCGAGGCCCAGGCCGATATCTACCTGAGTCTGCCGCAAAGTGATTGGGCAAGCTGGCTGCCCGCCGGTCTGACCCGTGAGTGGCAGATTGAGCGGCTGCAGGCTGGCGGCGAATTCTGGTTGTCCTGGGCGGATGGTGCGGTGCAGCGCGCGGTGGCGCGGGTGCATGCGCCAGAGCTGCGCGCCGCCTATGCCGAACGCAAGGCCGTGCGGTTGGATGATCTGGCGGTGATGGCCTACCTGAACCGCACCGAGCAGGGCTACACGCTGCTGCTCAACTCCCTGGCCGCCACCCTGGGTGACACGCGCTGGGGCGAAGTACAGGTGGGGCTGACCTATCAGAGCGCCGCCGCCGACCGCCCGCAAAGCTGGCAGATCACCGCTGACCGCCTCGACCTTACCCCGCTGACCCCGACCATCGAAGCCCTGGCACCGCTGCCGGAAATGGCTGCTCAGGTGCTCGAAGGTCTGCAGCCGCAAGGTGCGCTGCATAACGTGCAACTGAGCATCACCCCGCAGGCGGCCAACCCCGAGCAACGTCTGCAGTTCGCCGCGAACCTGCAACAGATCAGCTTCAAGGCCTTCGGCGGCGCACCGGCCGCGGAAAATGTCAGCGGCAGCATCAGCGGCGACCTCGGCCATGGCGAACTGCGCATGGACACGGAAAACTTCGCCCTGCATCTGGATCACCTGTTTCCCAAGCCTTGGCGCTACCAGAAGGCCAATGCGCGCCTGACCTGGACCCTGAACAGCGAAGCCTTCACCCTGATCGCGCCGTATATGAAGCTGCTGGGCGACGAGGGCAAGCTGGCTGGCGACTTCCTGATCCGGATCACCCTGGGCCCCGACACCGAAGACTATATGGACCTGCGCGTCGGGCTGCAGGAGGGCGACGCCCATTACGTGGAGAAGTACCTGCCGACCCTGGTGCCGAGTTTCAGTCAGGACCTGGCCAAATGGCTGACCACCGCGATCCATAGCGGTGCCATCGACGAAGGCTATTTCCAATACCAGGGCTCGCTGAACAAAGGTGCCGAAGACGCGGCCCACAGCATCAGCCTGTTCTTCAAGGTGCACGACACCGAACTGGCCTTCCAGCCCGGCTGGCCGGTGTTGCAGAACGTGCGCGGCGATGTGCTGATCGAAGACACCGGGGTGCGGGTGCGGGCACCCAGCGGGCAGTTGCTCAACAGCACCGTCAGCGATGTGAATGTCGAGGTTCCCCATGTCGCCAAGGGCCAGCCATCACGCTTGCTGATTACCGGCAACCTCGACAGCAGCCTGGCCGATGCCTTGAAGATTCTCCAGGAAGCGCCCATTGGCACTGCCTCGCTGTTCAATGGCTGGAGCGGCGAAGGGGCATTGGCCGGCAAGCTGAATCTGGATATTCCCCTCGGCCCTGGCCCGGCGACCCGCGCCATCGTCGACTTCAGCGCCGATGGTGCCAAGCTGAGCATGCCGACGCCCAAGCTCGACCTCAGTCAGGTCAAGGGCAACTTCCGCTACGACACCGCCACCGGGCTTAGCGCTAGCGATATCCGTGCGCAGCTGTTCGGCCGTGCGGTACGCGGCAAGGCCATCGCCAGCAGCACCCCGGGCAAACCCACTACGCGTATTGAAGCCAATGGCCAGATGCCGCTGAAAAGCCTCACCGATTGGCTGGGGGTAACCCGGCCGCTACCGGCATCCGGCGACCTGCCATACCACTTGGCGGTGACCCTGGATGGCGACAACAGTCAGCTGCAAGTGGACTCCAACCTCAAAGGCCTGGCCATCGATCTGCCGGCACCGCTGGGCAAAGTCGCCGCCGATGAGCGCCCCAGCCAATGGCGCATGAGCCTGCAAGGCGCGGAACGCAGCTATGGGCTGACCTACGCCAATCTCGCCAGCCTGGCGGCCAGTGCGCCGGCCAGCGGTATCAACGACGGCCGCGCCGAGCTGCGCCTGGGCAGCACTCCCGCACGGGTTCCGGCCGCCAAGGGCTTGCAGGTTAACGGTGAGGTCGGTGAGCTGGACGCCAGCGCCTGGCAGAGCGTGGCCAAGCGCTATGCCGGTGACCAGGCTGCCAGCGCCAAGCAGTTCTTCAATAGCGCGGAACTGCATATCGGCACCTTCCGTGGTCTGGGGGCGGAGGTCGATAACCTCGACGTGAAGATGACCCGGATCGACAGCGGCTGGACCATCAACCTCGGCAGCGCCAAGGTCAGCGGGCAGGTCGGGTTGCCGGATGCCGATGGCGCGCCCATCGATATCCAGCTCAAACACCTGCGTTTCCCCGCCGCGCAACCGCCACAACCGGCCAATGCTGAAACCGCGGAAGTGGAAGAGCCGGACAGCCTGGCGGCTGTCGATCCACGGCAGATTCCGGCGCTCAATCTGAATATTGCCCGGGTGTACCAGGGCGACGCGCTGCTTGGGGCCTGGTCGCTGAAAGCGCGGCCGAACGCCAATGGTGTGGTGTTCAGCGAGGTGAATATGGGCCTCAAGGGCCTGCAGCTGGAAGGTAGCGTGGGCTGGGAGGGCGCGCCGGGTGCCACCAGCAGTTGGTTCAAAGGCCGCATCGGCGGCAAGAATCTGGCTGACGTGCTGCTGGCCTGGAACTTTGCGCCGACCGCCACCAGCGAAGACTTCCATATGAATATCGACGGCCGCTGGCCCGGTTCACCCGCCTGGATCAGCCTCAAACGCTTTAGCGGCACCCTCGACCCCACCCTGCGCAAGGGGCAGTTTGTCGAAGCCCAGGGTTCGACAGCGGCACTGCGGGTGTTCGGCCTGCTCAACTTCAACTCCATCGGCCGTCGCCTGCGCCTGGATTTCTCCGACCTGCTGGACAAGGGGCTTAGCTACGACCGGGTAAAAGGTCTGCTGGTGGCCACCAATGGTGTGTACCTGACCAAAGAGCCGATCACCCTGGCCGGGCCGTCGAGCAATCTCGAACTCAACGGCACCCTGGATATGGCCAGCAATCAGGTGGATGCCAAGCTGTTGGTGACCCTGCCGCTGAGCAACAACCTGCCGCTGGCGGCCTTGATCGTCGGTGCCCCGGCCATTGGTGGTGCTCTGTTTGTGGTGGATAAACTGCTGGGTAAGCAGGTGGCGCGCTTTGCCAGCGTGCAGTACAGCGTCAAGGGTGCCTGGCAGGACCCGAAGATCAACTTCGACAAGCCCTTTGAAAAACCTCGCTAACCTTTAATCAGTCTGTTCCCGGAGTTGCTATGAGCCTTGCGGTCATCCAGATGGTCAGCCAGGACGACGTGCTGGCCAACCTAGCCGAGGCGCGCCTGCTGTTGCAGAGCGCTGCCGAGCAGGGCGCACAACTGGCGGTGCTGCCGGAAAACTTCGCCGCCATGGGCCGTAGCGACCTGGCCGCCATCGGTCGTGCAGAGGCCGAAGGCAGCGGCGTGATCCTGCCGTGGTTGAAACAGACCGCCCGCGACCTCAAGTTATGGATAGTGGCGGGCACCTTGCCGTTGCCGCCGGTCGGCCAACCGCAGGCCAAGTCGCATGCCTGCTCGCTGTTGGTCGATGAACACGGCGAAGTGGTGACGCGCTATGACAAGCTGCACCTGTTCGATGTGGACGTGGCTGACAGCCGCGGCCGCTACCGCGAGTCGGACGACTACGCGTTTGGCAGCCATGTGGTGGTGGCCGATACCCCGGTGGGGCGTCTGGGCCTGACCGTCTGTTATGACCTGCGTTTCCCCGAGCTGTACAGCGCCTTGCGCGAGGCCGGGGCAGAATTGATCACGGTGCCGGCGGCGTTCACTGCCGTCACCGGTGCCGCGCACTGGCAGGTACTGCTGAGGGCACGGGCGATAGAAACGCAGTGCTATATCCTCGCCGCCGCACAAGGCGGTCTGCACCCGAAAGGGCGCGAAACATTTGGCCATGCGGCAATCATCGACCCCTGGGGTAGGGTGCTTGCCGAGCAGGCGCAAGGCGCGGCCGCGCTGCTGGCCAACCGTGATGCGGTCGAGCAGGCGGCGATCCGTCAACGTATGCCGGTGTACACACACCGCCGTTTTGCTGTGTCGTCGCTGAAGGCGCCGACCTGAAGGCACCGTTTTAAAGGCTTGAACAGCCTATTGGAGAGACTATGAGCGACATGTTGCTGTCCGTCAGCGAGCACCTGTTGGGGCCGGGCGGTTTGAGCATTGAACATTTGCCGGGCGTACTCGGCGAATTGGCCGGGCCGGGTATCGACGCCGCCGACCTGTATTTCCATGGCCAGGTTTCCGAGACCTGGGTGTTGGAAGACGGCATCGTCAAGGAAGGCAGCTTCAACCTCGATCAGGGCGTGGGGGTGCGTGCCCAGTCCGGCGAGAAAACCGGCTTCGCCTATAGCAACGCCATTACCCCGGAAGCCCTGAGTCAGGCCGCCCGTGCTGCCCGCTCGATTGCCCGCGCCGGTCAGCAAGGCCGCGTGCAGGCTTTTGTCAGCCCGCAGGTGGCGCGCCTGTATGCGCCGGAAAACCCGCTGGAAGTGCTGACCCGCGCGGAAAAAGTCGAGTTGCTCAAGCGTGTGGATGTCGCCACCCGCGCGCTGGACCCACGTATTCAGCAAGTCACCGTCAGCCTGGCCGGGGTGTGGGAGCGCATTCTGGTGGCCGCTGCCGATGGCAGCCTGGGTGCCGATATCCGCCCGCTGGTGCGTTTTAACGTCAGCGTTATCGTTGAGCAGAATGGCCGTCGCGAGCGCGGCGGCCATGGCGGCGGCGGGCGTTCCGACTACCTGTATTTCCTTACTGAAGACCGCGCCATGGGCTATGCCCGTGAAGCGCTGCGCCAGGCGCTGGTCAACCTCGAAGCGATTCCGGCACCGGCCGGTGCCATGCCGGTGGTGATGGGTGCCGGCTGGTCCGGCGTGTTGCTGCACGAAGCGGTGGGCCACGGCCTGGAAGGCGATTTCAACCGCAAAGGCAGCTCGGCCTACAGCGGCCGTGTTGGCGAGAAAGTGGCGTCGAGTCTGTGCACCATCGTCGACGACGGCACCCTGTTCGGCCGCCGTGGCTCGTTGAGCATGGACGACGAAGGCACGCCCACCCAATGCACTACCCTGATCGAAAACGGCGTGCTCAAGGGCTATATGCAAGACAAGCTCAACGCCCGTTTGATGGGCGTTGCCGCCACCGGTAACGGCCGCCGCGAAAGCTACGCGCACCTGCCGATGCCACGCATGACCAACACCTACATGCTGGCCGGCGAAAGCGATCCGGAAGAAATCATTCGTTCGGTGAAAAAGGGCATCTACTGCGCCAACCTCGGCGGCGGCCAAGTGGACATCACCAGCGGCAAGTTCGTGTTCTCCACCAGCGAGGCCTACCTGATCGAAGACGGTAAAATCACCGCCCCGGTCAAAGGCGCGACGCTGATTGGTAACGGGCCGGAGGCGATGAGCAAGGTATCGATGGTCGGCAACGACCTGGCGCTGGACAGCGGCGTGGGCACCTGCGGCAAAGATGGGCAGTCGGTGCCGGTCGGCGTGGGGCAGCCGACGTTGAAGATTGATTTGATTACCGTGGGTGGGACGGGCTCGTAAGGCACAGCAGTACTTGTGGGAGGGGCTTTAGCCGCGAGCTTTTTATCGTAAAAAGCATCGCGGCTAAAGCCCCTCCCACAAACAGCCCTTCTCCCGGAATACCGAAGGGGGCTTTAACGCAACCCGCGTTTGGTTTCGTCGAGGTCGCGGATGTATTTGAAGATTTTGCGCGTGGCGGCCGGGGCTTTGTTTTGCGCCGCTTCGTGCTGGGCCTGGCGGATCAGCTGACGCAAATGGGTGCGGTCGGCGTCCGGGTACTCGGCGACGAAGGCTTCGAGCACCTCGTCGGTGCCGGTGGCCAAACGGTCACGCCAGCGTTCGAGGTTGTGGAAGCGTTCGTTGTACTGCCGGGTCGAGGCATCGAGTTGATCCAGCAGCACCAGAATTTCATCGATGTTCTGATCACGCATCAGCTTGCCGATGAACTGGATATGCCGTTTACGGGCGATATGAGCCGTGTGTTTCGGCGCTTCGGCCAGGGCGCGACGCATGGCGTCGGTCAGCGGCAGTTTGTCGACCAGGGCGGGTTTGAGCGTGGTCAGGCGCTCGCCAAGGTCAACCAGCGCGTGTAGCTCGCGCTTGACCTGAGTTTTGCTCTTCTCTTCGGAGAAGTCGTCGGAATAGTCAGACATGGGGCAGATCCAGTTGGAAACGCCGCCATGATAACGAGTCAAAGGCCGCTTGTCCGGCCTGGCCAGGTGACTGGTCTTTGAACTGGAGTTGTAGGTTATGAGTGCAGCAGACGTAGTTGGGCCACAGGCCCTGCCGCAATTGCAGGAACAGGTGGCGCAAATCATCGCCGAAGCCAAGGCCCAGGGTGCCAGCGCCTGCGAAGTGGCGGTGTCGGTGGAGCAGGGGTTGTCGACCTCGGTACGCCAGGGCGAAGTGGAAACCGTCGAGTTCAACCGCGACCAGGGCTTTGGCATCACCCTCTACCTGGGGCAGCGCAAGGGCTCGGCCAGCACCTCGGCCAGCGGCGAAGCGGCCATTCGGGAAACCGTGGCGGCGGCCCTGGCCATTGCCAAGCATGCCTCCGAAGATGACTGCTCGGGGCTTGCCGATGCCGAGCTGATGGCCCGCGATCTGCCAGATCTGGATCTCTACCACGCCTGGGACATCACTCCGGAGCAGGCCATCGAGCGCGCCCTGGAATGTGAAGCGGCGGCCTTTGCCACCGACTCGCGGATCAAGAACGCCGATGGCACCAGCCTCAATACCCATCAGGGCTGCCGTGTTTACGGCAACAGCCATGGGTTCGTCGGTGGTTACGCCAGCACCCGGCAGAGCCTGAGCTGCGTGATGATCGCCGAGGCCGATGGGTTGATGCAGCGTGATTACTGGTATGACGTCAGCCGCCGCGGTGAAGACCTGGCAAGTGCCGTCAGCATTGGGCGTCGCGCCGCCGAGCGTGCCGTAAGCCGTTTGGGCGCGCGCCCGGTGCCGACCTGCGAAGTGCCGGTGCTGTTTGCTGCCGAATTGGCTGGCGGGTTGTTCGGGCATTTTCTCTCGGCGGTGTCGGGCGGCACGCTGTACCGCAAATCCTCTTTCCTGGAAGGTAGCCTGGGCCAGGTGCTGTTCCCCGAATGGCTAAGCCTGGAAGAGCGCCCGCATATCCGTGGCGCGCTGGGTAGCGCCTCTTTCGACGGCGATGGCCTGGCCACCTACAGCAAGTTTTTCGTCGAGAAAGGCCAGGTGCAGTCCTATGTGCTGGGCACCTATTCCGGTCGCAAGCTGGGCATGCCGAGCACCGCCAACTCCGGTGGCGTGCATAACCTGTTTGTCAGCCATGGCGATGAAGATCAGAAGGCGCTGCTCAAGCGTATGGGGCGCGGGCTGCTGGTAACCGAGCTGATGGGCCAGGGCCTGAATATGGTCACCGGGGACTATTCCCGCGGCGCGGGCGGTTACTGGGTGGAAAACGGCGAGATCCAGTTTCCTGTGCAGGAGGTGACCATCGCCGGCAATCTGCGCGATATGTTCAAGCAGATTGTCGCCGTGGGTAATGACCTGGAGCTGCGCGGCAATACCCGTACCGGCTCGGTGTTGATCGAGAAAATGACGGTCGCCGGTAGCTGATTTTTCCCCTCTCAGGCGTACGGATGGGCGTGCGCCGATGCTGGGGTACGCTGTCTGCGCAGTTCATTGAGCGAGTTGTTTATCCCGCTTGAGGCTGCTGAGTGCCGTGCTGATGGACACGGCGGGGAGGGTGTTACTCGCCTTCGTCGAAGCGGTTGTTGATCAATTCCACCAGCGCCGCCAGGGCTTCATCCCCCTGCTCGCCGTCGGTGCTCAGGTGGATGGCGGTGCCTTTGCCGGCCGCCAACATCATGACGGCCATGATGCTTTTGCCGTCGACGCAGCTTTCCGGACTGCGACCAATACGGATCTGGCAGGGGAAACGACCGGCTACGCCAACGAATTTGGCGGCGGCGCGGGCGTGCAGGCCGAGCTTGTTGATGATGGTGATTTCACAGGCAGGCATCGCTGCATAAGTCCTTCTACAAAGGTTCAGCGACTCTACAGGTCGCGATGACGAACCTGGATATTTTTCAGGGTTTTCTTCAGTTCTTTGCCCAGACGGTCCGCCAGGTACACCGAGCGGTGATGACCGCCGGTGCAGCCAATGGCGACCGTGACATAAGAGCGGTTGCTGGCGGCGATACGCGGCAGCCATTTGTGCAGATAAGCATAAATATCGTCGTACATTTCCTGTACGTCCGGCTGCTCCTGCAGGTATTCGGCCACCACGCTGTCCAGCCCGGAGTGCTCGCGCAACTCGGGTTTCCAGTAGGGGTTGGGCAGGCAGCGGACGTCGAAGACCAGATCGGCATCCACCGGCATGCCACGCTTGAATCCGAACGACTCGACCAGAAACGCCGTGCCCGGCTCGGGCTTGTTCAGCAGGCGCAGCTTGAGGGTATCGCGCAGCTGATAGAGGTTCAGGTGGGTGGTGTCGATCTTCAGGTCAGCCAGATCGGTGATCGGGCTGAGCAGCAGGCTTTCGTCGTGGATGGCTTCGGCCAGCGAGCGCTCGTCGGTGGTCAGCGGGTGCCGGCGACGGGTTTCGGAAAAGCGCTTGAGCAGGGTTTCGTCGTCGGCATCCAGATACAGCACATCGCACTGGATATGCCGGGCGCGCACTTCGGCGAGCAGTTCGGGAAAACGCTTGAGCTGGCTGGGCAGGTTGCGTGCGTCGATGGACACCGCAACCAGCGGTTGCACCAGCTCGGTGTGCAACAAGGAGCGTTCGGCCAGCTCAGGCAACAGCCCGGCGGGCAGGTTATCGATGCAGTAGAAACCGTTGTCTTCGAGCACATCGAGCGCTGTGCTCTTGCCTGAACCGGACCGGCCACTGACGATGATCAAACGCATGCACAGTCACCCGTTCGCCTAGCGGCCGTTTTGTACGTCTACGACAACCTGATACAGACGTTCGCTGGTGGGGGCGTGGCGCAGTTGTTCGCGGACATCGCTGCGGTCGAGCATGCTGGCGATCTGGCGCAACAGTTCCAAGTGTTCATCGGTGGCAGCTTCGGGGACCAGCAGCACGAACAGCAGGTCGACCGGGGCACCGTCGATGGCGTCGAAGTCGACGGCGGAATCGAGGCGCAGCAGGGCGCTGATCGGAGCGGTGCAACCTGGCAGGCGGCAATGGGGGATGGCGATGCCATTGCCAAAGCCGGTGGAGCCTAGTTTTTCACGGGCCACCAGGCTTTCGAAAATGTCTTGTCCATCCAGATCGGGCAGTTCGCGGGCGACCAGGTTGGCGATTTGTTCGAGTACACGCTTTTTGCTGCCACCCGGCACGCCCACAAGGGAGCGGCCGGGGGTCAGGATATTTTCAAGTCGAATCATGGGTTGGGGTGGTGTCAGCGAACTGTGGCGCCTTGCAGGCGACCCAGCTGCTTTTCCTTATGTTTGATAAGTTGGCGGTCGAGTTTGTCGGTGAGTAGATCGATAGCTGCGTACATGTCGTCATGTTCGGCGTTGGCGACCACTTCGCCCCCGGCGATGTGCAAAGTCGCTTCGATTTTCTGTTTGAGCTTCTCGACCTCCATGGTCACTTGCACGTTGGTGATCTTGTCGAAGTGGCGTTCTAATCGACTGAGTTTTTCGTCGATGTAGTCGCGTAGGGCGTCGGTCACATCCAGCTGATGTCCACTGATGTTGACTTGCATACCGCTTTCTCCTTATTGCCGTGTGTAAGAGACAAGCTAACGGGCTTGTCGCCGGAACACTTTGGCCTTGGATCAGTGTAGCCGTCTTGCCAGAGCAGGGTTCGCAGCAGGTGCCGGGTCGAACCCTGAATAACGTTTACATCAGTCGCTTACGTTCACTGGAGGGCGCTATCCCGAGGGATTCGCGGTATTTGGCGACTGTGCGACGGGCTACCTGAATGCCCTGTGCCTCCAGTAAACCAGCGATCTTGCTGTCACTCAACGGCTTTTTCGCATTTTCCGCTGCAACCAGTTTTTTGATGATTGCGCGTATCGCTGTGGACGAGCATTCGCCGCCTTCGGAGGTACTGACGTGGCTGGAGAAGAAGTACTTCAGCTCGTAAATACCGCGCGGGGTATGCATGAATTTCTGCGTGGTGACGCGGGAAATGGTCGATTCGTGCATGCCCACCGCTTCGGCGATGTCATGCAGAACCAGAGGCTTCATGGCCTCGTCGCCGTAATCGAGAAAACCGCGCTGGTGCTCGACGATCTGGCTGGCGACTTTCATCAGCGTTTCGTTGCGGCTCTGCAGGCTCTTGATAAACCAGCGCGCCTCTTGCAGCTGATTGCGCATAAAGGTGTTGTCGGCGCTGGAGTCGGCACGCCGCACGAAGCCGGCGTATTGCGGGTTGACCCGCAGGCGCGGCATGGCTTCCTGGTTCAGCTCCACCAGCCAGCGATCGTTGTGCTTGCGCACGATCACATCGGGCACCACATATTCCGGCTCACTGGCTTCGATCTGCGAACCCGGGCGCGGGTTGAGGCTTTGAATCAGTTCGATGACCTGACGCAGCTCATCTTCCTTGAGCTTCATGCGGCGCATCAGTTGGCTGTAATCGCGGCCGCCCAGCAGGTCGAGGTAATCACCGGCCAGACGCTGCGCTTCGGCCAGCCACGGGGTTTTTGCCGGCAGCTGACGCAGTTGCAACAGCAGGCATTCGCGCAGGTCGCGGGCACCAATGCCGGAGGGTTCGAATTGTTGAATGCGGTGCAGCACGGCTTCGACTTCGTCGAGCTCGATATCCAGCTCAGGGTCGAAAGCGTCCAGCACTTCTTCGAGGGTTTCTTCCAGATAGCCCTGGTCGTTGATGCAGTCGATCAGGGTGACGGCAATCAGCCGGTCCTTGTCGGACATCGGTGCCAGGTTGAGCTGCCAGAGCATGTGGCTTTGCAGGCTTTCGCCAGCCGAGGTGCGGGTGGTGAAGTCCCACTCGTCATCGTCGTTGGAGGGTAGGCTGCTGGCGCTGGTCTGGTAGATGTCTTCCCAGGCGGTGTCGACGGGAAGCTCATTGGGAATGCGTTCGTTCCATTCACCTTCCTCCAGGTTGTCGACGGTGGGTGCCGAAGTTTCCTGGTAGCTGGTGTCTTGGTAGGACTCTTCGTTGTTCGGCGCGGGGGGGGCGCTTTCGGCACCATCGGCCAACGGGTCGCTATTGTCGAAGTCCTCGCCTTCTTCCTGGCGTTCGAGCATGGGATTGGACTCCAGTGCCTCTTGGATCTCTTGCTGCAGATCCAGGGTGGACAGTTGGAGTAAGCGGATGGCTTGTTGCAGCTGCGGTGTCATCGTCAGCTGCTGGCCCATTTTTAGGACTAGCGATGGTTTCATGGAGGGGGCTTAAGACCTTATTCGCCGGCGCATACGCGCTTTCCACAACGAGGGCGCCGAGACGCCACCAGGAAGCAAATTATATGCCTATGTTTGAGGTGTTTGCCTAGTCCTCAATCGAAGTCTGTAGGGCGTGTCTTTTTTACTGTACAGACACGCGCTACAGGGAGGCTTTACAGGCGGAACTCGTGGCCCAGATAAACCTCTTTCACCAGCTGGTTGGCCAGGATGGTTTGCGCGTCGCCTTCGGCAATCAGCTGGCCGTCGTTGACGATATAGGCGGTCTCGCAGATATCCAGCGTTTCACGCACGTTGTGATCGGTGATCAGCACGCCTATGCCTTTGGCCTTGAGGTGGTGAATGATCTGTTTGATATCGCCAACGGAGATCGGGTCGACGCCGGCGAAGGGTTCATCCAGCAGGATGAATTTCGGTGCTGTGGCCAGGGCGCGGGCGATTTCCACCCGGCGGCGTTCGCCACCGGACAGGCTCATGCCGAGGTTGTCGCGGATATGGCTGATGTGGAATTCCTGCAGCAGGCTTTCCAGTTCCTTGCGACGCCCGGCGCTGTCGAGTTCCTTGCGGGTTTCCAGGATCGCCATGATGTTGTCGGCCACCGACAGCTTGCGGAAGATCGAGGCTTCCTGCGGCAGATAGCCGATACCGGCGCGTGCGCGGCCGTGCATGGGCAGGTGGGTGACGTCCTGTTGGTCGATCAGCACGCGGCCCTGGTCGGCATTCACCAGGCCGACGATCATATAGAAGCAGGTGGTCTTGCCGGCACCGTTGGGGCCCAGCAGGCCAACGATCTGGCCGCTTTCGATGGATACGCTGACATCACGAACCACCTGGCGGCCCTTGTAGGCTTTGGCCAGGTGCTGGGCTTTGAGAATCGCCATTACTGCGCCTGCTGATTGGCTGGTGGGGCGCCAGCGGGTTTGTTCTTCGGCTGGATGACCATGTCGATGCGTGGGCGCGGGCTGGTCACGTTGGTGCCATTGGCGCGGCCGGCGTTGACGATCTGGCGCTGGGTGTCATAGACGATCTTCTCGCCTTCGAAGGTGTTGCCTTCCTGAATCACCTTGGCCTGGTCGATCAGCACAATGCGGTCTTTGGCGGCGAAGTACTGGATGGTCAGGCCGTAAGCCTTGACGATCTCTTTATCCACAGCCGGTTTCTGTTCGTAGTAGGCCGGGGTGCCCACTGCGGTGAAGACGTCGATATCACCGCTTGGGGTTTGCGTGATGGTCACCGTGTGGCCGGTGATTTTCATGCTGCCCTGGGTGATCACCACGTCGCCGCGGTATACCGCCACGCCCTGTTTGTCATCGAGTTCGGCGCTGTCGGCCTGCACTCGAATCGGTTGCTCACGGTCGGTGGGCAGGGCCCAGGCGCTGGAGCTGGCAATCGCCGCGCCCAGGCTGAGCAGCAGGGACAGGGTGTGAAGGGAAAATTGGTTAACGAACCTCATGCTGGCCTCTTACGTTGGACAGCAGGAGCACCCGGCTGTCTTTCAAATACGCTTTCATTCCATTAGCCGTGGTCACTCCATTGGCGGCCTCGATTCTAACGGCTTGCTGGGTCTGCGCAAATTCCTTGTCCGGGAACACGGTCATGCGACTGCTGGTGATGATGGTGGGGCGGTTTTTTTCGTCGGTGCGGGCAATGCGCACATTGTCGATCAGCTCGACCTCGGTGCCGCCTGGCGCTACTTCGCCGCGCTCGCTCTGCACATGCCAGGGCAGCGGTGAGGCTTCGCGGTACAGCAGCAGGTCGGGCTTGGTGATCAGGCTCTTGTCGCTTTCTTTCAAGTGCTCGACTTTGTCGCTGGTCATTTCGTAGTGCAGCGAGCCGTCGACCTGGTACTCCACGCTTTTCGCGTTGATGACGTAGAAGTCCACGGCGTTGTCGGCACTGGCCTGGGGCTTCTGCTCAAGCAGGCTCTCTGGGTTCAGGTTCCAATAGCCGAGGGCGGCGACAAGCAGCGCCGCCAGGCCGAACGATAAGGTGAGAAGCAGTTTGCGCAGCATGGTTGGCTCTATAGATAGGCGGCTTGAGCCGCTTCGAGGTTGCCCTGGGCGTGCAGGATCAACTCGCAGAATTCGCGGGCAGCACCTTCGCCACCACGCGCCGTAGTCACACCATCGGCGTGTTGGCGAACAAAGTCATTGGCATTGGCGACAGCCATGCCCAAACCAGCACGGCGGATGGCGGGCAGGTCTGGCAGGTCGTCCCCCAGGTACGCGACCTGGTCATAGCTTAGGCCGAGTTCGGCCAGAAGCTCATCAAGAACCACCAGCTTGTCTTCGCGGCCTTGATACAGATGATGAATGCCGAGGTTCTGTGCGCGACGTTCCACCACCGGCGACGAGCGCCCAGTGATGATCGCGGTGCGCACGCCCGAGTTGATCAGCATCTTGATGCCTTGACCGTCCAGGGTGCTGAAGGTTTTGAATTCGCCGCCATCGGGGAGGAAGTAGATTTTTCCGTCGGTGAGTACACCGTCGACATCAAAAACCGCCAGCTTGACGGCCTTGCCGCGCTTCAACAGGTCGCTACTCATCACATCACTCCAGCGCGCAGCAGGTCGCCCAGGTTGAAGGCACCGATGGGGTGGTCGTGTTCATCGACCACAATCAGCGCGCCGATCTTGTGGTCTTCCATGATCTTCAAGGCTTCGGCAGCGAGCATGTCCGGGCGTGCGGTCTTGCCGTGCACGGTCATCACTTCGTCGATGGTGGCTTGGCGGATATCCAGGTCGCGGTCCAGGGTGCGGCGCAAATCGCCGTCAGTGAAGATCCCGGCCAGACGCCCATCGGCCTCCAGTACGGCGGTCATTCCCAGGCCTTTACGGGTCATTTCCATCAGTGCGTCGCGCAGCAGGGTGCCGCGTTGCACCTTGGGCAACTGCTCGCCGCTGTGCATCACGTTTTCCACTTTCAGCAGCAGACGACGGCCAAGGGCACCCCCCGGGTGGGAGAACGCGAAGTCTTCGGCGGTGAAGCCGCGGGCTTCCAGCAGGGCAATGGCCAGGGCGTCGCCGAGTACCAGCGAGGCGGTGGTGGAAGAGGTTGGGGCCAGGTTCAGCGGGCAGGCTTCCTGGGCTACACGGGCATCGAGGTTGACCTCGGCGGCCTTGGCCAGCGGCGAGTCAGGGTTGCCGGTCATGCTGATCAGAGTGATGCCCAGGCGTTTGATCAGCGGCAGCAGGGTGACGATTTCGGCGGTGGAGCCCGAGTTGGACAGGGCCAGCACCACGTCATCGCGGGTAATCATGCCCATGTCGCCGTGGCTGGCTTCGGCCGGGTGGACGAAAAACGAGGTAGTCCCGGTGCTCGCCAGGGTGGCGGCGATCTTGTTGCCGATGTGCCCGGACTTGCCCATACCGACCACAACCACGCGCCCTTTACTGGCCAGAATCAGTTCGCAGGCTTTTACGAAAGCCGCGTCAATACGGGGTAGCAGGCCTTCCACAGCTTCGATTTCGAGGCGGACGGTGCGCAGTGCCGATTGGATCAGGTCGTTGGTCTGGTTCATAACTAAAGACAGTGGCCGCGTGAAAAGGCGGGGATTATAGCGGTAAAGCCGGTCCGGCTCACCCTTGAATGTAGGAGTGTTCGTGCACTGTTGAGTTGATCGCACTTCGGTCGCCGCTGTAGGCCGAATGCTGTTACCGACTTTTTCTACCTTGGGCGCGGCTGGATGCCGGTGATATAGTTGCCGCCCTATCCGGCATGTTCACTCCTGTGGTGTCCCCACCGTGAGACATGACGTCTGATAGGCGGCTGTACCAAGGAGTTCAGATGAGTGCCGATCACGCCTACGCGGTCGAGCTGAAGGGCGTGTCCTTCATGCGCGGTTCGCGCAGCATTTTCAAGAATGTCGATATTTCCATTCCTCGCGGCAAGGTCACAGGGATCATGGGGCCGTCCGGGAGTGGTAAAACCACCTTGCTGCGGTTGATGGGTGCCCAGTTGCGGCCTGCCAGCGGTGAAGTGTGGGTCAACGGCCAGAACCTGCCCGAGCTGTCGCGCAGCGATCTGTTCGATATGCGCAAGCAAATGGGCGTGCTGTTTCAGAGCGGCGCGCTGTTTACCGATCTCGATGTGTTCGAGAACGTGGCCTTCCCCCTGCGCGTCCATACCCAGCTACCCGAAGACATGATTCGCGACATCGTGCTGATGAAGCTGCAGGCCGTAGGCCTGCGTGGCGCCATCGAGCTGATGCCCGATGAGCTGTCCGGCGGCATGAAACGTCGTGTCGCGCTGGCCCGGGCAATTGCCCTGGACCCGCAAATCCTTATGTATGACGAGCCGTTCGTGGGCCAGGACCCGATCGCCATGGGCATCCTCGTGCGCCTGATCCGCCTGCTCAGCGATGCCCTGGGAATCACCAGTATCGTGGTCTCCCACGACCTCGCCGAAACTGCCAGCATCGCCGACTACCTTTATGTAGTAGGCGATACCCAGGTGCTGGGCCACGGCACACCCAAGGAGCTGATGGAGTCGGATAACCCGCGCATCCGCCAATTTATGAAGGGCATCGCCGATGGGCCGGTACCTTTCCATTTCCCGGCTGCGGATTACCGCGACGATCTGTTGGGGGCGCGTTGATGCGCAGAAAATCCATTAGCGAACGCGTTCGCCTGCTGGGTCGCGCCGGTATAGACGTGGTCGGCTCGCTGGGCGCGTCCACCGTGTTTCTGCTGCGCTCGCTGTTCGGCGCGGGCAATGTCGGCAACGGTTTTACCCATCTGCTGATCAAACAGCTGTTTTCCGTGGGCGTGATGTCCCTGGTGATCATTGTCGTGTCCGGCCTGTTTATCGGCATGGTGCTGGCGCTGCAGGGCTTCAACATTCTGTCCAGCTACGGCTCGGAGCAGGCGGTGGGGCAGATGGTCGCCCTGACCCTGCTGCGTGAACTCGGCCCGGTGGTCACGGCATTGCTGTTCGCCGGCCGTGCCGGTTCGGCGTTAACCGCTGAGATCGGCAATATGAAATCCACCGAGCAGCTGTCCAGTCTGGAAATGATCGGCGTCGACCCGCTCAAGTACATCATTGCCCCGCGTCTGTGGGCCGGTTTCATCTCCTTGCCTTTGTTGACCATGATCTTCTGCGTGGTTGGCATCTGGGGCGGCGCGATGGTGGCGGTGGACTGGCTGGGTGTGTACGAAGGGTCGTTCTGGGCCAACATGCAAAACAGCGTGTCCTTCGAAAAGGACGTGCTCAACGGCCTGATCAAAAGTGTTGTGTTTGCCTTTGTAGTGACCTGGATTGCTGTGTTCCAGGGGTATGACTGCGAGCCCACATCCGAGGGGATCAGCCGTGCAACTACCAAAACAGTGGTTTATGCCTCGCTTGCCGTGCTGGGCCTGGACTTCATCTTGACCGCCTTGATGTTTGGAGACTTCTGATGCAAAACCGCACCCTGGAAATTGGTGTCGGCCTGTTCCTCTTGGCTGGTCTGCTGGCCTTGCTGCTGCTGGCGTTGCGGGTGAGCGGCCTGACGGTCGGCGCTGGGCAGGACACCTACAAGCTGTATGCCAACTTCGACAATCTCGCCGGCCTTACCGTGCGCGCCAAGGTCACCATGGCCGGCGTCGGGATCGGCAAGGTCACTGCCATCGACCTGGACCGCGACACCTTTACCGGTCGCGTCACCATGGAGCTGGAGAGGCGCGTCGACAACCTGCCGGTGGATTCCACCGCGTCTATCCTCACGGCTGGTCTGCTGGGCGAGAAGTACATCGGCATCAGCGTGGGCGGCGACGAAGCCTTGCTCAAGGACGGCGGAACCATTCATGACACCCAGTCGTCGTTAGTACTCGAAGACTTGATCGGCAAGTTCCTGATCAACTCGGTTAACAAAGAATCCAAGTGAGGAATACAGGCATGTTGAGCACTCTGCGTCGCGGTTTACTGGTGCTGTTGGCGGTGTTTCCTCTGGTCGCCACGGCCGGTCCCGGCGCTCAGGAAATCGTGCAGAAAACCACTGACGAACTGCTGAGCGACCTCAAGGCCAATAAAGAGCAATACAAGGCCGACCCGCAGAAATTCTACGATTCGCTGAACCGTATCATCGGTCCGGTCGTGGACGCTGACGGCATTTCGCGCAGCATCATGACGGTCAAATATTCGCGTAACGCCACCCCGGCGCAGATGAAGCGTTTCGAAGAGAACTTCAAACGCAGCCTGATGGAGTTCTACGGCAACGCCTTGCTGGAGTACAACAATCAGGACATCCGCGTGCTGCCGAGCAATGGCAAGCAGTCCGACCCGGAGCGCACCAGCGTCAACATGGAAGTGCGTGACACCAAAGGCACCGTGTACCCGGTCACCTACACCATGACCCTGGTCAACGGCGAGTGGATGCTGCGTAACGTCACCATCAACGGCATCAACATCGGCAAGCTGTTCCGTGACCAGTTCGCCGACGCCATGCAGAAAAATGGCAACGACCTGGACAAGACCATCGACGGTTGGGCGCAGGTTGTCGCCAACGCCAAGAACACCGAAGAAGGGCAGAAGGCAGCGGGTCATGACGACTGATAGCCTGATTCGTCAGCAGCCCGATGGCACCCTGCAATTGGTGGGTGTACTGGATTTTCGCAGCGGCGCGGTGTTGCGTGCCGAGGGCGAAAAGCTGATTCGCGCCACCCCGGCCACCACCGTGGTGGTGGATTGCGCTGCGGTTGAGCATTCCAGCAGTGTCGGTCTGTCGTTGCTGCTGGCCTATATGCGCGTGGCCAAAGCTGCCGGCAAGACCCTGTCGGTGCGCGCCCTGCCGCTGGAAATGCGGCAGATCGCGGAAGTCTCCGGCCTGTTGGAAATTCTGCCGCTGCAGGCGTGAAACCCTACGGGCTGGCAAAAAAGTGTGGCCCTCTGTCAGTGTTCCGTATTCCGGGGTTCGCAGGCGGGGGGCTTTTTTGTATCATGGCCGACCCGCGCGCGTAGGGCGCCGATCGAGGTTTAGCATGCAGGCCGTAGAAGTAAAAAGCCTCCTTGAGGAAAAGCTGTCCGATACCGAGGTCAACGTGGAAGGCGAAGGCTGTAATTTCCAGTTGAACCTGATCAGTGACGAGTTGGCGGGCATGAGCCCGGTCAAGCGTCAGCAGCAGGTCTATGCCCACCTCAACCCGTGGATCGCCGATGGCCGAATTCACGCGGTTACCATGAAATTCTTCAGCCGCGCCGCTTGGGCCGAGCGTTCCTAAGCCCACGGGCGACGAGACTCCTATGGATAAATTGATTATTACCGGCGGCGTTTGCCTGAATGGCGAAATCCGCATCTCCGGGGCAAAGAACTCCGCCCTGCCGATTCTGGCTGCAACCCTGCTGGCCGATGCGCCAGTCACCGTGTGCAACCTGCCGCACCTGCACGACATCACCACTATGATCGAACTGTTCGGTCGTATGGGCATTGAGCCGGTGATCGACGAGAAGCTCAGCGTTGAAGTCGACGCCCGTGCCATCAAAACCCTGATCGCCCCGTACGAACTGGTGAAAACCATGCGTGCATCGATTCTGGTACTGGGGCCGATGGTTGCCCGCTTCGGTGAAGCCGAAGTGGCCCTGCCTGGCGGTTGCGCCATTGGTTCGCGTCCAGTTGATTTGCACATCCGTGGCCTCGAAGCCATGGGCGCGATCATCGACGTGGAAGGCGGCTATATCAAAGCCAAGGCGCCGGAAGGCGGTCTGCGTGGAGCGCACTTCTTCTTCGATACCGTCAGCGTGACCGGTACTGAGAACATCATGATGGCCGCCACCCTGGCCAAAGGCCGCAGCGTGCTGGAAAACGCCGCACGCGAGCCGGAAGTGGTCGACCTGGCCAACTGCCTGATCGCCATGGGCGCGAAAATCACTGGTGCCGGCACTGATACCATCACCATCGACGGTGTTGAACGTCTCGGCGGCGCGCGTTACAGCGTGATGCCTGACCGTATCGAAACCGGCACCTACCTGGTGGCCGCTGCCGCTACCGGCGGCAAGGTGAAGCTGAAAGACACCGATCCGACCATCCTCGAAGCCGTGCTGCTGAAACTGCAGGAAGCCGGTGCGGAAATCACCACCGGTCCGGACTGGATCGAGCTGGATATGAAAGGCAAGCGTCCGAAAGCCGTGAACCTGCGTACCGCTCCGTACCCGGCGTTCCCCACCGACATGCAGGCGCAGTTCATTGCCCTCAACGCTATTGCCGAAGGCACTGGCGCGGTGATCGAGACCGTGTTCGAAAACCGCTTTATGCACGTTTACGAAATGACCCGTATGGGCGCGCAGATCCAGGTTGAAGGCAACACCGCCATAGTCACCGGCACCCAGACGCTGAAAGGCGCTCCGGTTATGGCCACCGACCTGCGCGCATCCGCCAGCCTGGTGATCTCGGCCCTGGTGGCCGAAGGCGACACCCTGATCGACCGCATCTACCACATCGACCGTGGTTACGAGTGCATCGAAGAAAAACTGCAGTTGCTGGGCGCGAAAATCCGTCGCGTACCGGGCTAGTAGTGCCTGCCCTGATTGCCGCGTGGCGGTGATCAGGGCTGCGCGCAACCGCTGGAAACCAGGTTTTAAGGACACATTGCGCCATGTTGACCATCGCCTTATCCAAAGGCCGCATTCTTGACGACACCCTGCCATTGCTGGCCAAGGCGGGGATCGTGCCGACTGAAAACCCGGACAAAAGCCGCAAGCTGATCATCCCTACCACCCAGGACGACGTGCGTTTGCTGATCGTGCGTGCCACCGACGTGCCGACCTATGTCGAACACGGCGCGGCCGACCTCGGCGTGGCCGGTAAAGACGTGCTGCTGGAATACGGCGGCCAGGGTTTGTACGAACCGCTGGACCTGCAAATTGCCAAGTGCAAGCTGATGACCGCCGGTGCCGTTGGCGTACCGGAGCCTAAAGGCCGTCTGCGGGTAGCCACCAAGTTCGTCAACGTGGCCAAGCGTTACTACGCCGAACAAGGCCGTCAGGTGGAAGTGATCAAGCTCTATGGCTCCATGGAACTGGCACCGCTGGTTGGCCTGGCCGACAAGATCATCGACGTGGTCGACACCGGCAACACCCTGAAGGCCAACGGTCTGGAAGCCCAGGAACTGATCGCCCATATCAGCTCCCGGCTGATCGTCAACAAAGCCTCGATGAAGATGCAGCACGCCCGTATCCAGGCGCTGATCGATACCCTGCGCGACGCGGTGGAAGCTAACCACCGAGGCTGATACCTCTCCACGCGACGTTCAGTCGCGTGTGCCTATCCTTGTCATAGCCGTTTTTCTCGGGCGTCCACAGGATTGGCTTGGTAGCCTAGCGACGCTCGAGAACCGGTTGAAGCCGCACCTGCGCTCAACCGCTCTTAACGTCCATGACTATCACGAGGCCCGTTATGACCGCTCCTATCGCCATCCGCCGACTCAATGCCGCTGACCAGGACTTTGCCAAGCATCTGGATCATCTGCTGAGCTGGGAAAGCGTGTCGGACGACGGCGTCAACGAGCGCGTGCTGGACATCATCAAGAACGTGCGCGCGCGCGGCGACGCGGCGCTGGTGGAATACACCCAGCGCTTTGACGGCCTGAGCGTGAACAGCATGGCGGACCTGATCCTGCCGCGTGAGCGTCTGGAACTGGCTCTGACCCGCATCACCCCGGCCCAGCGCCAGGCCCTGGAAGTAGCGGCCGAGCGCGTGCGCAGCTACCACGAAAAACAGAAACAGGACTCCTGGACTTACACCGAAGCCGACGGCACCGTGCTGGGCCAGAAGGTCACCCCGCTGGATCGCGCTGGCCTGTATGTACCGGGCGGCAAGGCTTCCTATCCTTCGTCGGTATTGATGAACGCCATCCCCGCGAAAGTGGCCGGCGTGCCGGAAGTGGTGATGGTAGTGCCTACCCCGCGTGGCGAAATAAATGAAATCGTCCTGGCTGCGGCCTGCATCGCCGGTGTTGACCGCGTGTTCACCATCGGTGGTGCCCAGGCTGTAGCGGCGCTGGCGTACGGCACCGAGAGCGTACCGCCGGTGGACAAGATCGTCGGCCCCGGCAACATCTATGTGGCCACCGCCAAGCGCCATGTGTTCGGTAAGGTTGGCATCGATATGATCGCCGGCCCCTCGGAAATCCTTGTGGTGTGTGACGGCCAGACCGATCCGGACTGGATCGCCATGGATCTGTTCTCCCAGGCCGAGCACGACGAAGACGCCCAATCGATTCTGCTCAGCCCCGACGCCGAGTTCCTCGACAAGGTCGCCGCCAGCATCGCCAAGCTGCTGCCGACCATGGAGCGCGAAGCCATTATTCGCACCTCTATCGAAACCCGCGGCGCACTGATTCTGGTGAAGGACATGCAGCAGGCCATCGACGTCGCCAACCGCATTGCGCCGGAACACCTGGAGCTATCGGTGGCCGACCCGGACGCCTGGCTGCCACAGATTCGCCACGCCGGTGCAATCTTTATGGGGCGCTACACCGCCGAAGCCCTGGGCGACTACTGCGCCGGCCCGAACCACGTCCTGCCGACCTCCGGCACCGCGCGTTTCTCCTCGCCGCTGGGCGTGTATGACTTCCAGAAGCGCTCGTCGATCATTCATTGCTCGGCCGAAGGCGCATCGGAGCTCGGTAAAAGCGCCTCGGTGCTGGCCCGTGGCGAGTCGCTGACCGCCCACGCCCGCAGCGCTGAATACCGCATCAAGCCCTGAGGCGACGACACCGATCCGTAGGATGGGTTAAGCCAGAGGCGTAACCCATCGAATCAAACGCAAGATTCAAGGAGAGAAGGGCAATGAGCAAATTCTGGAGCCCCTTCGTCAAAGACCTGGTGCCTTATGTGCCGGGTGAGCAACCGAAGCTGAACAACCTGGTCAAGCTCAACACCAACGAAAACCCCTATGGCCCGTCGCCTAAAGCCATCGCCGCGATGCAGGCCGAAATCAACGACGACCTGCGTCTATACCCGGACCCCAACGGTGACCGCTTGAAGCAGGCCGTGGCCGAGTACTACGGCGTGCAGCCGGGGCAAGTGTTTGTCGGCAACGGTTCGGATGAAGTGCTGGCCCACGCCTTTCACGGCCTGTTCCAACACGGCAAACCGCTGCTGTTTCCGGATATCAGCTACAGCTTCTATCCGGTGTACTGCGGCCTGTACGGCATTGCGTTCGATGCGGTGGCGCTGGACGAGCAGTTCCAGATCCGCCCGCAGGATTATGCCAAACCCAACGGCGGCATCATCTTCCCCAACCCCAACGCGCCGACTGGTTGCGTGCTGGCGCTGGAGGCCATCGAGCAGATTCTGCGAGCCAACCCGGACAGCGTGGTGCTGGTCGACGAAGCCTATATCGACTTCGGCGGTGAGACGGCCATCAGCCTGGTGGACCGTTATCCGAACCTGCTGGTGGCACAAACCCTGTCCAAATCCCGGTCGCTGGCCGGCTTGCGCGTTGGTTTTGCAGTGGGCCACCCGGACCTGATCGAGGCGCTGGAGCGCATCAAGAACAGCTTCAACTCCTACCCGCTGGACCGCGCCGCCATTGCCGGTGCCGCCGCTGCCTTCGAAGACAAAGCGTACTTCCAGCAAACCTGCCAGGCCGTGATCGACAGTCGCGAGAAGCTGGTGGCCGAGATGACCGCACTGGGTTTTGAGGTGCTGCCGTCGGGCGCCAACTTCATCTTTGCCCGCCACCCGAGCAAAGATGCGGCGACGCTGGCTGCCGGCCTGCGTGAGCAAAGCGTGATCGTGCGCCACTTCAACAAGCCGCGTATCGCGCAGTTCCTGCGGATTACCATCGGTAACCCGGAGCAGAACCAGGCGTTGGTGGATGCACTGAAGCAACTGTGATCTCTGCCTGAATAAAAAAGCCCCGGTAGGAGCGGCTTCAGCCGCGATGCTTTTGATGTTAAGAGCATCGCGGCTGAAGCCCCACCAAAAGGGGGGGTTAGCCCCGGAATATTACTCCTGGCTTCAGCCCAAAAAAAACCACGAACTAAACAAACC
>NZ_JBSRZF010000013.1:0-153974 GCF_054057335.1 Pseudomonas sp. TE3786
TCAGATCAACTTCAGTCTCTCGTCAGCGGGAGGCGAATTCTACAGCGTTTCAAACCGCTGTCAACACCCTCTTTACACCGCTTTCGATCAACTCACCCGATCGACTAACAGGACCAAACCTCAACCCTGTCAGCCCGGCGCATTCTACGCAGATCACTCTGCTTTGCAACCCTTAATTTTTAGCTAACCTATTGATTAACAAGAAGTTTTAAGAGCCTTCCGCGCCGGAAGTGGTGCGCATTATAAGCATCCACAAAAACCCGTCAAGGCATTATTGAAATGATTCTGCGATCCAGTAGAAAACTGAGAAGAAGCCAGCAGGCAAGTCTGCCTTCAAGGGAGAAGACTCCATGGCTCAGTGACTCAATTGGCAGACCTCGCTCTCCTCTATCTATAAGCTTGCCTTCGTCGGGCCTCTCAACCCTGGAATGATCAGAACCTCTATAAAGGAAGGCGTATGCAAGGATTCAACAGTAAGGCCATCGGAGTGGTGATCGCCGTACTCATTGCCCTAGGTGTAATTTCCACCTCTTGGTACACCGTCGACGAAACCGAACGTGGCGTACTGCTGCGCAACGGTGCTCTGGTTGGCGTCATCGAACCAGGCCTCTCTTTTAAGACACCCTTTATCGAAACGGTAAAATTCATCTCCGTGCAAAGTCAGGCTACTTCCTACCGGGAGCTGCAGGCCTACAGCAAGGACCAACAGACCGCCACTCTTCAGGTGTCGGTGTCGTGGCACGTAGTCCCAGGTGAAGTTTCCAAGGTGTACACCCAGTATCAGGATCTAGACGGTCTTGTTTCCCGCCTTATAAGCCGCCAAGTTCCTACCCAGGTAGAAAACGTTTTCGGCCAATACAACGCGGTAACCGCGGTACAGCAGCGCGGAAAATTCGTCGCCGACGTCGCGAAAGCTATTAAGGAGTCAATTAACGGCCCCGTGGTGATTGATGGCGTCCAAGTCGAAAATATTGATTTCAGTGACGACTACGAACGCTCCATTGCGCTGCGCATGAAGGCCGAGGTGGAAGTAAAAACCCGCGAACAAATGCTGGCGACAGAACAAGTCCAAGCGCAGATTCGCGTCACACAAGCCCAGGCCGAAGCCGATTCCAAACTGGCCGAAGCCAAAGCAGACGCCGAAGCCACTCGACTGCGCGGTGAAGCTGAAGCCGATGCCATTAAAGCGCGGGCTCAAGCGCTCTCCAGCAACCAGAACCTAGTGGAGCTGACCAAAGCCGAGCGCTGGGACGGCACCTTACCGACAACCATGCTGCCAAACAGCGCCTTACCCTTTATTGATGCGACCAAGCGAAGCGAGCAATAACGCCGAAAGTGGATGTACAAAGGCCTACATCGTGTAGGCCTTTTTTGCTTCTGACAGACGCGAAACAAACCCAACCTATACTCGTGCCGCCCCACTTCCGCTACATCGTTGCGAAAACGGCTGACTACTGCCTGACGACGGCCGCTCAGCAACTCCTTGCGAATGCTTGGCAAGCGCAAGAAAGAACTTAAGAATGGCACCATCACTCACGTGACGACCGTCACTGGAGCAGCTTTGGTGATTCGCGACTCAGCTTGGCAGGACGCTAGCTCAGGCCTGTTTCGCCACGCCACGGCGGAGAAGGGAGGCCTCTATCGCGCCATATAGGAAGTCTTCGCGGCCGCCAAGCGCCAGTAACGCCTGCAACTGCGCCCCGATGAGGTAATCGCTGAGGCTAGCTGGACCAACAGAACGCCACCGTCGCAAGAAAAGGTCTCCGCAGCGCTGACTCAACTGGCGGCGTGGGGCAACCTTGAATCGCAGCCGGACATGACCCGAGTGTCCACGCTCAATGACTACTACCGCGCGCGTTACCTTTACCGGCTTTCGCGCGGAGGCGAAGCAGTAGAGGCAAGCCTCGTCGCATTCGCTGAAAGCCTGCGCCCTCGTGCCGAACTGCAGACAGTCGCCCTCGAAGACATCGATAGCCGCTTGCAAGCCCTGCAGCGGCTAATCGACGAAGCACAACCCAACGCCCTCGTAGACACCCACAAGGCACACGAGATTCTTCGCGACCTGGTGCGGGTGTTCAAGGTCTTGCCGAAAACGCTCAAGCATTCATGGCGGGCGTCGCTCGCAGCCTGGAGTTGCAACAGGCGGATGCGACCACATTGGTCGCTTATAAGCGTCGCCTGATCGACTATCTGGAACGTTTCATGGGCGATCTGATTCGCCGCTCCGACGCCATTGCCCGCAGGCTGCTGGCGTTATCAACCGCCATCGAACCCATCCTGCTGCAAGTGTCTGGCCGCGAAGCGCGCGACGCAGCTCCTGATGATGCAGGCGAACAGGCGCAACAAACGCAACGTCACCTGAATAACTGGCGTGAACGCTGGAAAGGTCTGCGAGGCTGGTTCTTGGCCAGTGGCAACGAGCCGCCGCAAGCAGAGTTGTTACGCGCCCGTGCTCGCTCGGCAATTCCGCAATTGTTAAGTGCAATCGCGGTAGTCAATGAGCGACGCAGTGGCCGCAGTGGCCGCAGTGGCCGCAGCGACCGGTCGGCCGACTTTCGCGTCCTTGCGCAATGGTTCGCCGCCTGCTCCCGCGATGACAATGCCCACCGCCTGGCGCGCGCGGCCTTTGCACTGCAACCGGCACGACATTGTCCTTTTCACTAAAGCTCTGGGTTGAGCTTTCCAGTAGTGGTGATAGACCATCAGACGGCTACTTGCCACCCGACACCCGACTTTTTAGCTATTTGCTGTAAGGGAACAGCAGGCGTTTCCATAGACTCGGCCGCGGTGGCCTCGTCACCCTGCGAAACACCTTCAGCACCGCATCAGAACCAACCTCCAGCTCTCGAAGGCTTCGCCGGTTCTTCTCCATCTCGCGAATAACCAACAGCGCCAGCTGAGTTTCTGTCTCCGTAAGCTTTTCCGTCTCGCCCTACCCCTTCCAATAACCACTTACCAATCACGCTAGCAGGTGAGGAATTCCCGTGCGCCGAATCTACCTTTCCTGGCCAATGACCGGCCTCCCCGACTTCAACTACCCAGCCTTCAACGCCGAAGCCGCACGCCTCCGGGCCCTGGGCTACGACGTGGTGGAATCCAGCCGAGAACCCGCCGCAAGCATCCTGGGCCGACTACATGCGCCAGGACATTCCGCAGCTGCTCACCTGCGACACCCTGGCCCTGCTGCCGGCCTGGCGCAACTCGCGAGGTGCCAAGCTCGAACACCACATCGCGGCCCAGCTGGGAATCTTCAAGGTCAGCACTGCAGATATCCGGCAACCAGCAGTACAGGCGATGCCCGCATGAGCACGAACCGATCCATCATCTTCACCGAAGAACCACTGGCGGAAGCGCTCGGCAAGGTCCAGTCGGTGCTTGAGATGAGCGTCGAGCTGATAGCGCAATGCGTGTTGGGCGACATCAAGCCCGTACTGGCGCGAGGAAAATGGATGGTTCGTAGGGTCTTTTGAGATTGACGACTTTACGCCTTTCGAATGGCAGCCCTTGCCATCCTCGCCAGCGAGGGTGGGGGAATGAGCAGGTCACTGCCCTGCCTCGCGCCTGAACTCTTCGCGGGTGGGCATCGTCCAGTCGGAGGGCCGTCTCTCGTATATCGAATCGGGGTGCTTGTCGCCTTCGTAGGCGAACAATAGTAGGTAAAAAATCAGCGCCAGGGCCGCCAGGGCTGCTCGAGCAGCAGGGTGTGCATCTCTGCCAAGGCTACCCGGGCCAATGGTAATTGTGCTCCCCCGGAGGTAAGCAAAGATCGCCTGGGCGAACAGTGCGTGCCCTAACAGCATTCCCCAGAAATTCTGAGAGTCGTTGCTGAACCGCATGAAAACACTGGTCAGCGAGGCCGTAACCATCAACGCCAGTATCAGGTATCGATAGCGTTTTAAAAACGGAAGGGCAGCATCCAGCCGCATACAGTCTTGCTCCTTCAAGTAAACGATTCGCCAGCATTGTCCCACGCTACAGCTGCAAACCCCATTCCCCACTCCCCTACAGCCTGCCGGTGATCGGCAGGAGGAGAATCCCTATGCGCAAAGAACTGATCAAAATCAGTGAGTTTCGCCGGCACCGGTGGGGCCAGAACGGCACACCGCCCTGCTCCCAGGCCATCAGGAACTACATCCGCAACGGCCAGATCCCCGGCGAGCAAATTGGCAAACTCTGGTATATCGACTGGGCTGCCTTCCAACAGGCCGGCGGCAATGACCTGGTCGCGATGGTATTGAAAGGAGCTGCATGATGTCCCCACTGTCGCGCAACAAGTCGAATAAGGGACTGCCACAGAACCTCTACTTCGACGACCGCCGGAGCACCTACCGCTACCGGCGACCCACGGATGGCAAGTGGTTTCAGTTCGGGGTCGACCGCCTGAAAGCCATTGATGCGGCCAAGCAGCCGAACCTGGCATTCTTGAAAGGCGCAGACCGGGTCGGTGCCGTCTTAGGCGAATCGTCCGAATCGTTCGGGTCGTTCCTCGACGACTACGAGAAGGACGTCTTGCCGCCGCGCGGGCTGTCGAAAGGCACGCTGACCTTGTACGGCGTGCACTACCGGCGGTTTCGCCGGGAGTACGCCAGCAAGGCCATGGACCAGATCACCATCCGCATGGTCGCATGCATTGCTGGACCCGCTCACCCCTAGCACGGCCAACCAGTGCCGGGCGTTGCTGGTGGACATTCTCAACCACGCCGTGGCCAAAGGCCTGTGTCCGGACAATCCGGCGGCCAGCACCATCGGGCGTATCGAGAAGAAAAAGCGCAAACGCCACACCGTCGAAGGCCTGAAAGCCATCCGCGAACACTCGCCGGCCTGGCTGCAGAACGCCATCGACCTGGCACTGATCACCGCGCAGCGGCGTACAGGCATCTTGGATATGAAGTTCGAAGGGGTTCGGGACGGCCACCTATACGTGGTCCAGAAGAAAACAGCCAAGGCCAGCGATGCGGCGTGGATTCGCTTCAAGACTACCCCCGAGCTGCAGGCCGTCATCAGCCGCTGCGGCGACGACACCGTGTCGCCGTACCTGGGGCACCGGAAAACCGAGCGCAAAACCAGAAGCAGACAGAAACGAAGGACCACTGGACCAAGGTGGAAGAGCGGTACCTGACCAGGGCATTTAAGGAGGCGCGCGAGGCGGCGGATTGCTACAAGGTTGGACTGACGAGGAGATGCCGGGCTTCCACGAAGTTCGGGCGCTGTCGCTGCGCCTGTACAAAAAACCGGGAAGGACGGGCAGAAGATTGCCGGGCATGCCAGCGAGGAGATGACCAAAAACTACCAGCGCGATCACGCGGAAGTGGTGTGGTCTGAGGCGGTTCCGGACTTGGATATCAGCGATATCGCCGGTTAGTTTTGCGCGGGTTTTGCGCAAGCCGGAAATGAAAAAGGGGACCAGCACCGTAAGTGACTGATCCCCTTCACAAATTATGGTCGGGACGGAGTGATTCGAACACTCGACCCCTAGCACCCCATGCTAGTGCGCTACCGGACTGCGCTACGCCCCGACGGTACATCTGAAACGCTTCCCAACAGCTCGAAAGCGGATCGGACTATACATTAAGCTTTTGAAAAGTGGAAGTTTTTCGAAAGCCAAGTGTTACTTACGCAAAACCAGCAGAACCTCTTCCAATTCGGCAATCATCTGCCGAATAAGCTGCTTATATTGCGTGGTGTCATCTTTTGCCTCATCCCCCGACAGGCGCTGGCGAGCGCCGCCGATGGTGAAGCCCTGATCGTAAAGAAGGGCTCGGATCTGCCGAATCATCAGCACATCCTGGCGCTGGTAGTACCGACGGTTGCCGCGCCGCTTTACCGGGTTAAGCTGGGTAAATTCCTGCTCCCAGTAACGCAGCACATGCGGCTTCACCGCACACAGCTCGCTCACCTCACCAATGGTGAAGTAACGCTTACCAGGTATGGGCGGTAACTCGTCGTTATGACTTGGTTCCAGCATAAGCCTCAACTCTGGCTTTTAATTTTTGCCCGGGGCGGAAGGTCACCACGCGTCTTGCCGTGATTGGAATTTCTTCCCCTGTCTTGGGATTCCTGCCAGGGCGCTGACGCTTGTCACGCAAGTCGAAATTGCCGAAACCGGACAACTTCACCTGCTCGTTCAGCTCCAGCGCCTGACGGATTTCCTCAAAGAACAGTTCCACCAATTCCTTGGCTTCCCGTTTATTCAGGCCTAGCTCTTCGTACAGACGTTCGGCCATTTCAGCTTTCGTCAGAGCCCCCATACGCTACTTCCTTAACGTGGCGTTGAACCTTTCTTCAAGCGAGGTAAGGATATTCTGCGTTGTAGTACTCACCTCTTCGTCATTAAGAGTGCGCGATGGATGTTGCCAGGTCAAGCCAACGGCCAAGCTTTTTCTATGCGGATCAATACCTTTACCGTGATACACATCAAATAGCTTGAGGTCCGTCAGATACTCGCCCGCCGCCTCACGAATGGCACCGAGTACAGCATCAGCTGCAATGCTCTGATCAACCAGTAACGCCAGGTCACGACGCACTTCGGGGAAGCGCGACAACTCGTGAAACTTGGGCAGAAGACCTTGAGCCACTTCGGCCAGAACCAGCTCGAAGAGAAATAGCGGCTGTTCAACACCTAGAGTTTTCGCCAGCTCGGGGTGGATCGCACCGACGTAACCTACCAGCTGACCATCACGCTCAACCCGAGCAGTCTGACCTGGATGCAGCGCGGGGTGTTCGCCAGCAACAAAACTGAACGCGCCTTGCGCACCGGAGAAACCCAGAAGCGCTTCAACGTCGGCTTTGGCATCGTAAAAATCGACGGTTTCGCGACCGTGCGCCCAACCTTCAGCCAAACGCGAACCGCAAATCACACCGGCGAGCATCGCTTCTTGCTTCAGTCCTTCAAGCTGCCCAACAAAACGCAGGCCACTTTCGAACAAGCGCACGCGGGTTTGCTGGCGGTTCAGGTTGTGCTGAACGGATTTGACCAGACCTGGCCACAACGAAGAACGCATCGCCGCCATATCCGAGGAAATCGGGTTGGCCAGCATCAACGGCTCCACACCTGGAGTGAACAAGGCAAACAGCTGAGGATCGATGAAGCTGTACGTGATCGCTTCCTGATAACCGCGGGCGACCAGCAGACGACGCAACGCTGGCAGCTCGGCCCGCGCTTCAGCCTTAGGCTGAGGTGCCAGGCGCGCTTGCGGGTAGCGAACGGGCAGGCGGTTGTAGCCGTAGAGACGGCCCAGTTCTTCGATCAAGTCGACTTCGAGGCTGATATCGAAACGATGACTTGGCACCACAACTTGCCATTGGCCTTGCGCCGCAGCGCTCACCTGCAAGCCCAGCGCAGTCAGCAAGCGCTCGATTTCGCCAGCATCCATTTCCATGCCAAGCATTTGATTGATGCGCTCGGCACGCAGGGTGATGGAGGGAGTCGTCGGCAGATCGGTGGCACTGGCCACTTCGATGATTGGACCAGGCTCGCCGCCAACGATTTCCAGCAGCAAACCGGTTGCACGCTCCATCGCCTCGCGGGCCAGACGCCAATCCACACCGCGCTCGAAACGATGCGAGGCATCGGTGTGCAGGCCATACGAACGCGCCTTACCGGCCACGGCGATGGTGTCGAAGAAGGCACTTTCCAGGAACAGATCGCGAGTACCGGCGGCAACGCCGCTGTGCTCGCCACCCATCACGCCGGCAATTGCCAAAGCGCGCTGATGGTCAGCGATTACCAGGGTGTCGGCGCGCAGCGCTACTTCCTGGCCGTCGAGCAGAATCAGCTTCTCGCCCTCTTCCGCCATACGCACACGGATACCGCCATTGATCTCATTGAGATCGAAGGCATGTAGCGGCTGACCGAGCTCGAGCATCACGTAGTTGGTGATATCCACGGCCGCATCGATGCTGCGAACGTCAGAGCGACGTAGGCGCTCGACCATCCATAGCGGGGTCGTCTTGCTCAGGTCGACATTGCGAATCACACGACCGAGATAACGCGGGCACGCCTTGCTGGCGAACACCCCAACAGGGATCACTTGATCGTGAGCGGCCGGAACCACTGCCACAGCAGGACGGCTAACTGGCGCGGCGTACAGCGCCCCTACTTCTCGCGCCAGACCTGCCAGCGACAGGCAATCGCCACGGTTAGGGGTGAGGTCGACTTCGATACTGGCGTCATCCAAACCCAAATAAACGCGTAGATCCTGGCCAACAGGAGCGTCGCCGGACAGTTCCATCAAGCCGCTATTCTCATCGCTGATCTGCAGCTCGGACGCCGAGCAAAGCATGCCGTTGGATTCAATGCCACGCAGCCTGGCTTTCTTGATGTTGAAATCATCAGAGAGCTCGGCACCGATCATGGCGAACGGCACTTTCAAGCCAGCGCGCACATTCGGCGCACCGCAGACAACCTGGAAGGTTTCTGAGCCATTGCTTACCTGGCAGACGCGAAGCTTGTCAGCATCCGGATGCTGTTCAGTGCTCAGCACTTCACCGACCACGACACCGCTGAACACGCCGGCGACCAACGCAACGCTGTCGACCTCAAGACCGGCCATGGACAAACGCGCTACCAACTCATCACGGGAAACCGACGGATTTACCCAACTACGCAGCCATTGTTCGCTGAATTTCATTCTGTTCTTCTCCTAGAAAACGTTAACGGGCATGCGACCTAGCGAAATTGCGCAAGGAATCGCAGGTCGTTGTCGAAGAACAGACGCAAGTCGTTAACGCCGTAGCGCAGCATGGCCAGGCGCTCAACGCCCATACCGAAGGCAAAACCTTGGTATTTTTCCGGGTCGATGCCGGACATTTTCAGCACATTCGGGTGCACCATGCCGCAACCCATGACCTCGAGCCAACCGGTTTGTTTGCACACACGGCAGCCTTTACCGCTGCACATCACGCACTGCATATCGACTTCAGCGGACGGCTCGGTGAAAGGGAAAAAAGACGGACGGAAACGCACGCCCAGGTCTTTCTCGAAGAACACCCGCAGAAACTCTTCGATGGTGCCTTTCAGGTCAGCGAAGCTGATGTCCTGGTCGACCAGCAGACCTTCCACCTGGTGGAACATCGGCGAGTGGGTGATATCCGAATCACAGCGATAAACGCGACCCGGGCAGACGATGCGGATCGGCGGCTGCTGGGATTCCATGGTGCGCACCTGAACCGGCGAGGTGTGAGTGCGCAGCAACATGTTGGCGTTGAAATAGAAGGTGTCATGCATTGCCCGCGCCGGGTGGTGGCCAGGAATGTTGAGCGCCTCGAAGTTGTGGTAATCGTCTTCGACCTCAGGGCCTTCGGCAATGCCGTAGCCAATGTGAGTGAAGAACTGTTCGATACGCTCAAGCGTACGAGTGACAGGGTGCAGCCCACCGGAGGACTGACCGCGGCCTGGCAAGGTGACGTCGATGAATTCGGCAGCGAGCTTTGCGCTCAAAGCTGCTTGCTCAAGCAATTCCTTGCGGCTGTTGAGCGAGTCTTGCACACGGTCCTTGGCGGCGTTGATCAGCGCACCGACCTTAGGGCGATCTTCGGCTGACATATTGCCCAGGCTCTTCATTACCTGAGTCAATTCGCCTTTCTTGCCGAGATACAGAACCCGGATTTGCTCCAGGGCATTGACGTCTTCTGCGCGCTGAACGGCCTCTAGTGCTTGAGAGACCAGCGCATCCAGGTTTTCCATTTACAGACTCCAGATACGAAATAGGGGAAGAGCTCGAAGGCTCTTCCCCTATTGGTGACGTTTAGCACCGGGCGAGCCCGGTGATTGTCGGGGACTTAAGCCAGAACGGCTTTCGCTTTCTCGACAATCGCAGCAAACGCCGCTTTTTCGTTCACTGCCAGATCAGCCAAAACCTTACGGTCGATCTCGATAGCTGCCTTTTTCAAGCCAGCGATGAAACGGCTGTAGGACAAACCGTTGATGCGGGCGCCAGCGTTGATACGGGCGATCCACAGAGCACGGAATTGACGTTTTTTCTGACGACGGTCGCGGTAGGCGTATTGGCCTGCCTTGATTACCGCTTGTTTGGCAACGCGGAACACGCGCGAACGTGCACCATAGTAGCCTTTAGCGAGTTTCAGAATTTTTTTGTGACGACGGCGAGCAACAACGCCACGCTTAACACGAGCCATGAGTAACTTCCTCTAATTCTTGACCGAAATTAACGAACGCGCAGCATGCGCGCGACCTTTGCCACGTCAGACGGATGCACCATGGTGCTGCCGCGCAGATGACGCTTACGCTTGGTCGACATTTTGGTCAGGATGTGGCTCTTGAAAGCGTGCTTGTGCTTGAAACCGGTAGCGGTTTTCAAGAAACGTTTAGCTGCACCGCTTTTGGTTTTCATTTTTGGCATGTTCGGATACTCCGCATTCAGTTGATAAACATAACCGCAAGGCCTGCCGTGCCCTGGTGGTTATTTCTTCTTTTTGGGGGCGATGACCATGATAAGTTGGCGTCCTTCCATCTTCGGGTGCTGCTCAACGGTGCCGTATTCAGCAAGGTCACCTTCAACCCGCTTCAACAACTCCATGCCCAGCTCCTGATGCGCCATCTCACGGCCGCGGAATCGCAAGGAAACCTTGGCCCTGTCCCCATCACTAAGGAAACGTACCAGGTTGCGTAGTTTTACCTGGTAATCCCCTTCTTCCGTCCCTGGACGAAACTTGATTTCTTTAACCTGAACCTGTTTCTGGTTCTTCTTCGCTGCGGCAACCTGCTTCTTCTTTTCGAAGATCGATTTGCCGTAATCCATTACGCGACAGACCGGTGGAACCGCATCAGCGGAGATTTCTACCAGGTCCAGCTTGGATTCTTCAGCGATTCTAAGCGCTTCATCAATCGAGACGATGCCAATTTGCTCGCCGTCAGCGCCAATTAACCGAACCTCGCGTGCCGAGATATTCTCGTTGATCGGGGCTTTCGGTGCAGCTCGTTTATCTTGTCTCATTTCACGCTTAATAATAATTACTCCGAATCTTGGCGACCACGCCGGGAAACCGCTTGCGTAAGGAACTCAGCGAATTGGGCGACTGGCATGGAGCCAAGGTCAGCACCTTCTCGCGTACGCACAGCGACAGTTTGCGTTTCAACTTCCCGATCTCCGATAACCAAGAGATACGGAACCTTGAGCAAAGTATGCTCGCGGATTTTAAAGCCGATTTTTTCGTTTCTCAAGTCAGACTTGGCACGGAACCCGCTTTGATTGAGGCTTTTTTCAACCTCAAGCGCAAAATCAGCCTGTTTGTCGGTGATATTCAAAATCACCGTCTGAGTAGGCGATAGCCAAGCCGGGAATGCACCTTCGTAGTGCTCGATCAGCATGCCGATAAAGCGCTCGAACGACCCCAGGATTGCGCGGTGCAACATAACGGGGTGCTTGCGGCTGTTATCTTCACTGACGAATTCAGCCCCCAGACGCACTGGCAGGTTGAAATCGAGCTGCAGGGTACCACACTGCCATACGCGTCCCAGGCAATCCTTCAAAGAGAACTCGATCTTCGGACCGTAGAACGCACCCTCGCCCGGCTGCAGATCATATGGCAGGCCAGCACTATCCAGCGCAGACGCCAGAGCGGCCTCAGCACGATCCCACAACTCATCGGAGCCCACACGCTTTTCAGGGCGAGTCGATAGCTTGAGCTGAATATCGGTGAAGCCGAAATCTGAGTACACATCCAGGGTCAACTTGATAAACGCGGCCGACTCCGCCTGCATTTGCTCTTCGGTGCAGAAAATGTGGGCGTCGTCCTGAGTGAACGCGCGAACCCGCATGATGCCGTGCAGCGCACCCGACGGCTCGTTACGGTGGCAGGCACCGAACTCAGCCAGACGCATCGGCAGCTCGCGGTAGCTTTTCAGCCCCTGATTGAATACCTGCACGTGGCATGGGCAGTTCATCGGCTTAATCGCGTAATCGCGGCTTTCCGACTCAGTGGTAAACATGTTTTCGGCGTAGTTGGCCCAGTGCCCGGATTTCTCCCACAGGCTACGGTCGACAACTTGCGGCGTCTTGATTTCGAGGTAGCCGTTCTCACGCTGAACTTGGCGCATGTACTGTTCAAGCACTTGGTACAACGTCCAACCGTTCGGATGCCAGAACACCATACCCGGCGCTTCTTCCTGGGTATGGAACAGGTTCAGGCGCTTGCCGATTTTGCGGTGATCGCGCTTTTCAGCTTCTTCAATACGCTGAACATAAGCAGCCAGCTGCTTCTTATCTGCCCAGGCAGTGCCGTATACGCGCTGCAACTGCTCGTTCTTGGCATCGCCGCGCCAGTAGGCACCGGACAGCTTGGTCAGCTTGAATGCCTTAAGGAAACGAGTGTTCGGCACGTGCGGACCGCGGCACATGTCGAGGTATTCTTGGTGATAGTAGAGGCCCATCTGCTGGGTATCAGGCATGTCCTCGACCAGACGCAGCTTGTATTCCTCGCCGCGAGCGGAAAACTCAGCGATGACTTCGGCACGCGGAGTCATCTTTTTGACCACGTCGTATTCGGTATCGATCAGCTGGTGCATACGCGCTTCGATCGCGGACAGGTCGTCCAGCGTAAAGGGGCGCTCGTAGGCGATATCGTAATAGAAGCCTTCTTCGATGACCGGACCGATCACCATGCGCGCAGTCGGATACAGCTGCTTGACCGCATGCCCCACCAAGTGAGCGCAGGAGTGACGGATAATTTCCAGCCCCTCTTCGTCCTTCGGCGTAATGATCTGCAGAGTGGCGTCGCTGCTGATGAGATCGCAGGCGTCTACCAGCGTACCGTTGACTTTGCCAGCCACGGTGGCCTTGGCCAGACCGGCACCAATGGATTGAGCCACCTCGGCTACGGAAACCGGGTGATCGAATGAACGCTGACTGCCGTCGGGAAGAGTAATAACAGGCATGGCGCTTCCTCTCCTAGTGGTGACCCCTACCAAAGGTCACATGGGTTGGGATGAGCCAGTACGCGATCCGGCGGTATACCCGCCTCACAGTGGCAGGAGCCCGAGGGCCAACCTGAACCGAACCGCAGTCACTGGGGATTTTTAGGACCTTGGATGCTTTCAGAAAGCCGCAGCCCTGACAAGCGCCCAATAAAAAAGGGTCACCGAAGTGACCCTTTAAATTTGGTAGGCACGATTGGACTCGAACCAACGACCCCCACCATGTCAAGGTGGTGCTCTAACCAACTGAGCTACGTGCCTGCAATGGAGGCGCATTCTACGGAGGCAGCTAAAAGAGTCAACTCTTTTCTCGCTAACTACCTGAATAAACGTATTTTTTACTGTTCAGAGCGGCGTTTTATATTTTGCACGGAGGCTAGCCGGGCATTTTTATCTCAGGTAGCATCGGCCGATTCGTAAAAAATATAAAACAGAGGTTGCAAGATGGCACACACTTCTTATCCGCAGTCTTACTACGCCGCGTCGGCCAATGCCGTACCCGCCAGACCCGAGTTGGTCGGCGACGTAGAAACCGATGTCTGTGTTGTGGGTGCAGGTTACACCGGGCTTTCCACCGCCCTCTTCCTCCTGGAAAACGGCTTCAAAGTCACCATCGTTGAAGCCGCCAAAGTTGGCTTCGGCGCCTCCGGCCGCAATGGCGGTCAGATCGTCAACAGCTACAGCCGCGATATCGACGTCATTGAGCGCACCGTCGGCCCGAAGCAGGCGCAACTCCTTGGCCAGATGGCGTTTGAAGGTGGTCGCATCATTCGCGAGCGCATCGCCACCTACAATATTCAGTGCGACTTGAAGGACGGAGGCGTGTTCGCAGCCATCACCAAAAAGCAGATGGGCCATCTGGAATCGCAAAAAAAGCTCTGGGAACGCTACGGCCACACCCAGCTTGAGCTGATGGATAGCACGCGCATCCGCGAAGTGGTCAATACCGAGAATTACATTGGCGGCATGCTCGACATGAGCGGCGGCCACATCCACCCGCTGAACCTGGCGCTCGGCGAAGCCGCGGCCGTTGAATCTCTGGGTGGTGTTATCTACGAACAAACCCCTGCCACTCGCATCGAGCGCGGTGCCAACCCTGTAGTGCACACGCCGCAGGGCCGAGTGAAAGCCAAGTTCGTGGTCGTCGCCGGCAACGCTTACTTGGGCAACCTGATTCCGGAGCTGTCTGCCAAATCGATGCCATGCGGCACCCAGGTGATTACCACCGAACCGCTGAGCGACGAAGTCGCCGCCAGCTTGCTGCCGCAAGACTACTGCGTGGAAGACTGCAACTACCTGCTCGACTACTACCGCCTCAGCGGCGACAAGCGCCTGATCTTCGGCGGCGGCGTGGTGTATGGCGCTCGTGATCCGGCCAACATCGAAGCCATTATTCGCCCCAAACTGGTGAAAACCTTCCCACAGCTGAAGAACGTGAAGATCGACTACGCCTGGACCGGCAACTTCCTACTCACCTTGTCGCGGCTGCCGCAAGTGGGTCGCCTGGGCGACAACATCTATTACTCCCAAGGCTGCAGCGGCCACGGTGTTACCTACACCCATCTGGCGGGAAAGATTCTGGCCGAATCCCTGCGCGGTCAGGCTGAACGCTTCGACGCCTTCGCCGGCCTGCCGCACTATCCGTTCCCGGGCGGCCATATGATGCGCGTACCGTTCACCGCGATGGGCGCCTGGTACTACAGCCTGCGCGACAAGCTCGGCTTCTAAGTTCGAATGCAGAAATGAAAACGGCGCCTCGAGGGCACCGTTTTCATTTTCAGCTATTTAATGTGCGCCGTGCTCAAGTGCTTCACGGGCATTACCAGCGGCCAGCTTCTGGCCTGCTTGCTCAAGCTGCGACACCGCACTCAACCAGCGTTGCCGCTCGACATTCGCTGGCAACTGCGCCGGCGCCTGAATCAGCACAGCCCAATTGCCGAGCTTATCCCAGGCCGCCTGGAAGTCTTTGAAGCTCACCACCAGCCGACGACTCATCCCGGAACGCAACAGCAAGCGCTGCTTGACCCGGTCATAACCGACGACCACAGCGTAGTGCGGCGAGGACACCAGACTGCTGTCATCCAACCGCGCCAGCACCGGGTAGCCAGCCGACACCTGCTCCAATACATCAGCCAATCGCGAAGACAGAGGATAAACGAGCAAACCGTGCTCGTTTACCACGCGGTTCAAGTTCTTCTCTATCGCGGTTTCCTGGCCCGGCAAGCGCATTTTTTTGGCCACCAACCCAGGCGTGGTCACCACATCCTGCTGGGACAACATCATCGCCACCGCACCGGGAGCGCCCTCGAAAGCAGTCTCGGCAAAAAACGGCACCGCATTCAACTCGACACGCTCTGGCAACGCACGTACTTCGGGCGCAACCACCACCTGCGAGGAGCAACCAGCCACCAGCAGCAACACACTGCCCGTCAGCAGTAACGATCGAAGTCTCGACACCTGCGCATGCTCCCGATTAATCCATGAAAGGCCCGAATCATACATGGGCGACCAAGGGCAAACCTTTATTCCGGGCAAAGAAAAGCCCGACCTAGGCCGGGCTTTTCTGAAACACCGCGCTAATTACTTAGCTTGGGCTTCTACTTCAGCTTCTACGCGACGGTTTACAGCGCGGCCAGCTTCGGTAGCGTTATCCGCAACCGGCTTGGACTCGCCGTAGCCAACAGCGTTAACGCGCTCGCCACCTACACCGTACTGGTTAACCAGAACTTCACGAACGGCGTTAGCACGACGCTCGGACAGTTTTTGGTTGTAAGCGTCAGTACCAACGGAGTCGGTGTGACCTTCAACAGTGGTGGAAGTCGCTGGGTACTGCTTCATGAAGTCAGCCAGGTTCTTGATATCGCCGTAGCTTTCTTCTTTGACTTTCGCTTTGTCGAAGTCGAATTTCACGTCCAGCTCAACGCGAACAACTTCAGCAACAGCTGGGCAGCCATCTGCATCAACGGTTACGTTGGCAGCGGTGCCTGGGCACTTGTCGACGTTGTCGCAAACGCCGTCGTTGTCGCTGTCGGAGCAGACTTCTGGAGCAGGAGCAGCAACTGGCTCAGCTGCTTTTTTGCCGCCACCGAAGTTAACGCCGATGCCGACGCTTGGTGCCCACTCGGTGTCGCCTTGGTCGATGTTGTACTGAGCTTCAACGCCAGCACGGGCGTAGAAGTTGTCGGTGAAGTAAACCTTGGCACCGCCGCCAACGTTGGCGAAGGTGGAACCGTTACGGCCACCAGCGCCGTTCTGGCCAATGCTCTGGTCCGAGAAACCAGCGGAAACGTACGGACGAACAACGTCGCCCGGAGCGTTGAAGTGGTACAGGGCGTCGAGAGCAGTGTTCGAGCCTTTGATGTTACGGCCGTCTTCGCTGCGAGCGTTGTGGACTTCGTCGTAACCCAGACGCAGTTCAACTTCGTCGGTCAGGAAGTAACCGATGGAACCACCGAACAGGTTGCCGTTGTTTTTGAAGTCACGAGCGCTGTCGAACATTTCCTTCTTGGCGAAGCCTTCAACTTCTACTGCACCTTGGCCTTGGGCCAACGCCTGAAGAGAAGAAGCAGCAATCAGCGAGCCGATAACAACGCCTAAGGTGTTTTTAAATTTCATCCGTAAATCCCTATCTTGGTGGTCAGTAAGTTGTCTGACAAACGCAAGACAACTCAGGCGGCGATTCTAACAGGAATCGCCTGGTCGGTTAGAGGTATTTCACCCAACTAAGTTTCGGCTATCCCCGAAAATTTTTCCCGCAAACGATCGAGCGCCCGTTTATATCGCATCTTGGTTGCGCTCAATCCCATGTGCATGATGTCGGCAATCTCTTGAAACTCAAGCTCTGCGACAAATCGCAGCACCAGAATCTCTCGATCAATGGGATTCACATGCACCAACCAACGGTCGAGGCCGCCAGGCTCCTGGGCTACAGGAGCCTTTTCTTCAGAAGCCTCTTCCAAAGGATCCAAACTAAGGGCGTCCAATAAACGTCTTTTTCGCCGCTCTTTCCGGTACTGGGTAATGCACTCGTTGTAGGTAATGCTGTAAAGCCAAGTCTTGAACTTTGACTTGCCTTCAAAATTCTTCAAGCCATATAAAACTTTCAACATTACTTCTTGACAGACGTCGTCGGCATCCCGGTCGTTTCCGAGATAACGCGCACATACGTTAAATAAAGTGCGTTGGTAACGACGCATTAGCTCTTCATATGCCCGCGTAATGTGGAACAACTCCACATGCGCACGCGCCACCAGCTCTTCATCCGAGAGCTCGCGGGGGTCATAGCGGGAAGATAGCGTTTGAGCTTTATTCAAAACGAGTCGGGCCGGCAGTCTGGTGAATAGCCGCCACAGCCTTGAACCTCAGACAGTCCAGGATGGCGGCATACATTAGCAGGGATTGGCGTGTCAGCGGCTGCTCACCCGTTGCTCGAGAATTTCGCGATTGGCCAGCGAAACCAGCTCGCCGTCATCCGTCAGCAGGATGGTCTTAACAGTACCGATTTCTTCGATCTGCCCTTCCACCTCGCCCACCTTCAGCTGCTGCCCGACCTCATACAGCTCACGCACATAGATACCGGCGAGAATCTGCGCGGCGATGTCACGGCTACCCAGGCCCAGGGCCAGTGCCACGGCCAGACCAACGGAGATCAGCACGATGGCGATGACATTGTTGAGCAGGTCGGTTTTGACTTCGAGCTGACCGATCGCGACCGAAATGCTGAGAATGATCACCAGGCCCTGAGCGATACGCCCCAGACCGTTGGCGTAATCCAGTCCGACACCGTCGGCGGCACTGCGTACCAGGCCACTGACCAGTTGCGCCAGCAAGATACCGATCACCAGCACCATCGCCGCGCCAAAGACCTTGGGCAGGTACAGTGCCAGCACGTCGAGGGTGGCGGATACCCGCTGCAGCCCCAGCGACTCCGCAGCCGAGACCAGGAAAACCAGAAGAACGAACCAGTAAACGATCTTGCCGATCAAGGCCGAGACCGGCACCTGGATGCCGGCACGGCCGATCAGTTTAGTCAGCCCCGTACCCGCCATCAGGCGATCCAGGCCAACCTTACCGAGCAGTTTGGACAGCAGGGTGTCGAGCAACTTGGCCACGACAAACCCCAGCAAGACCAGAATAAGCGCCACGAACAGGTTGGGGATGAACACGGCAACCTTGGTCCACAGGGCGGCCATCGCCTCTTTCAGGCTTTGAGTCCAGAGATCGAGTTCCATGTTCAGTCAGCCTTATTGGGATTACGAGCGGAGGAAGTGCGGCGAGATACCGGGGCTACGTGATCGGAGCCGGTGCTGACGGCGATCATCAGCGCTTCGAGGCAACGCCCCATCAGGCCGAACAGGTCGCCGGCACCCACTTGCCGGTTGGCGGTTTTCAACACACGGCCCAGGGTTGCGTCATCGTCGTGGCTGGTAGCCGAGGACTTGAGCAGATCTCGCAGGGATTGTTCGAATGGATCGTGCATGCGCACCTCAGGATTTCTCAGGGCTAGACGCGGCGTAATTTCGCCAAGTCACATCAAACCCAACGCAATCGACGAAAAAGCCACCATTGTCCCAACGCAACCGACGCCATCAACAGGCAGGCCAACAGAAACCCATAGGGGCTTTCAGAACCCGGAATACCGCCAACATTGATGCCCAGCAGGCCTGTGAGAAAACTCATCGGCAGGAAAATTCCGGTGACGATGCCGAAGCGGTACATGGTCCGGTTCATCCGCTCACTCATGCGCCGGCTCTCGGTTTCCAGCACCAGCCCTACCCGCTCGCGGATCAGCTCGAGTTCTTCTAGGTAGCGGGTCAGGCGGTTGTTCAATTCGTTCCAGTAGTCGCTGTCGTCATCGGCAAACCACGGCAATTTGTTGCGTGTCAGTTGGCCGAAGATATCCCGCTGCGGCGCGAGAAAACGGCGCAAGCCTGCCGCTCGACGGCGGATATGCAGCATCTGCCCATGCTCAGGGGTGAAACGCTCATCGGCATCAGCCTGCTCTTCCTGGCTGTCGACCAGCTCAGACAGATCCGCCACCAACGCATCGACCCTGCCGGTCATGTGCTGCGCCAGGTACAGCATCAGTTCCGAGGCAGTTTTCGGCCCCTTGCCCGCTTCCAGTTCGGCAATCAGGTCTTCGGTGGCATGCAACGGGCGCAGGCGCAGTGAGATGACCCGCTGGGCGGCGGCAAAAATGCGCACCGAAACCATGTCTTCCGGTTCGGCACCAGGGTTCAGGTTGACCCCTCGCAGAAACAACAGCAGTTCGTCATTGGGCAGCGGCAACAGGCGCGGGCGGGTGTTCTCCTCCAGCAGCAAGTCGCAACTGAATTCGTTCAAGCCACTGCCGTCGCGCAGCCAGGCGTGGGTTTGCGGATGGCCGCGATCCCAGTGCAGCCACAGGCTTTCTTGCGCCTGTAACGTCAGCCCATCAATTTGCTGGCGGGTGACCGAGCGAGCACCGCCCTCGCCGTCCAGCACAAAAGCATGGACCAGCCCCCATTGCGCATTGTCTTCTTCGTGCATTCCCTATCCCTTAACAAAAAACCCGGTTTTCACCGGGTTTCCTAGCCTTACGCAGGCATCTTCAACGCTTGCGGCGAGATGATGACGCCGTTGTTGTCGGCATACACGAACTCACCCGGGCGGAAGGTTACGCCACCGAAGGTCACGGCTACGTTGAGGTCGCCAATGCCGCGCTTTTCGGTCTTCATCGGGTGGCTGGCCAGCGCCTGCACGCCCAGTTCGGTCTGCGCGATGACATCGACGTCACGGATGCACCCGTAGATCACCAAGCCTTCCCAGCCATTCTTCGCGGCTTTTTCCGCGAGCATGTCACCGAGCACCGCGCGACGCAGCGAGCCACCCGCGTCCACCACCAGGACTTTGCCTTTGCCTGGCAGGTCGACCTGGTCTTTGACCAGCGAGTTGTCTTCGAAGCACTTGATGGTGACGATTTCACCACCAAAGGAGTCGCGGCCGCCGAAATTGCTGAACATCGGCTCGACTACCTGCACCAGCTCCGGGTAGGCGTCGCACAAATCGGGAGTGACGTATTGCATGGGAAAACTCCTTGATAGGTTTTGGAAACCGCTTGTTCAAAGCTCTACTGGTTCAAAGCTCTACTGATTCAAAAGTTCAATACGGCGCCATCTTAGCCGCGTCACTGCGGCGATGAAACGTCCTGTTCAGCGGGTTCCAGCGCATCAGGCAGGCGCAAATGGCGCAGCCAATGTTCAGCCAGCGGCCAGACTTCCTCTTGCGCTGCCTTGCTGACCAGCATTTCGACATGGCCGAAATCATCGCTAAAGCCCTGCTTCTTGCCGAGACAGAGAAAACGCCGGCGCTCGGAACCGAACTGTTCGAGCAACTTGCGACAGCCCCAGGCCGGGTCCTGCAGGTCGCCATCGGCCCCCACAGCCAGCACCGGCACGTTGACCTCGGCCAGACCTTTCCACCAATCGTTCTTCTTGCCCTCGCCAAAGCGGCCGAACAGGCCGTGCCAGCGCAGGCTTTCGCGGATCAGGCCGATCGGCTCGTCTTCCGGGCCACGCTTGAGGCGTGAGCCGGAAATCACCGATACGCCCTTGAGCAACAGGCGCGCACTCCACTCCACCAGCGGCACTTTCAACGGCCAGTAGACGCGGCTGATCTGGCTGCCGAACAAGGCCACTGACGCCACGTCGTCTGCGTCGAGGTAACGCCCACCCAGCGCACCGGCCAGGGTAATACCGCCCAGCGAATGGCCAATCCAGTGCGGTGCCTGGCCGCTTTGCTCACGCACAAAGGCGGCAATGGCTGGCAAGTCGTAGCGGACGTAATCGGCGACCTTGTTGTGTCGGTACTCGAGATTGCGCGGCGACAAGCCGTGGCCACGCATTTCGGCGATCCACACATCGAAGCCGGCACGCGCCAGGTAAGGCCCCAGGCCAACGCATTTGGGCGAGTACCAGAAGCGCCGGTTGGAAAAGCTGCCAGGGATCAGAATCACCGGCACGCCACGGTTCTCGCCATGATCAGCCATACCCAGACGGGTCAGGGCCAGTTCCACGCTGAAGTCGGGGCTATTGGAGGGTTTGAGACGGTATACGTCCTCACTGAGATCGCCACGAAACTCGGCGCTCATCAAGGCTACGGGAAACAGTTCACTGCTACTTTGCATGCGGATCGACTGACAGAAAAAACTTGCAGAAAAAAGGGCGGGAATGGACCCGCCCTTCTTTGGTGTTTTTGTTGGGCTTCGCTGCGCTCAACCCAACTTACGCATCAACCGTAGGTTGGATTGAGCGCAGCGAAGCCCAACGAACCTCAGGCCTGTTGGCCTTCAGCCAGGAAGAACCAGGTTTCCAGCACGGAGTCCGGGTTCAACGACACGCTTTCGATGCCCTGTTCCATCAGCCATTTGGCCAGGTCCGGGTGGTCCGAGGGGCCCTGACCGCAAATGCCGATGTATTTGCCCGCCTTGTTACAGGCCTGGATGGCGTTGGACAGCAGCTTCTTAACCGCCGGATTACGCTCATCGAACAGGTGCGCGATGATCCCGGAGTCACGGTCCAGACCCAGGGTCAACTGGGTCAGGTCGTTGGAACCGATGGAGAAACCGTCGAAGAACTCAAGGAATTCCTCGGCCAGAATGGCGTTGGACGGCAGTTCGCACATCATGATGATGCGCAGGCCATCTTTGCCACGGGACAGACCATTGGCCGCCAGCAGGTCGATTACCTGGCTGGCTTCGCCCAGGGTACGCACGAACGGCACCATGATTTCGACGTTGGTCAGGCCCATCTCATTGCGCACTTTCTTCAGTGCGCGGCATTCCAGTTCGAAGCAATCGCGGAACGACTCGCTGATATAACGCGAAGCCCCACGGAAGCCCAGCATCGGGTTCTCTTCTTCCGGCTCGTAGAGCTTGCCGCCGATCAGGTTGGCGTATTCGTTGGACTTGAAGTCCGACAGACGCACGATGACCTTCTTCGGCCAGAACGCCGCGGCCAGGGTGCTGATGCCCTCAACCAGCTTCTCGACATAGAAGCCGACCGGATCGTCGTAACCGGCGATGCGCTTGTCGACGCTGTCTTTGATTTCCGGCGGCAGACCGGCGTAGTTGAGCAGCGCCTTGGGGTGCACGCCGATCATGCGGTTGATGATAAATTCCAGACGCGCCAGGCCGACACCGGCGTTGGGCAACTGGGCGAAGTCAAAGGCGCGGTCCGGGTTGCCGACGTTCATCATGATCTTGAACGGCAGATCGGGCATGGCATCCACTGAGTTGGTGCGGATGTCGAAGCCCAGCTCACCTTCGAAGATAAAACCGGTGTCGCCTTCAGCGCAGGACACAGTCACGCCCTGGCCATCGCTCAGCACCTGGGTGGCGTTGCCGCAACCCACAACAGCCGGGATACCCAGTTCACGGGCGATGATCGCCGCGTGGCAGGTGCGCCCGCCGCGGTTGGTGACGATGGCGCTGGCGCGCTTCATCACGGGTTCCCAGTCCGGGTCGGTCATGTCGGAAACCAACACGTCGCCTGGCTGCACCTTGTCCATCTCGGACACGTCGTTGATCACGCGCACTTTACCGGCACCGATCTTCTGGCCAATGGCGCGACCTTCCACCAGCACTTTGCTGGTTTCTTTGAGCAGGTAGCGCTCCATCACGTTGGCAGTGGTGCGGCTTTTCACGGTTTCCGGACGCGCTTGAACGATGTACAGCTTGCCGTCGTCGCCGTCTTTGGCCCACTCGATGTCCATCGGGCGGCCGTAGTGTTTTTCGATGATCAGCGCTTGTTTGGCCAGTTCGGTGACTTCGGCATCGCTCAGGCAGAAACGGGCGCGGTCGGCACGGTCGACATCAACGGTTTTCACCGATTTGCCGGCCTTGGCTTCGTCGCCGTAGATCATCTTGATGGCTTTGCTGCCCAGGTTGCGACGCAGGATCGCCGGGCGGCCTTCTTCCAGGGTTTTCTTGTGAACGTAGAATTCGTCCGGGTTGACCGCGCCTTGCACCACGGTTTCGCCCAGGCCGTAGGCGCCGGTGATAAACACCACGTCACGGAAACCCGATTCGGTATCCAGGGTGAACAACACGCCGGCCGTGCCGGTTTCCGAGCGCACCATGCGCTGCACGCCAGCCGACAGGGCCACCAGCTTGTGGTCGAAACCCTGGTGTACGCGGTAGGAAATGGCGCGGTCGTTGAACAGCGAGGCGAACACTTCCTTGGCCGCACGAATGACGTTTTCCACGCCGCGGATATTCAGGAAGGTTTCTTGCTGGCCAGCGAAGGAGGCATCTGGCAGGTCTTCGGCGGTGGCCGAGGAGCGAACCGCGACAGCCATGTTCTCGTTGCCATTGGCCATGGCGGCGAAGGCAGTGCGGATTTCAGCGTTGAGGCGTTCAGGGAATTCCGCTTCCATGATCCATTGACGGATCTGCGCACCGGTTTTGGCCAGGGCGTTGACATCATCGACATCCAGCGCGTCGAGCGCGGCATGGATCTGCGCGTTGAGGCCGCTCAGTTCAAGGAAATCACGGTAGGCTTGGGCGGTGGTCGCGAAACCACCGGGGACCGAGACGCCAGCGCCTGCGAGGTTACTGATCATTTCGCCGAGGGATGCGTTCTTGCCCCCCACGTGCTCCACATCATGGACGCCGAGCTTATCGAGGGAAACTACGTATTCAGCCAAGGTGATCTCTCCACTAACGGTGTTGGACTAGCTCAGACCCTATTTACTCTCACACCCTGCTGCGTACAGATTGCAGCCCTGTGTGACGGTGGCCTGGCCCTGGAAAATAAGTAACAATGCCAACCGGCATGGCTTCGATCAAAAGGGGGCCTATCATAGCCAAGAATCATCCTTAGCTTAAGGCCCTCGGTGCAAATGAAACGAACCGCTTTCTTCATCTCCGACGGCACCGGCATCACGGCCGAAACGCTTGGCCAAAGCCTGCTGGCGCAGTTCGAGAACATCACTTTTCACAAGCTCACGCGCCCCTACATCGACACCGTGGAAAAAGCGCGGGCGATGGTACAGCAAATCAACAATGCGGCCGAGAAAGACGGCGTGCGCCCGATCATCTTCGACACCATCGTCAACCAGGACATTCGCGACATCCTGGCCAAGTCCGATGGCTTCATGATCGACATCTTCTCGACCTTTCTCGCCCCGCTTGAACAGGAACTGACTTCACACTCGTCCTATTCGGTGGGCAAGTCCCATTCCATCAGTCACAACTCCAACTATATGGAGCGTATCGAGGCGGTGAACTTTGCCCTCGACAACGACGATGGTGCCCGCACCCACTACTACGACAAGGCCGACCTGATTCTGGTCGGTGTCTCGCGCTGCGGTAAAACCCCCACCTGCCTTTATATGGCACTGCAATATGGCATTCGTGCGGCCAACTACCCGTTGACCGAAGAAGACATGGAGCGCCTGCAACTGCCCAGCGCGCTCAAGCAGTACAAAGACAAGCTGTTCGGCCTGACCATCGACCCCGACCGTTTGACTGCCATCCGCAACGAACGCAAGCCCAACAGCCGTTACGCCAGCTTTGCCCAGTGCGAGTTCGAAGTGCGTGAAGTCGAACAACTGCTGCGCCGGGAAAACATTCCGTACATCAATTCCACCCATTTTTCGGTGGAAGAAATCTCCGCCAAGATCTTGGTGGAAAAAGGCGTTGAGCGGCGTCTGAAATAACCCCGCTTTTTTAACCCAGGTACCCGCCATGACCCTGATGGACTGCTTGCTGTTCGCGCCAATCGCTGTGTTTATCGCCCTGACGCCAGGGCCGAACAACTTCTGCGCACTGAACAACGGTATTCGTCATGGTGTCGGCACTGCGGTTGCCGCCACCGTCGGCCGGGCCATTGCCTATGCCATTTTCCTCAGCATTTCTGCCGTGGGTCTTGGTGCCATGCTGCTGGCTTCGGAAACCGCGTTCACCACCCTCAAGTGGATCGGCGCCGCTTACCTGCTCTACCTCGGCATCCGCACCTGGCGCAGCCGTGAATTCAGCGGCCTTGATCTGGCTGAAAGCAGCGTAGCAGACAGCGCGCAGGCGAACAGGAGTGTGACCAAACTGATGCTTCAAGAGTTCCTTGTCGGCATCAGCAACCCGAAAGCCATTCTGCTGTTTGCGGCGATTTTCCCGCAGTTCATCAAACCCGAATTGCCCCCCACCGAACAATTTGTGTACCTGGGCGGCACCTACCTGCTGGCAGAGTTCTTTGCCTCCATGGTCTACGGCCTGTTCGGCCGGCAGATTCGCCGCCTGATCAAGACCCCAACCGGTGCCCGCCGCCTGAACAAAACCACTGGCGCGTTTTTTATGGGTGCCAGTGGCGTGCTGCTTGGCACGACTCACCATTAAACCCATTTTCGGTGCCTGGTATCGCGGCTGAAGCCGCTCCTATGGGCCTGCGTAGCCCTCGTGGGAGCGGCTTCAGCCGCTTTGCCTTACCCCTCAAACACCATCCCCAGGCACCCGCACCCAGCCTTCCATCAAAATCCGCGCACTGCGGCTCATGATGGCTTTCTTGACTACCCATTCGCCGTTTTCCTGAGTCGCCTCAGCCCCTACCCGCAAGGTGCCGGATGGGTGCCCAAAGCGCACTGCAGTGCGCTCACCGCCACCGGCCGCCAGGTTGACCAGGGTGCCCGGGATGGCTGCCGCCGTGCCAATCGCTACCGCCGCCGTGCCCATCATGGCGTGGTGCAGTTTGCCCATGGACAGCGCGCGCACCAGCAGATCAACCTCGCCGGCCTGCACGGTCTTGCCGCTGGAGGCTTGGTAGTCCTTGGGCTTGGCCACAAACGCGACCTTGGGCGTATGTTGCCGTGTCGCCGCCTCGGCCGCGGTTTTGATCAAGCCCATACGCAGCGCTCCGGCCACCCGAATCGCCTCGAAACGCGCGAGGGCTTTGACATCGCTGTTGATGTCTTCGCGCAGCTCGGTGCCTTGATAGCCGATGTCTTCGGCATTGACGAATACCGTGGGGATACCGGCGGTAATCATCGTCGCCATGAAGGTACCGACACCAGGCACTTCGAGGTCGTCCACCAGGTTGCCGGTGGGAAACATCGAGCCGCCCTCCTCGCCGTCATCGGAAGGGTCGAGAAACTCCAGCACGATCTCCGCCGCCGGGAAGGTCACCCCATCCAGTTCGAAGTCTCCGGTTTCCTGGACCTGGCCATTGCTGACCGGGACATGGGCGATGATGGTTTTCTGGATATTGGCCTGCCAGATGCGCACCACGCACACGCCGTTGTCCGGAATACGCGCCGGATCGACCAGACCGGCATGCAGGGCAAACGCGCCCGCACCGGTAGACAGGTTGCCGCAGTTGCCACTCCAGTCGACAAAGGCTTTGTCGATGGAGACCTGGCCATATAGATAGTCGACGTCATGATCCGGCTGCGTGCTTTTGCTCAGGATCACGCATTTACTGGTACTGGACGTGGCACCGCCCATACCGTCGATTTGCGCCGAATATGGGTCGGGACTGCCAATCACCCGCATAAACAGACGATCACGGGCGACGCCCGGTACCTGGCAGCTTTGCGGTAAATCTTGCAGGCGGAAAAACACGCCCTTGCTGGTACCGCCACGCAGGTAGGTGGCGGGGATTTTGATTTGCGGTGCGTGGGGCATGAGTTAAGTCCTGAATGTTTCGATAGTCCCTGTAGGAGCGGCTTCAGCCGCGATGCTTTTCAAGATCAAGAGCATCGCGGCTGAAGCCGCTCCTACGGAGCCATGCGTAGCGGCGTTTAAACTGCCACCGTCGCCTCGAGGAAATCCTGGGCAAAGCGCTGCAGCACACCGCCGGCCTCGTACACCGAAACCTCTTCGGCGGTATCCAGGCGGCAGGTCATCGGCACTTCCAGGCGCTCACCGTTTTTACGGGTAATGACCAGCGTCAGGGTGGCACGCGGCGTGCGTTCGCCAACCACGTCGTACAGCTCGGTGCCGTCCAGGCCCAGGGTCAGGCGGTTGGTGCCGGGTTTGAACTCCAGCGGCAACACGCCCATGCCCACCAGGTTGGTGCGGTGAATGCGTTCGAAGCCCTCGGCGGCAATCGCTTCCACCCCAGCCAGGCGTACACCCTTGGCGGCCCAGTCGCGGGACGAGCCCTGACCGTAGTCGGCACCGGCCACGATAATCAGCGGCTGCTTGCGCTCCATATAGGTTTCGATGGCTTCCCACATACGGGTGACCTTGCCTTCCGGCTCCAGGCGGGTCAGCGAACCCTTCTTCACCTGGCCATCGACCACGGCCATTTCGTTCACCAACTGCGGGTTGGCAAAGGTGGCGCGCTGCGCGGTCAGGTGGTCACCACGGTGGGTGGCGTAGGAGTTGAAGTCCTCTTCCGGCAGGCCCATTTTCGCCAGGTACTCACCGGCGGCGCTGTCCAACAGAATGGCGTTGGAAGGCGACAGGTGATCGGTGGTGATGTTGTCCGGCAGCACCGCCAGCGGGCGCATGCCGGTCAGCGTGCGTTCACCGGCCAAGGCACCTTCCCAGTAAGGCGGACGACGAATATAGGTGGACTGCGGGCGCCAGTCGTACAGCGGGCTCTCTGCTTCTTCGAAGCTGCCCAGATCGAACATCGGAATGTAGATCTGCTTGAACTGCTCAGGCTTCACCGAGGTGGCGACCAGCGCGTCGATTTCTTCGTCGCTTGGCCACAGGTCCTTGAGGGTGATCGGGTTGCCGGCCGGGTCATGGCCGAGCACGTCCTGCTCGATATCGAAACGCACGGTACCGGCAATGGCGTAAGCCACTACCAACGGCGGCGAAGCCAGGAAGGCCTGCTTGGCGTACGGGTGAATACGGCCGTCGAAGTTGCGGTTGCCCGACAACACGGCGGTGGCATACAGATCACGGTCGATGATTTCCTGCTGAATCACCGGGTCCAGCGCGCCGGACATACCGTTACAGGTGGTGCACGCATAGGCGACGATGCCAAAACCCAGCTGTTCCAGTTCGGTCAGCAAGCCGGCCTCTTCCAGATACAGCTTGGCCACCTTCGAGCCTGGCGCAAACGAGGTTTTCACCCAGGGTTTACGCACCAGGCCCAAGGCATTGGCCTTCTTCGCCACCAAACCGGCCGCCACCACGTTGCGCGGGTTGGAGGTGTTGGTGCAGCTGGTGATGGCGGCGATGATCACCGCGCCATCCGGCAGCAGACCATCGGCCTCCTCCACCTTGCTGGCTGCCAGCATGGCTTCACCGGCAATCCCGCGCTCCTGCAACGCCGAAGTCGGCAAGCGCTTATGCGGATTGCTCGGGCCGGCCATATTGCGCACCACGGTGGACAAATCGAAGCTCAGCACGCGCTCGTATTCGGCGGTCACCAAGGCATCGGCCCACAGGCCGGTGAGCTTGGCGTATTGCTCGACCAGCGCCACTTGCTCAGGCTCGCGGCCGGTGAGTTTAAGGTAGTCGATGGTCTGCTGATCGATATAGAACATCGAGGCGGTGGCACCGTATTCCGGGCACATATTGGAAATCGTCGCGCGGTCGCCAATCGACAGGCTGTCTGCGCCTTCGCCGAAGAACTCGACATAGGCACCCACCACCCGCTCCTTGCGCAGAAACTCGGTGATCGCCAGCACGATATCGGTCGCGGTAATGCCCGGCTGACGCTTGCCGGTCAGCTGCACGCCGACGATATCCGGCAGACGCATCATCGAGGCGCGACCAAGCATCACGGTTTCCGCTTCCAGACCGCCGACACCGATGGCGATCACGCCCAAGGCATCGACGTGGGGGGTGTGGCTGTCGGTACCGACGCAGGTATCCGGGTACGCCACGCCATCACGGGCCTGGATCACCGGGCTCATTTTCTCCAGGTTGATCTGGTGCATGATGCCGTTGCCGGCCGGGATCACGTCGACGTTCTTGAAGGCAGTTTTGGTCCACTCGATAAAGTGGAAGCGGTCTTCGTTACGACGGTCTTCGACGGCGCGGTTCTTCTCGAACGCGTCCGGATCGAAGCCGGCGAATTCCACGGCCAGGGAGTGGTCGACAATAAGCTGGGTCGGCACCACCGGGTTGACCTTGGCCGGGTCGCCACCCTTCTCGGCAATTGCATCACGCAGGCCAGCCAGGTCGACCAGCGCGGTCTGACCGAGAATGTCGTGGCAGACCACGCGCGCCGGGTACCAGGGGAAGTCGAGGTCGCGCTTGCGCTCAATCAGCTGCTTGAGCGAATCGGTGAGCATCGCCGGATCGCAGCGGCGCACCAACTGCTCGGCCAGCACACGGGAGGTGTAAGGCAGCTTGGCGTAGGCACCGGGCTCGATGGCGTCCACCGCCTCGCGGGTGTCGAAGTAGTCCAGCGCGCTGCCGGGCAGGTTCTTGCGGTACTGAGTGTTCATTTCGATGCTCATGATTACGGGCGATCCTTGAGCGGCACGAACTTCAGGTCCTCAGGACCTGTGTAGTTGGCACTCGGGCGGATGATCTTGCCGTCGATACGTTGCTCGATCACATGGGACGACCAGCCGGAGGTACGGGCGATCACGAACAGCGGGGTGAACATGGCCGTGGGCACGCCCATCATGTGGTAGCTGACGGCGCTGAACCAATCGAGGTTCGGGAACATCTTCTTGATGTCCCACATGATGGTTTCCAGGCGCTCGGCAATATCGAACATCTTGGTGTTGCTCTGCTCGGCGGACAGCTCGCGCGCCACCTCTTTGATCACTTTGTTGCGCGGGTCGGCCACGGTGTACACCGGGTGGCCGAAACCGATCACCACTTCTTTTTTCTCGACGCGGGCACGGATATCGGCCTCGGCTTCGTCCGGGTTGTCGTAGCGCTTCTGGATCTCGAAGGCCACCTCGTTGGCACCGCCATGCTTCGGGCCGCGCAAGGCACCAATGGCGCCGGCGATGCAGGAGTGCATATCGGAACCGGTACCGGCGATTACCCGCGAGGTAAAGGTGGAGGCGTTGAATTCGTGCTCGGCATACAGGTTCAGCGAGGTGTGCATGGCGCGCACCCACGACTGGCGAGGCTTCTCGCCATGCAGCAGGTGCAGGAAGTGGCCGCCGATGGAGTCATCGTCGGTTTCCACATCGATACGCTTGCCGTTGTGGCTGAAGTGGTACCAGTACAGCAACGCTGAACCGAGGGAGGCCATCAGCTTGTCGGCGATATCGCGGGCACCGGGGTGGTTGTGGTCGTCCTTTTCCGGCGACACGCAGCCCAGTACCGATACCGCTGTGCGCATGACATCCATCGGGTGTGCCGAGGGAGGCAGTTGCTCCAGCGAGGCTTTCAGTGCCGCTGGAATGCCCCGCAGGGCCTTGAGTTTGGCCTTGTAGCCAGCCAGCTCGGCGACGTTCGGCAGCTTGCCGTGCACCAGCAGGTGGGCGATTTCTTCGAATTCGCAGCGATTGGCGAAGTCCAGCACGTCATAGCCACGGTAGTGCAGGTCGTTGCCGGTACGGCCGACGGTACACAGCGCGGTGTTGCCTGCCGCGGTGCCACTCAGGGCTACCGACTTCTTGGGTTTGAAACCCGGCGTGGTCGTCTCTTGGGTTGCGCTCATCGCGGGTAACTCCTCATCTGATCCGGTTGGATTTCTTGTTCTTTTGCTACAAGCCGCCCTTCAGCCAGGCGGCTTGCGCGGTATCACTTCTTGGCAGCAAACAACGCGTCGAGCTTTTGCTCGAAAGCGTGGTAGTTGATACGGTCGTACAGTTCGGCGCGAGTCTGCATCAGTTCGATGACGTCCTTTTGATGACCGTTCTGCCGAATCGAGGTGTACACCGCTTCTGCCGCCTTGTTGGCAGCGCGGAAGGCCGAGAGTGGGTAGAGCTGAATCTTCACGCCCACCGAGGCCAGCTCATCGCGGGTAAACAGTGGAGTAGCGCCGAATTCGGTGATGTTGGCCAACACCGGTACGCCCAGGGCATCGACAAAACGCTTGTAGGTCGGCAGATCGTAGGCAGCCTCGGCAAAGATGCCGTCAGCACCGGCCTCGACATAGCGCAGGCAACGCTCGATGGCAGCGTCCACACCCTCAGCCTGGATCGCGTCGGTACGGGCGATCAGGAAGAAGTCGGCGTCGGTTTTAGCGTCGGCAGCGGCTTTTACCCGGTCGGCCATTTCTTCGGTGGAGACAATCTCTTTGCCTGGGCGGTGACCACAGCGCTTGGCACCAACCTGATCTTCAATATGGGCGGCAGCGGCACCGGCCTTGATCAGATTTTTTACCGTGCGCTCGATATTGAAAGCGCTGGGGCCGAAGCCGGTGTCGATATCCACCAGCAGGGGCAGGTCGCAGACGTCGGTAATGCGGCGGACGTCGGTCAGCACATCGTCCAGGGTATTGATGCCCAGGTCCGGCAGACCGAGGGAGCCGGCAGCCACCCCGCCACCCGACAGATAGATGGCTTTGTAGCCGGCACGCTTGGCCAGCAACGCGTGGTTGGCGTTGATCGCGCCAATGACTTGCAACGGCGATTCGGCAGCGATGGCAGCGCGGAAACGTTGACCCGGGGTGTTCGAACTCATGCTTCACCTCTCTTTGTTGAATCGGTAGCGCCCTGCCCGGCCTGGCCGGTGTAGTGGCGTTCAATGTTGCGTTTGGAAGCGGCGATATGGCGGCGCATCAACAGCTCGGCCAGTTCGCCATCCCGTTCGGAAATCGCATCGAGAATGCGATGGTGCTCGGCAAAGGCATGGCGCGGGCGATTGGGGGTGGCGGAGAACTGCAGGCGATACATGCGCACCAGTTGGTACAGCTCGCCGCAGAGCATCTGCGCCAGGGTCTTGTTGCCGCTGCCTTGAATGATCCGGTAGTGGAAGTCGAAGTCGCCTTCCTGCTGGTAGTAACCGACCCCGGCCTGGAACGCGGCGTCGCGCTCATGCAGGTCGAGCACGCTGCGCAGCTCATTGATCTCGGTCTGACTCATGCGTTCGGCGGCCAGGCGGCAGGCCATGCCTTCCAGGGATTCGCGGATTTCGTAGAGCTCGATCAGCTCGGCGTGACTCAGGGAAACCACCCGGGCGCCAACATGGGGAACCCGCACCAGCAGCTTCTGCCCTTCCAGGCGATGGATCGCTTCGCGCAGCGGGCCGCGGCTGATGCCGTAGGTGCGGGCCAGCTCCGGCTCGGAGATCTTGCTGCCCGGGGCGATATCGCCCTGCACGATGGCCGCCTGGATACGGCGGAACACGTGCTCGGAGAGCGTCTCTGAGTCGAGAGGAGAATCGACTGCGGTTTCGAGGGCGTCTTGCATAGTGTCGACACATCGTTAGATATTTCGACGGAAACTACCCCTCAAAGACCTTTTCGTCAAACAATCTGTAGACATTGTCGACAGTATTTTTAGATCGTCTTCTGCAGGAATCGCGGCGAAGCCGCTCCTACGAGACCGTGTAGCTCGTAGGAGCGGCTTCAGCCGCGATGTTTTTAGGCGAGCAACCGCCTGTCGCCGCAGAAAATCCGCATGATAGAATGCGCCGCGCCTGGGCCCACGGAGCGCACCGCGCGGGCTGCTAGACTCACTCGCCAGGCGTTAGGTGAAACTAAGCCCTTGCTGTTAACACTAAGTGACTTGATACGGGGACTCGCTCCACGAGACCCGCTGCAATTACCACGATCCGTTTTAGGACTTATGACACTCAAGCCCTTAGCCCTGCTGTTATCTCTTCTTCTGTTGCCGGCCCTTGGCCAGGCGGCGGACAAGGGCGTGTACGGCCTGAATGAATACGCCCAGCTCACCGATATCGACCTGCAGGTGGCCGCCAAGCTCGACACTGGTGCCAAGACCGCCTCGCTGAGTGCCCGCGATATCAAACGCTTCAAGCGTGATGGCGAAACCTGGGTGCGTTTCTACCTGGCCATCGATGATGCCCATGCCCACCCTATCGAACGACCGCTGGCACGTATCAGCAAGATCAAGCGTCGCGCCGGGGATTACGACCCGGACGAAGAGAAAACCTATACCGCGCGCCCGGTGATTGAACTGCAGGTGTGCATGGGCAAGGCCCTGCGCACCATCGAGGTCAATCTCACCGACCGCAGTGCCTTCCAGTACCCCCTATTGATTGGCTCCGAAGCGCTGAAACGCTTCGACGCCCTGGTCGATCCCAGCCTGAAATACGCCGCTGGCAAACCCGGTTGCGCCGTGGCCGATGAGAACAGCGAGAAACAACCTGTCAGCTAAGCGGCCTACCCGGCCGGCACATTGTCGACAGACAGCTTCAAGAACGTGAGCTCCACCGCAATGCCATTACCTGCACCGCACCCTGCCTGGGGCCATGTGGTACAGCGACACCGACAAGATTGATTAATGGACAGGTTCCCGACATGCGCTCTCTTACCCTGCATCTGAAAGTCCTGATCGCCATATTGGTGACCCTGGGCGTTCTGATTACGGCTTACCAGATTTTCATCGTGGGCATCCCGATCACCGAGGATGAAACCGATGATCTGTGGAACATCGACGCCAAGGTCGAGTTCGTGGCAACGCCGAAAAACCCGGTGAAAGTGCAGATGTTCGTGCCACCGCTGAGCCAGGACTATGTCAGCCTCAACGAGAGCTTTATCTCCAATAACTACGGGGTGAGCATCAATCGGGTCGACGGCAACCGTAAGGTCACCTGGTCGGCACGTCGGGTCAGCGGCAACCAGACCCTCTACTACCGCCTGGTGCTGACCAAGCGCTACAGCGGCGAAAAACCCAAGGCCAAGGGCCCGATCTTCCGCGACAGCATCGCCGTCGAAGGTGCCGAAAAAATCGCCGCCGAAGCCCTGATGGCACCGATTCGCCAACACTCGGCCGACATCGAGACCTTCATCAGCGAAACCATCAAGCGGGTCAACAACGTCGGCGACGACAACGTCAAATTGCTGCTGGCCGGTGATCCATCGACGCCGAACAAGGCCAAGACCATCGAGCTGTTGCTGTCCATTGCCCATGTGCCGATGGAACGCGTACACACCATTCGCCTGGTGGCCGATCAGCCGCAAACCCCGGAGCTGTGGCTGCGCAGTTTCAACGGCCAGGACTGGCTGTACTTCAACCCGGAAACCGGCGAGCAGGGCCTGCCGGCTGACCGCCTGGTGTGGTGGACCGGTGACGAAAATCTGGTGAGCATCGAAGGCGGCAAGAAGCTGCAGGTGCGCTTTAGCCTCAACAACAGCCAGATGAACGCCATTCGCCTGGCCAAGCTGACTGACGAAAACACCGACGCCGACTTCCTTGAGTACTCGCTGTACGGCCTGCCGCTGCAAACCCAGCAGACCTTTATGATCATGGTGATGATCCCCATCGGCGTGCTGGTGATTCTGGTGCTGCGCAACCTGATCGGCCTGCAGACCCTGGGTACCTTCACCCCGGTACTGATCGCCCTGGCCTTCCGGGAGATGCAGCTGGGTTACGGCATTGCGCTATTTACGATCATCACAGCGCTGGGCCTGTCGCTACGGTCATACCTGGAACACCTGAAGCTGCAGATGCTGCCAAGGCTGTCAGTGGTGCTGACCTTCGTGGTGGTACTGATCGCCACCATCAGCCTGCTCAGCCACAAGCTGGGTCTGGAGCGCGGCTTGTCGGTGGCGCTGTTCCCGATGGTGATTCTGACCATGACCATCGAACGCCTGTCGATCACCTGGGAAGAGCGCGGTGGCGGCCATGCCATGAAAGTGGCGATCGGCACCCTGTTCGCCGCCTCCCTGGCGCACTTGCTGATGACCGTGCCGGAGCTGAACTACTTCGTCTTCACCTTCCCGGCTGTGCTGTTGATTCTGGTGGGCTTCATGTTGGCCATGGGTCGCTATCGCGGCTACCGCCTGACCGAGCTGTTCCGCTTCAAAGCCTTTCTGAAGGACTGAGCCATGTTCGGCATGATCAAAACGTGGAAGGCCCTGGAAGCCAAAGGCATCATGGGCATCAACCGGCGCAATGCGGACTACGTGCTCAAGTACAACAAACGGCACCTGTATCCGATTGTGGATGACAAGATCATCACCAAGGAGCGGGCGATCCAGGCCGGCATCCATGTGCCGGAAATGTACGGCATCATCGAAACCGAGAAACAGATCGACACCCTGCGCGACATCATCGGCGAGCGCCCGGACTTCGTCATCAAACCGGCACAAGGTGCCGGTGGTGACGGCATTCTGGTGATCGCCGACCGCTTCGAAGAACGCTACCGCACGGTGTCCGGCAAGATCGTCAGCCATGAGGAGCTGGAGCATCAGATCTCCAGCATCCTCACCGGCCTGTATTCGCTTGGCGGCCACCGCGACCGCGCGCTGATCGAATACCGGGTAACCCCGGACCAGATCTTCAAAAGCATCAGCTACGAAGGCGTGCCGGACATCCGCATCATTGTGCTGATGGGCTATCCGGTGATGGCCATGCTGCGTCTGCCGACGCGCCAATCCGGCGGCAAGGCCAACCTGCACCAGGGAGCCATCGGCGTGGGTGTGGACCTGGCCACCGGCGTAACCCTGCGCGGCACCTGGCTGAACAACAAGATCAGCAAACACCCGGACACCACCAACGCGGTCGACGGTGTGCAGCTGCCCAACTGGGACGGTTTCATGAAGCTGGCCGCCGGTTGCTACGAGCTGTGCGGCCTGGGCTATATCGGTGTGGACATGGTGCTGGACCAGGAAAAGGGCCCGCTGATTCTCGAACTCAACGCCCGCCCCGGCCTGAATATCCAGATCGCCAACGATTGCGGCCTGACCCACCGCGCCCATGCCGTGGAAGCGCGGATTGCCGAGCTGACGGCACAAGGTGTGGTGGAAACGCCGGAAGAACGGATGCGCTTTGCCCAGGGGCTGTTTGGCAACGTGCACAAGGCCGAGATCTGATCGCCGCCCCGCCTTGCAGACGTAAAAAAGCCCGCATACAAGCGGGCTTTTTTATGGTCGAGAACCTTACAGGCTCAGCTCACGATTGGACGCCTTGATGAATTCCTGTTTCAGGTCTTCATAGGTGTGCACCGCCGGGAACTGCGGGAACTCGCGGATCACGTTTTCCGGGGCATGGAACAGGATGCCGGCATGGGCTTCGCTGAGCATGGTGGTGTCGTTGTACGAGTCGCCGGCAGCGATCACGCGGTAGTACAGGCTCTTGAAGGCCAGCACCGACTGACGTTTGGGGTCTTTCTGGCGCAGCTGGTAGCTCACCACGCGGTCGGTTTCATCAGTGATCAGCTTGTGGCACAGCAGGGTCGGGAAACCCAGTTGGCGCATCAGTGGCTGGGAGAATTCGTAGAAAGTGTCGGAGAGAATCACCACCTGGAAGCGCTCGCGCAGCCAGTCGACAAACTCCACTGCGCCATCCAGCGGTTTGAGGGTGGCGATCACTTCCTGAATGTCGGCCAGTTTCAGACCGTGCTCATCGAGGATGCGCAGACGCTGCTTCATCAGCACGTCGTAGTCTGGAATATCGCGGGTGGTGGCTTTAAGCGCTTCGATACCGGTTTTTTCCGCGAAGGCGATCCAGATTTCCGGAACCAACACACCTTCCAGGTCGAGACAGGCGATTTCCACAGGGCACTCCTAAACAGGATTCACAAAGAAGGCGGCACTCTAGCCGCTTGCCTGCGCCCACGCAACGCACGGCAGCGCCGGCTCTTCAGTGCTGCTGATATCGCCTATCAACGCAGCGTGCTGCAGGGCCGCAGCGGATTTTGCTACCATCGCCCTCCTCTGCCGACATGACCCTGGAGCCTCGCAATGGACCTCGATCTGGATACGCTCAACGCTCAATTCGCCAATGAACCGGAAAAACTGGTGGAGTGGGCACTGAGCCTGGGCAAGCCCGCGATCTGCACCACCAACTTCCGTCCGTTCGAAGCGGTGATCCTGCATATGGTCAGCCAGGTTCAGCCGGACATTCCGATCATCTGGATGGACAACGGCTACAACACCGAAGCCACCTACAAGTTCGCCGATGAAGTGACCCGCGCGCTGAATCTCAACCTGATCACCTACCTGCCCAAACGCAGCCGCGCCCATCGCGAAGCACTGGAAGGCCCGGTGCCCGGCCTGGACGATCCGCGCCATGAAGCCTTCACCGAAGAGGTGAAACTGGAACCCTTCGCCCGCGCCCTGCGTGAAACCGCGCCCGGCGTCTGGTTCACCGCCCTGCGCGCCACCGACACCGCCGTGCGGGCACAGATGGAGCCAATCAGCATCAACCCCGACGGTTTGATCAAGGTTGCCCCGCTGCTGCAGTGGTCGTCCAAAGACCTGTACCAGTACCTGACCAAGCATGGTCTGCCGAATAACTTCGATTACTTTGACCCAACCAAGGGTGAAGATAATCGCGAGTGTGGGCTGCACATCAGCCACTGAGGTTTACTAAATCGCGGCTGAAGCCGCTCCTACGGGTTGCATAGGACCTGTAGGAGCGGCTTCAGCCGCGATGTTTTTACAGGCCCTGATTGCGGATCTGATCGAGCAAGTCGGTTGATCCCACATCCACTCCCGCCTGAAACAACAAGGTGGTGGCCTGTCCGCGATGGTGGGTCTGGTGGTTGAAGAAATGGGCGGTCAGCGCGCCGAAGGGTTTCTGTTGCGTGCCTTGGGAGTTCTGATACCGCAGCAGGTGCGCCAAGTCGGCTTCTCGCACTTGCCCAGCCCAGGCGCTGATAATCGCATCCAGGTACAGGCGCCTTTCCAGCAGTTCATCCAGCTCGCTACAAAGCAGATCCCGCAGGCTGGTTGGCTTGGCAATCTGCGCCATCGCGCGCAATGCGGGAAAGTCCGCCGGGTGTTCGCTAAAGCGCTTCAGCCAGACGATATCCCCGGCCACCACATGATTGAGCGTGCCAAACAGCGAGGTAAAAAAGGCCTTGCGGTCGGCCATCAGCTCGCGCGCGGGCAAGCTGGCCGCAGCGGTATACAGTGAGTGATTCATGGCCGCGTTATAGGCGGCCATCAGTACCAAGTGATCACAGCTGGACATCAGCAAAGAACCCTACGAAAAAGGCGCCCGCAGGCGCCTTTGAAATTGATGCTCGCCGATCAATGCACCGGCAAGACCACGTCCTGAAACAGCTCTTCCAGTTCCACCTTGTTGTGGCACTGCACGGCCTTGGCCATGACATCGCGGGTCAGGTGCGGGGCGAATTTCTCGATGAAATCGCACATAAAACCACGCAGGAAAGTGCCACGGCGGAAGCCGATCTTGGTCACGCTCGGCTCGAACAGTTCGCTGGCATCGAGCACCACCAGATCCGGGTCAAGCTTGGCGTCCACCGCCATCTTGGCCACGATGCCCACGCCCAGGCCCAGGCGCACGTAGGTTTTGATCACGTCGGCGTCGGCAGCGGTAAACACCACTTTGGGCGTCAGGCCGCGATGGCTGAACGCTTCGTCGAGCTTGGAGCGGCCGGTGAAACCGAATACGTAGGTCACGATCGGGTATTCGGCCAAGGCTTCCAGGGTGAGCTTGGGCAGCTTGGTCAGGGCATGGCCCTGGGGCACCACCACGCAGCGGTTCCAGGTATAGCAAGGCATCATGATCAGGTCGTTGAACAGCTCCAGACCTTCAGTGGCGATGGCGAAGTCGACGGTACCGTCAGCGGCCATTTCTGCGATCTGCATCGGCGTGCCCTGGTGCATATGCAGGGCCACGTCCGGGTATTGCTTGATAAAGTTGCTGATCACCCCCGGCAAGGCGTAACGCGCCTGGGTGTGGGTGGTGGCAATGGACAGCGTGCCTTTTTTCTCGTTGGAGAATTCCTGGGCAATCTGCTTGATGCTTTCGACCTTGCGCAGAATCTCACCGGCGGTGGTGATGATGCGTTCACCAGCAGGGGTCACACGGGTCAGGTGTTTGCCGCTGCGGGCGAACACCTCGACTCCCAACTCGTCCTCGAGCAGACGGATCTGCTTGCTGATACCCGGCTGCGAGGTATACAGGCTCTGCGCCGTGGCGGACACGTTGAGATCGTGGTGCGCGACTTCCCAGATGTAGCGCAGTTGCTGGAGCTTCATAAATATCCCTCAAAGCAAAAAGGCGATGCTGCAGACGCCAAAGGCGTTATATAACCATAGTAGTGGTTAGAAGGCTAAATCTAGACTATTTCTTCGCATAAGAGGAATCAGCCCAAGAGCACCGCCTTTTCTACCGCCCCCTGCGGCTTGCCGCTCGGTCCCGCTATACCTCGGCCCGCGTGCGGTGCTGCAGCATCGGCACCAGATACACCGGCATCTCCGCCAGCTGCACCAAGCGCGCGGCCGTACGACCCAGAGGAATATCCTGAGCGGCGGTATGACTGCTGTGACTGCCGACCACCAGCAGATCGACATTAAAACGTTGCGCCTCGGCCAGGATCACCTGCGGGGGGTCACCCTGCACCACACGCACAGCACGAACCATCTGCATATCCTGCTGGGCATCGCCCATCTCATCGCGAAAACCCTCGAACACCCGCTGCTCAATACTGGCCAGTACACCGCTCAGGCCATTGATGCGAATTTCCGTGAGTACCGCTTCATCCAGGTAGGTTTTCAGTACCGACTCGGCAAACAACCCCATCGGCTCTACGGCATGCACCACATATAAATCAGCGCCGAAGGCACGGGTCATGGCCAGGGCATGCTGCAACACGTAGGGGGCGTAAAGGCCTAGGTCGGTGGCGTAAAGAATCGAGCGAATCATGCGGCCTCCTAACTGCACTCTTAACGGCCTGGATTGAGCTTAGCAGCGCTGGCTATAAATCCAGGCGCTGTTAGCAGTCCAAGACGAACGGGCAGGAGGCCGATCAGGGCGGCGTTAAAGCAGCGGCTCGTTGCTGATGCCATGGGGGACGTGGCCGGTGGCCACAACTTCGCGACTTTTTTCGCAGTGGCCGGCCTGGTCGTCGAAGAACACGTCGGCACCGAAGGTTTCCAGAATCGCGGTCTTTTCCAGGCCGCCAAGAAAGTACGACTCATCCAGACGGATGTTCCATTCGCGCAGGGTGCGGATCACCCGCTCGTGGGCCGGTGCCGAACGGGCGGTCACCAGGGCGGTGCGAATCGGACAGCTTTCCAGGGGGAACTCCTGCTGCAGGCTGTGCAAGGCCGACAGAAAGGGTTTGAACGGCCCACCGCCCAGCAGCTCGCGCGCCGACTCGCGCTCGTGGGTCTGGAACGCCACCAGGCCGCCGGCCTGATACACCCGTTCGGACTCATCGGAAAACAGCACGGCATCACCGTCGAAGGCAATCCGCAGCTCGTTGCTGGCCGCACGCCGGGCACCACCGGAAAGAATGGTCGCCGCGCCAAACCCGGCGCGCAGCGCGCTGCGCACATCTTCGGCATGGGTGGAAAGGAACAGGTGGCAACCGAAGGCAGCCAGGTATGGATCCGGGCTACGGCCGCCAACGAAGGCGGCGCGGGAGATTTCCAGACCGTAGTGCTGAATCGAATTGAACGCCCGAAGGCCGGTGTCGGCACTGTTGCGCGACACCAGAATCACCTCGACCCGCTGCCGACCAAGCGCGGTATTCAGGGCCAGGAGTTTTTCCACCAGGGGAAAGGCATCGCCGGGGGCGAGAATTTCTTCCTCGTGCTCGATCTGGTATTGCCGGTAGGCCTCCACACCCTGGCTTTCGTAGATGCGGTGGCTTTCCCGCAGGTCGAACAACGCCCGCGAGGAAATCGCCAGTACCAGTTTGTCCCCCAGTCCCTTGCTCATAAGCGCCTCAACTCAGATTGCGTGCATCGATAAACGCCAATTGTTGCTGCAGGGCGCGAATGCGCGGCAAATCGACGCCTGCGCGCTCGGCAGCGGCCAATGGCTCGGCATAGATGTACTGCAGCTCCAGCGGGCGTTTTTCCACATAGTCGTGGTACATGCTCGGCAGGTAGTCCGGCATGCGGTCAGTGGAAGCCAGCAGTTTGTCGGCGAACACTTCAGGAATTTCGTAGCCGCACGCCGCAGCGCCCTGGATCACTTCCTTCATGATCGCCAGAATCAGCGCACGGGTTTCGCCGTGGGCCATCAACGCCGTGGTGCCCGTATTGAGCAGCACCGACAGGCCGTTGTACGGCACGTTCCACACCAGTTTCTGCCAGCGCGCCTGCGCCAGATTGGGCATGGCAGTGGAATCCAGACCGGCGTGCTTGAACAACGCGGCACCCGCTTCGGCAATCGCCAGCTGGGCAGCCGGTTCGCTGGCCGGACCGCTGTGGTAACCGAGGTTCACCCCGCCCAGCGCCTGGTGCTCGATCACGCCCGGAGCGGCACGATGCACGCAGATATAACAAAGACCACCCAATAGATGCAGGGAATCAGGCAGCAGCGGCCGCAAGCCCTCCTCCACCGCCAAGCCGTTCTGCAACAGCACCACCTTGGCATCCGCGGCAGCGACCTTGGCGATCAGCGGTGCCAATTCGGCGTTGCTGGTGCTTTTCGCCCCCACCAACAGCCAGTCACAGGCCGGCATGTCAGCGGCATTGCAATATGCCTGAACGTTTTCGAGCTGCAGTGCACCATGCACGGCGCTATTGAGTTGCAGGCCACGCTCGGCTACGGCGGCGTATTCGCTGCGCAGCAGGAAATGCACATCGAAACCGGCACGGGCCAGCATCAGGCCGTAAAAACCACCAATGGCACCGGTACCGATGACGCCGATACGTGGATTGGGAGATAACGACATCAGGGAAGCTCCTCAGGTAAACGGGCCAAAGCCGCAGCCATAGCGGCGTTCAGCTCGACCGGACGCAAGCGCGTATGCAGCGCGCCGAAAAATTGACCATCGCGCACGACGAACAACGCTGGCAAGTGAAAAACCTCATAACGCTCGACCAATCCGCCATTGTTGGCGGCATCGATCCAGCACAAACGCTGCACCGAGAGGTCCATCTGCGGCAACTCGCGACGGGCCCAGCGGCAACTGGCACAGCCTATGCTCGTAAATATCAGCAGCGATGTGCCAGACCAGTCGAGCAACGAGCGATCTGCATCGTAATCGGTCAGCTCGATTTGCCTGGCTATACTGCTAGCAGTGATGTCCATGAGCCATCATCCAGTAGTGGAGTTTTCCCGTAATGCGACAGTTTTTGCGTCATCCCAGTGATATGCCAGTTGAACTGATCCAGCGCAAGCACGCCTTCCTGCCCCGCCAGCGCCTGCACAATATCAGCCTCGGCGGCGTGGCCTGCAATTCTTCCAAAGGTTTTCGCCGCGGCACTGCCGTAGAGCTGCGTATTCCCCTGCTAGGTGATCAGGCCCGTTACAGCGGCGTAGTGGCCTGGTGCAAGAAGCAGCCAGCGGACTATCTGGTGGGCATTGCCTTTATTGATGAAGAAACCCTGTTCCGTGCCCGTATGGTCGAACAGGTCTGCCAGATCGAACACTACCGCCACCTGCGTGAACAAGAGCTTGGCCAACCCCTTCCCGTGGAAGCCATTGCCAAGGAATGGATCGCCGAACACGCGGCGACATTCTCCACTGTCAGCGGCCTGCAATAAGGCTTGCCCCTTAGCGTCATATTCAGCCCCATAAGCACGAACGCCCCATTGTCGAGGCGGGCCGTACGCGCTAAGGTTCCCACCCCCGTTACGCTCTGCGCTCTGTCGCAAGATGGCTGGCGGCCGACACCCCTGACCTGACTGACGACCTGACTGACGAGTAGCACGATGGCTGATTTACCGATCGATGACCTTAACGTCGCCTCCAACGACACCCTGATCACCCCCGACCAGCTCAAGCGTGAAATTCCGCTGACTGAAGCCGCGCTGCAAACTGTGGTGCAAGGCCGTCAGGTGATCCGCAATATTCTCGACGGCAAGGACCACCGCCTGTTTGTAGTGGTCGGCCCCTGCTCGATCCACGACATCAAAGCCGCCCATGAATACGCCGAGCGCCTGAAAGTGCTGGCGGCTGAGGTAGCGGACACGCTCTATCTGGTCATGCGCGTGTATTTTGAAAAGCCACGCACCACCGTCGGCTGGAAAGGCCTGATCAACGACCCGTACCTGGATGACTCCTTCAAGATCCAGGACGGCCTGCATATCGGTCGTCAGTTGCTGCTCGACCTGGCCGAAATGGGCCTGCCCACCGCCACCGAAGCCCTCGACCCGATCTCCCCGCAGTACCTGCAGGACCTGATCAGCTGGTCGGCCATTGGCGCGCGTACCACCGAATCGCAAACCCACCGGGAAATGGCCTCCGGCCTGTCCTCGGCGGTCGGTTTCAAAAACGGCACCGATGGCGGCCTGACTGTGGCGATCAACGCCCTGCAGTCGGTTTCCAGCCCGCACCGCTTCCTCGGCATCAACCAGGAAGGCGGCGTGTCCATCGTCACCACCAAAGGCAATGCCTACGGTCACGTGGTACTGCGCGGCGGCAACGGCAAACCGAACTACGATTCGGTGAGCGTGGCGGTGTGCGAACAGGAACTGACCAAGGCCGGCATTCGCCCGAACATCATGGTCGACTGCAGCCACGCCAACTCCAACAAGGACCCGGCCCTGCAACCCCTGGTGATGGAGAACGTGGCCAACCAGATTCTGGAAGGCAACCAATCGATCGTCGGCCTGATGGTGGAAAGTCATCTGGGCTGGGGCAACCAATCGATCCCCAAAGATCTCAATGCCCTCAAGTACGGCGTGTCGATCACCGACGCCTGCATCGACTGGGACACCACCGAGAAAACCCTGCTGGGCATGCACAGCAAGCTCAAGGGCGTGCTGCCCAAGCGTCAGCGCGGCTAAGCACGATAAGCACAAACAAAAACGCCGGGCTTAGCCCGGCGTTTTTTTTAGCCCGTGGATCAGTGCCGATCACGGCGCTCCATATAGCGTTCCACGTAAGAGCACGACGGAATCACGGTGTAGCCCATCCGTTCGGCGTACTCCAGCGCGCGCTCGGTCAGCGCCGCAGCGATGCCACGGCCACGCAATGAATTGGGCACAAAGGTGCGATAGATATCGAGCGTCTGCTTACCCAGGTCCATATAGGCAAGGTAAGCACGGTCACCGTCCACAGTGGTCTCGAATTGATGACCTGCCTGGTCATGGTTGATAGACAGCGCCTCGCTCATCACAACTCCTCAGCGGGTCTTAGAACATGACCCTTACCTTATCGATCTTATCCAAGCGCAAAAACATCTCCGCCGTCCCCGAGCCGAATTGGACACTGAGGAAGGCTTTGCCGTTCTCCACTTTGCGCAGCACACCCTGATAATAGGTACCGTCATGGGTAATGAACTGCAAACGCTTGCCAGCGTAGTCGGGCAGGCTGGCGACACTCACGAACTCATATTGCTGCGTAGCGGCTTTTGACTCAACTTTTTCTGCAACCACCAAATCATTCGGCAACGCCTCCTTGCGTGCATTGGGGTCGAACCAGGTGAACCCCAGCGGCGTCACCAACTGCTGATTGATCATCAGCGACGGGTGCAACATACCCAGTACATCCTTGGCCTCGAAAAACTGCAGGCCGTCCCAGCTCAGGCCCTCGTTCGGGCTGATTTCCAGGCGCAGCGACTGTGGGTCCTTGAGGTAACGGCCATAGGCTTCCAGCACCGCCGGATCCAGCGCCACACGCTGACTGCGCAGCACCTTGTCGAATTGCTCCACCGCGGTTTTCAGGTACGCCTCGCTGGTTTGCCCCAGCTTGGCAGCGCAAAACTCCTGCACCTTGCGCTGGTACTGGTTGTCATTGATTTCCACTGCCACCAGCGACAGCTCCGGCGGATGCACGCGCATATCACCCGGGTTGTCGGACATATTGGCCAATGCCAGGGTGACCTTCAGCTCACCCATATCGCGGGTGTCGGAGCTCATGGAGAAGTGCAGCGTTTTTTTCCCTGGCGAGAACAGATACGAGAGCTCCGCATCGGTTTCAAAAGTCCGGTAGCCCATCTCCAGCAACTCGGTAGTGCCGATAAAACGCACCTTGCCGCAGCTCACTTCGCTCATGGCGGTAAACAGGCTGCGCTCGGCAGGCGCGTCGTAGAGCTGTTGCATAAAGGGGCCATGAACATCCAGAGCCAGCCCTTTCAGATTGATCGCCAGTTGCTCGGGAAACTTGCCTTCAGCCAGGCTTTCCTTGAAACGCAGTAGCTCGCCCAGGCCATTGAACTTCAACTGGGCGTGCTCGACCCGCACGCTGTCGCCAAACGCCGGCACTTTAATGGAGAGCCTTTCCAGACCTACACGACCATCAAAGGAGGAGGTAATGCCGCCGTAGCTGATATCCATAATCGGCGATAACTGGGCGATGGCATCGTTCATAATCGAACGCACCGATAACCACAGTGACAGCTTGATTAATACGGCAACGGCAATCGCCGCGAACAAACCCCATTTAAAAATTCTGGCCACGATGACGTCCTTGCTGTCGATAGACAGGCACTTTGCTGAAGGTCTTGTGCGGCGCAGCTTAACAGGCCGGCAAAGTGCCAGCTACCACCCTGGTTGGCAGTCGAACCAAGGCATTTATGCAGCTGTGAAGGACAACTCGAAATAGACGGTTTTTTAACGCTAGTTGCGCGGCAAAGAGCGGACAACAGTCGCTGAAGTATGGCCAGGAAAGTATTCCGAGCAGCGCCGCGCGCTGGCGTAAATGCACAAGCCGCAGACGCACCTGGATATTTTTTATCCAACTGCATTACTACTTGCTTACATAACGCTCAATTTCACCAAAAAAAAGTGTTGCGCTGGCGCTACGTCCGTTTACTTACTACAAGTAATGAGTAGTATGTAGACCGGCAAATACCTCGAGCTCGGGGCAGTTGCTTTATGGAAAAAATGCACCTTAAGGGGAACACGATGAACAACGTTCTGAAACTCTCTGCTCTGGCTCTGGCCGCCGTTCTGGCTACCGGTTGCAGCAGCGTATCGAAAGAAACTGAAGCTCGCCTGACTGCTACTGAAGACGCAGCAGCTCGCGCTCAAGCTCGTGCTGACGAAGCTTACCGCAAAGCTGACGAGGCTCTGGCCGCTGCTCAGAAGGCTCAGCAAACTGCTGACGAAGCCAACGAGCGCGCCGCTCGTATGCTGGAAAAAGCCAGCCGCAAGTAATAGCCCCCGCGGCTATAGAGCCGGACCCTCTGTGGTCCGGCTTTTTTTTGATCGGTAGAAAGCGATTGGCTGCACCGAAAAGCAAGAACATCGCGGCTAAAGCCGCTCCCACGGATTGTGCGATTTCGCAGGAGCGGCTTTAGCCGCGATGCTTTTGATATTGCCAACGCCCACAAAAAAGCCCGCTGCGAGGTAAGCCGGCAGCGGGCTTTTTGTTTGCGGCTGGCGCTTACTGGGCAACAGCCGCCGTGTTGGTGATCACTGCGCCTGGGGTGGCGATCTCCACCGGCAAGCCATCTTCGGCTGCCACCACGTCACGCACCACTTCCCAGTCCAGGCTCAGGCCATTGGACAGGTCTTCGCGCTTGAGCAGGGCGTTGATCACCGCGGTGTGTTTGTCCACCACCGACGGGTTGCCGTTGTCGTCCAGCGGGGTGTGGGCTTCGAGGTAGACCTTGCCGCCACTAACACCGAATTTGTACGGATCGTTAAGGATGCGCACCTTGGTACCCACCGGCACCATCTTCGCCAGTTCCAGCACGTTGTTGTTGAGCATGCGGAAGCAGCCGTGGCTGACGCGCATGCCGATGCCGAACTTCTTGTTCGAGCCGTGGATCAGGTAACCCGGCAGGCCGAGGTTGAATTTGAACGGCCCCAGCGGATTGTTCGGGCCGGGTGCGACCACTGTTGGCAACGGGTCGCCATCGGCAGCGTGCTCGGCACGGATCGAGGCCGGCGGGTACCAGGCTGGATTGGCGGTCTTGGCGGTGATGGTGGTCTGGTTGATCGGCGAACCCCAGCCCTCACGACCAATCCCCAGCGGGTAGGTGTGCACCACGTTCTCGCCTTTGGGGAAGTAGTACATGCGGTACTCGGCGAGGTTGATCACGATGCCTTCGCGCGGGCCCGGCGGCAGCACAAAACGGGTCGGCAGAATGATCTGCGTACCAACGCCCGGCAGCCAGGGGTCGACACCCGGGTTGGCGGCGACCATTTCCAGATAGCCCAGATCGTTGGCCACGCCGATATCGGCAAAGGTGTCTTCGTACTTGGCGGTGATGACCTGAACCTGGCCAATGATGTCTTCGCCCGGTGGCGGCAGCGGGAATTCCAACGCTGCGGCAGGGCCGACCGCGAACAAAGCGGCGAGTGACAGGGAACGGGCGACTGCAGGAGCGCGCGACAACATCCGGTGATCCTTGGCTGATTTAGCGAGTAGAGAAAAGACGGCGATTGTACACGCGCGTTCGCCAGGCCGGGAGGGGCCTAGACACCCGGCCACAGTGGCCGGTCGCCTTCGCGATGGGCCTGCAGGGTGGCGTAGCAGGCCGCGCATAGGCGCTTGTCGCGCAACAAGGGTTTTTCCAGGTTCACCCACTTGGGCTGCGCCGGCAGCAAACCGCCGCACAGGGTACGGTCGGCGTGACCGCTCAACTCAAGTTGCCGGGCCACCAGGTGCACGCGAATCTCACGGCAGGCGAACAGGTCGAGCTGCTCGTCTGGTTCGATCAGTTGGTAAGCGTGTAAGGACCAAGCGGGGCGCGGCATTGAGGGCTCCTGGGGACGGCGCCACCTTAGCCGAAAGGTTGCGCCTGGAAAAGCCTTCCGATCAGGCCTTTTTTAAAACGTAACGAGTGAAGGCCAGGCAAGGCAAAAACAGCTGAAAAAAGCGGAGTTGGCTGTAGCCAATGAGCATTTTTGAATCTGTTTTTAACGCCGCATGGCCGAGCGCAGTAGTTTTAAAGTAAAGGTTTGACCGCTGGCCAGGCATTATCGAGGAGCTTCGATTGAGCGCCAGCAGCCGGATGAATCCCGTCCGCCTGCATCAGCTCCGGCACCCCGCCCACGCCCTCAAGGAAGAACGGCACCAGCGGCACCTGCTTCTCGCTGGCCAGGTTGCTGAAGGCCGCAGCAAACGCCTTGTTGTAACGCTCGCCATAGTTGGGCGGCAGACGCATGCCCAACAGCAGCACTTTCGCCCCCGCCTGCTGGGACTGCTCCACCATCGACGCAAGGTTTTGTTGCAATTGCGCCGGCGGCTGGCCACGCAGGCCGTCGTTGCCACCCAACTCGATGATCACCAGATCCGGCTTATGCTCTGCAAGCAGCGCCGGCAGGCGCGCAAGGCCTCCTGCACTGGTGTCGCCACTGATCGAGGCATTCACTACGTTCTGCGCGAAACCGCCCTCCTGCAGGCGTTTTTGCAACAAATTGACCCAACCCTGGCTGGTTTCCAGGCCCAAACCGGCGCTGATACTATCGCCGACGACCAGCACCGTGCTTGCCACCGCCCCTTGTGCCCAAAGCATTACGACCAGGGCACTGGTTACCCACCATGTACGCATTGGAATCTCCATGACCGCGAGCATTCTTACTGCGCGGAACCTTAGCAAAGTGGTTCCCAGCGCGGAAGGCGATTTGACCATCCTCCACGACCTCTCCCTCGACCTGCTGCGCGGCGACAGCCTGGCGATAGTCGGCACCTCCGGGTCGGGGAAATCCACCCTGCTCGGTTTACTTGCCGGCCTCGACCTGCCCAGCCAGGGCGAGATCACCCTCGCCGGCCACACCCTCAATACCCTCGACGAAGACCAACGCGCCCGGGTGCGAGCCGAGCATGTGGGCTTTGTGTTCCAGTCGTTCCAGCTGCTCGACAGCCTCAACGCGCTGGAAAACGTCATGCTGCCATTGGAGCTCGAAGGCCATCGCGATGCCCGCGAGCGGGCCCGTGCCCTGCTCGAACGGGTCGGCCTGGGCAAACGCCTGAGCCACACGCCGCGCCAGCTGTCTGGCGGCGAGCAGCAACGGGTGGCGATTGCCCGCGCCTTTGCCGCCGAGCCGGCGGTGCTGTTTGCCGACGAGCCCACCGGCAACCTCGACACCCATACCGGCGAGCACATCAGCGACCTGTTGTTCGAAATCAATCAGGAGCGCGGCGCCACCCTGGTGCTGGTGACCCACGATGAACGTCTGGCGCAACGTTGTCATCGGCGTATCCGCCTGGAAGCCGGGCATATCGTGCACACGGCGCAAGCCTGATGACCGGCCTGCCCTTTACTCGTCTGCTCAACCTGGCCGCCCGCCAACTGCGCCGCGACACCCGCGCCGGCGAGCTGCGGGTGCTGTTCTTCGCCCTGCTGATCGCCGTGGCCGCCAGTACCGCCATCGGCTTTTTCAGCGCCCGTCTGAACGCGGCCATGCTGCTGCGTGCCACCGAATTCCTCGGCGCCGATATGCTGCTCAGCAGCAGCTCACCGGCCAGCCCGGAGCAGTTGCAGGCCGCTAGCCAGCGCCAACTGCAGCATGCTCAGTTGGTGGAGTTCTCCAGCGTGATCGCGGCTGACGAAGGCATTCAGCTGGCCAGCGTCAAAGCGGTGAGCAGCGCCTACCCGCTGCGGGGTCAGCTGAAAAGCGCGCTGGCCCCCTATGGCGAAGAAACCAGCGGCGGCAGCCCGCAGCCGGGCGAGGCCTGGGTCGAGGCGCGACTGCTGGTGGCGCTGAATGTGAAGGTCGGCGACAGCGTCGATGTCGGCGCGAAAACCCTGCGCCTGAGCCGCGTACTCACCTATGAACCGGACCGCGCCGGTGACTTCTACAGCCTTACCCCGCGCCTGCTGATGAACCTCGACGACCTGCCGGCCACCGGCGTGGTCCAGCCGGGCAGCCGGGTGCGCTATGCCGAACTGTGGACCGGCAGCGCGGAAAACCTGGAAAGCTACCGCCAGGCCCTTAAGCCAATGCTGGCGGCCAACCAGAAAATCGAAGGCGCGCGCGACGCCAACCGCCAGGTCGGTGGTGCCCTTGGGCGCGCCGAGCGCTACCTGAACCTGTCCAGCCTGGCTGCCGTGCTGCTCGCCGGGGTGGCCGTGGCGCTGTGCGCCGCGCGCTTTGCCGCCAAACGTTTTGACGCCAGCGCCCTGCTGCGTTGCCTGGGTCTGTCGCGCCGGGAAGCGCTGACGGTGTTCACCCTGCAACTGGCCATGCTCGGCCTGCTGGCCAGCGGCCTGGGGGCCTTGCTCGGCTGGCTCGGGCAGTTGGGACTGTTTTATCTGCTGGGTGGATTGCTGCCCGCCACCGTGCCCAACGGCGGCGTAATGCCGGCTGTGGCCGGGATCGCCACTGGCCTGGTGGCGCTGGCCGGCTTTGCGCTGCCGCCCCTGGCGGCGCTGGGACGGGTGCCGCCACTACGGGTTCTGCGCCGTGACCTGATGCCGGTGCCGCCCAGTTCCTGGCTGGTGTATGGCGCGGCCCTGCTGGCCCTGACCCTGATCATGTGGCGCCTGAGCCTCGATCTGCCGCTGACCCTGGCCCTGCTCGGCGGCGGTCTGGTCGCCGCGTTGCTGCTCGGTGGTGCCCTGGTGCTGGGCCTGCAGGGCCTGCGCCGCCTGCTGGCGGGGGCACCGCTGCCGGTGCGTCTGGGGCTTGGCCAGCTGTTGCGTCACCCGTTGGCGGCAGCCGGGCAGACCCTGGCCTTCGGCTTGATCCTGCTGTCCATGGCCCTGATCGCCCTGCTGCGTGGCGAGCTGCTGGACAACTGGCAACAGCAGTTGCCCAAGGATGCGCCCAACTATTTCGCCCTCAATGTGCTGCCCGCCGATAAAGACGCCTTTGCCGCACACTTGGCCAAGCTTTCGCCACACCCAGCGCCCTTGTACCCCGTGGTGCCAGGCCGGCTGGTGGCGATCAATGGCCAGCCGGTGAAGGACGTGGTGAGCAAGGACTCCACCGGCGACCGCGCCGTGCGCCGCGACCTCAGCCTGACCTGGGCAGCCGACATGCCAGAGGGCAACAAGCTGGTGGCCGGCAACTGGTGGACGGCCGAGAAAAGCCCTGCGGTGCCAGGCGTTTCTATCGAAAGCAAACTGGCCGAAAGCCTCAAGGTGAAACTCGGCGACCGCCTGAGCTTCAGCGTTGGCGGGCTCAACCGCGAGGCTCAGGTCACCAGCCTGCGGGAAGTCGACTGGGACACCTTCCAGCCCAACTTCTATATGGTCTTCGAGCCCGGCACTCTGCAGGATCTGCCGGTGACCTACCTGACCAGCTTCTATCTGCCGCCGCAGCATGAACGCCAGCTGGTGGAGCTATCGCGCAGCTTCCCGGCGGTGACCCTGCTGCAAGTGGAGGCGATCCTGGCGCAGCTGCGCAGCATCCTCGCCCAGGTCACTCTGGCAGTGGAGTACGTGTTGCTGTTCGTTCTGGCTGCTGGCTTGACCGTGCTGTTCGCCGGCCTGCAGGCCACCCTCGACGAACGCATCCGCCAGGGCGCACTGCTGCGCGCCCTGGGTGCCGAGCGCAAGGTGTTGCAGCGCGCGCGTCTGGCCGAGTTCGGCGTATTGGGCGCGGCCAGCGGTTTGCTCGCGGCGCTGGGCAGTGAGCTGGTGAGCTTTCTGCTCTACCGCTTTGCCTTCGACATGGTCTGGACACCGCATTGGTGGCTGCTGGTTTTGCCGCTGATTGGCGCGGTGCTGGTGGGCAGTGCCGGGGTGATCGGTACTCGCCGCGCGTTGAATGCCAGCCCGTTGACGGTGCTGCGCGAAGGTTAAGTGGGCGCGCGGATCGCGGCTAAAGCCGCTCCTACGGATAGTGCATTCTCGTAGGAGCGGCTTTAGCCGCGATGCTCTTTAGGCCGGCTTCACATACTCGATCACATTCACCCACCACCACTTCTCCCCTTCCGGGGTGTCGACCATAAATTCATCGCCGACCTCCTTCTTCAACAGCGCCCGGGCCATGGGCGAGTCGATGGAGATGTAGTCGTTGCGGCCGTGGATTTCGTCGTAGCCGACGATGCGAAAGCGCTTTTTGTCGCCGTCGTCGTTTTCAATTTCCACCCAGGCGCCGAAATACACGCGGCCTTCCTGTTCCGGCGAGTAGGCCACCACGCGCATATCCTCCAGGCGCTTGCGCAGGTAGCGCACACGGCGGTCGATTTCGCGCAGCAGTTTCTTGTTGTACTGGTAGTCGGCATTTTCGCTGCGATCGCCAAGGGACGCGGCCCAGGTGACCTTTTGCGTGGTGTCCGGGCGTTTCACCCGCCACAGGTAGTCCAGCTCCTGCTTCAGCGCTTCATGGCCTTCGACGGTGATGATCTGCGTGCTCAAACTGCGGCTTCCCCTGGGGCGAAACGGGCCAATGAAAAGGCGCTCAGGTCCAGTTCGCTGTGGCCATCGACCACCTGCTGGGCCAGCGCTTCGCCAATGGCGGCGGAATGTTTGAAGCCATGCCCGGAACAGGCGCTGACTACGGTGATATGGGGCTGCGTCGGATGCTGATCGATGATGAAGTGGAAGTCCGGCGTCACCGTGTAGGTGCATACCGCCGTCCTCACCGCCTTGGGTGTTACCCCGGCGATCTTGCCCAGCAGTTGGCCGGCGAACATCTCGGCACATTCTTCGTCAGTCACCTGGCGATCCAGCGCAGCGGGCACCGTGCTGACGCCGTATTGCTCGGTGGCGATCTTTATCGAGTGCTCCCCCGGCATCGGCGGAAAGCCGTAACACAGGTCTTCGTCGGTCGGCCCATGGGCGAGGATAAAGGTCGGCGATAACGCGGGAAAAATGCTCGGCTGCGCCAATTCGAACCAATAGAGTTTTTGCCGGCAAACCCGCAGCAACCGGTCGAACGGTGCCCCCAGCAGCTCGGCATTCCACATGCCGGCGCAGACGATCACTCGCTTGGCATGCACGGTGGGTCCGCTGCTGAACACCGTCACCTGCTCGGCGCTGGACTCCAGGGCGGTGACTGTCACCCCAGTCAGCAGCTCGGCACCGTGCTGGCGCGCCAACTGCAGTTGGGTGTCGATGCATTGCTCCGGACGCACATAACCGCCACCCGGTTCGTAGTAGCCGGTGGCGCTGTCGAGCAGCGGGGCGAACTGCGCAAAGCGCGCGCGGATTTGCGCGGCGTCCAGCGCTTCATGCTCGATGCCATAGCGGCGCGCCTGGGACAGGGTGCGTTCGGTGAAATCGGCGGTGCCATGGTGGGAAGTGGCGGTTTCGCTGGAGGTCATCACCAGCACGCCGCACTGCTCGAACAGCTGGGCACCGGTTTCGGCCTCCAGCTCGCGCCAGATCTGCTGGGCACGGCGTACCAACGGCGCATAGGCGTCGCCCTCGCCCACCGCCTGGCGGGTGATGCGCGTGTCGCCATGGCTGGAGCCCTGGTCATGGGGAGGTGCAAAACGGTCGATACCGACCACCTTCACCCCGCGCTTGGCCAATTGGTACAGGGTGGCCGCGCCCATGGCACCAAGGCCGACCACTGCCACCTCAACGTGCAACGCCGTCACCTATTCCGGCACCCGTGGCAGGGCACGTTTGTGTGCGGTCTTGGCAAAGGCGCGTTCGATGATGGCGGTCGCTTCCGGCGCTACCGCCTTACCCAGCAGATAGCCGTCGATGTCCTCATAGGTGCAACCGTAAGCGGTCTCATCGAGTTTGCCGGGGGCCAGCTCTTCGAGATCCGCCGTCGGCGCTTTGAACACCAGACGATGGGGAGCACCGAGGGCCGCGGCGAGCATGCGCACCTGGCTTTTGCACAGACCGGTCAGGGGCGCGAGGTCGCAGGCACCGTCACCGAACTTGGTGAAAAAGCCCATCAGCGCCTCTGCGGCGTGATCGGTTCCCACCACCAGGCCATTGCTGAAGTTGGCGATGGCGTACTGCGCCACCATGCGCGTGCGCGCCTTGACGTTGCCCTTGGCAAAGTCGGTGAGGCTCGGTGCCGGCGTCAGCCCGTCGATGGCGACATTGGCCATCAGCCCTTCGACAGCGTCAGCAATATTCACCACGGTGGTCTGGTCTGGCTGGATCACATCCAGCGACGCCTGGGCATCCTGCTCATCGGCTTGGGTTTTGTACGGCAAGCGCACGGCAATGAATTGTGCCTGCTTGCCCTCGGCGCGCAGTTGCTCCACCGCCAACTGGCAGAGACGGCCAGCGGTCAGCGAGTCGACGCCGCCGCTGATACCCAGCACCAGCGAGGTGCAGCCGGAGCTGCTCAACACGCCCTTGATAAAGTCGATACGGCGGGCGATTTCGGCCTGCTCGCCGCCTTCGACCAGCTGCCGGTTAACCCCCAGTTCACGGGCAATCGCATCTTGCTTCGCGGTGCTCATTTCACACTCCTACAGGCTGTTCAGTGTCGCGCACGCCAAACACATTGGCGGCGTATTGCAAAAATGACGCGTCTTCACAGACGTTCTTGATCGGGTCATCAGAGAACTTCACCACCGGTTCGCCATGTACCCGCACCAGCTTCATCACGATGCTGAGCGGTTCAACGCCGTCGACATCACAGGCCAGGCTGGTGCCCATACCAAAACCGAACTTGGCCCGACCACGCACGTGGCGAATGATCGGCAGGCATTTTTCGAAGTTCAAGCCATCGGAAAACATCAGGTCCTTGGTCATCGGGTCGATGCCCAGTTGGGCATAACGCGCCAGCACCTTGTCGGCCCAGACAATCGGATTACCCGAGTCCTGGCGCAAGCCGTCGTAGAGCTTGGCGAAATACAGGTCGAAGTCCTTGAGGAAAAAGTCGGTGCTGATGCAGTCGGTCAGGGCGATGCCCAAACGGCCACGGTATTCACGCACCCAGTTTTCCAGCGCGGCGTTCTGGCTTTCACGCAAGCGGCTGAGCTGCTGGTGCACCATCAGCCACTGGTGCGCCATGGTGCCGATCAGCGGCAAGTCGAACTCATAGGCCAGGTGCGCGTTGCTGGTGCCAACGAATACCCCTGGGAAGTCGCGGCGCATGATATTCACCACCTCGCGCTGGGCCTTGAACGACAGGCGCCGGCGGGTGGAGAAATCCGATACGCGAAACTCGGCCAGTTCTTCCTCACTGGCGTTTTTACGCAACCAGTCGAACTTCTGATAGAGCTTGCGGGTAACGTCTTCAAGCTCCACCTCGGGGTATTTTTCCCGATTGCGCAGCTCGCTGACCAACGCCAGCACCGGTTGCTCGAACATGATGCAGTGCAGCATCGGCCCACGGACGCGGATATTCAGCTGGCCGTCCACCTGATTGACCAGGATGTAGCGCAGGTTGAAGCGGTACAGGCCGAGGAACTGCTCGTAATCGGCGGTGAGGTATTCACGGCGGCGCTTGTCGAACAGAAAGCGCAGCTCGTCTTCGCGCATGCGCATGGCGGCGAGCTTCTCCAGCTCCTCGCGGATCTGCGGAATCAGGTGCCCGAGGTTTTCCTCGGAACGGACAATGAACTGGTACTCCACATCGACGTTCGGGTGCTGGTGCAACACCGCCTGCATCATGGTGAAGGTGTAGTAATCGGTATCCAGAAGGCTCTGAATCACTCCGCTGTCGCGGTCGTAGGCACTTTCCATGATGTTGTCCTTAAACGCCTACCAGTGAGGCTAATTGCGCACGGTTGCTGGAAATGATCACACCGGCACCCTGCATATCGGCGATTGCCTGCGCGGCGCCATCTTCGCTAATTGCGCGGCAGGCGGGAAGCTGAATGATCACCTGAAAACCGGCTTTGGCCAGTTGCAAGGCGGTGGTTTTGACGCAGAAGTCCAATGCCAGCCCGCCGACTATCACCCGTTCCACGCCCCGGCTGCGCAGGTATTCAATAACCCCGGTGGACAGTTTGTCGTGCAGGTCGTGGTAGCAGGCACCGTAGGGATGCAGGTCCGGCTCGACGCCCTTCCACACGAAGTAGTCGTAGTCGTAGGGGGTCGGCAACTCGTCGAGCAAGGTGAAACCCTCGGTGCCCGGTACGCAGTGGCTGACCCAGGTGAGGTCGGCATGTTCGAGTTGCGTCGGTTGCAGCATGTCGGCGTGGGTTTTCACCACCCAGGGTGCTTGCGGGGTATGCGCATCTTTGCTGCCCACCCGCACGCTGGCCAGGCTGGCCATGTAGTTCAGCTCAGCGCCGATCAGTTCGCCGCCGGCCACCGGCAACTCGTCCGGGCACAGCGGCGTGAAGCTTTTCTGCGCATCGACATCGAAGGAAGCGGTTTTCATCGGCGAGCTGTTCATGGCGGTTTCTCCTGTGGACGAGCACAAAGTACACGTCGTGTACTTTTAAATCAACAGGAGAAGTTAAATAAGTCGTTTGCAGGGATCGCGGCTGAAGCCGCTCCTACAGAATCTACGGTTCCGTAGGAGCGGCTTCAGCCGCGATGCTGTTTATTGTTGAAAACAAAGTACACGACATATACCTTGTCAGCCGTTCCCCCAGCAGATTCGATGTTCAGCCATGCCAACACCCAGCGAAGAAAAAAGCGCCTACCTGCACACCGTTGACCTCTGCGTGCTGCGCTATTGCCGTGACGCTCACGAGCTGCAGATTCTGCTGATCCAACGCGACGCCGAACCCTTCGCCGCGCATTGGGCGCTGCCCGGTATCGTGGTCAACGGCAGCACCCTGGACCTCAGCCTGGACGACGCAGTAAAACGTCTGCGCGCCTCGAGCAAGGTTGGTATGCCGCTAGCCTATCTCGAACAAGTGGGCACGGTCGGCGACGCATTCCGCGATCCGCGCTGCTGGTCGTCATCGACCTTCTACCTGGCGATTGCCGGCGACCAGGCGCCGCTGACGGACAGCCAGGCGTTTTTCCCCCTCAGTGAAGTGGCCAGCGCCGCGATCAAACTACCCTTCGACCACAATCAGCTGGTGGCCGCCACCCAGGAGCGGCTGCTGTCCAAATCGACCTACAGCAGCTTGCCGCTGATGTTTCTCGGCACCGAGTTCAGCGCCCCCGAGGCGGTGACGATTTTCTCGCTGGTATTGGGCCGCCCGGTGCTGAAGACCAGCATGCGTCAGCGCTTGCTGAAGATGTGCGAGGCCGGCCATCTGCAAGAGACCGGACGCAAGAAGAATGGTGATGGCGGCCGTCCCCAGGCCACGCTGGAGAACCTGCAGCCGGCCAGCCTCTATCTGTTTGATCGCTGCTTTCTGGACTAGCGCCCTGCCCTACGCAACGCTCAGCTCTTGCAGATAGGCCCAGGGATAAATCCCGCGCTCATGGCCATCGCTGAACACCAGTTGCACACCGTAGCCCTGGGCATGGATGGCGGTCAGTTGCACCTGCTCGTCAACCAGCGCAATACGCCCGCCCAACCGCGCCGCGCGGCACTGCGAGCACGGGCAGGCAGCGCGCAGACGGGCATGGCTGAGTTCGACGCTGGCGCCCGTCGCCCATTCGATCTGCAACTGCCTCTCCTGGCGGCGATTGCGCAAAGCCAGTGGCGCGTCCATCAGTTCAATGCCTGCAGTTGCGCGATGGCGATCCGCACGGCTTTACGCACTTCCGGGTCGCTGTCCTGCTCTGCCGCTTGCAGGGCCGGCAACGCCTCGCGGCTCGCCAGTTCGCCAAGGGCCAGGGCCGCCTCTTTGCGCAGGTTGCTGATGGCGTGGCCGAGCACCTCGATCAAGGCCGCCAGGGCGCCGGCAAAGCGCAGCTTGCCTAGCGCCCGGGCAGCGCGCAGACGCACTTGCCAGTAGTCGTCCTGCAACGCGGTGATCAGCATCGGCCCGGCCTCGCTGAGGCCGACCTTGCCCAAGGTGGTGGCCGCTTCTTCACGCACCTGCCAGGCGCGGTCGGCCAGCGCCGTCTGCAACGCCGGCAGCACGCTGGCATCGCTGGCCAGCCCCAGCGCCCCGGTGGCGGCGCGGCGCACCTCGGCGTCGGGGTCGGCGCTGGCCAGGCGTGCCAGGTCGGGCAAGGCGCTGTGCTGCTTGAGCCAACCCAAAATACCCACCGCCTCGCGACGGACAAAGGCATCGCTGTCGTTCAAGGCGAGCACGGCTGCTGGTGCGCTTTCCGGTAAGCGCAGCTCACGCAGGGCGCGCAAGGCGCTGGCCCGTACAAAGGCATCGGCATGGACAGCCCAAGGCAAGACCACGCGGCCAGCCTCAAGGCTTTTCAGTTCACTCAGACTCTGCGCCGCCGCACCGCGCACCGCTTCATCGGCATCGGCCAGGGCGGCGCACAGGGCGCTGACCACCTCGGCCTCCTCCCAGGCTTCCAGCAAGCGTGCGGCTTCACTGCGCACCTCGGCGGCCGGGTCGTCGGCCAGGGCGCGGATCAGCCAGGGCAAGCCGTCCGGGTCTTCCAGATCGGCCAGGTCGATCAGGGCAATGCGCCGCACGCCGGCATCGGAACTGTCCAGGCGTGGCTGCAGGTCGAGAATCTCGGCATTTTCTGTAGAAAGGTCAGTCGTCAGGTCGGTCATAGGGCTATTCGCAATGGCGGGTGATCGCTGGGCAAACCCAGCGGGGTCAGGCGTGGCAACTCGCGCCCTTCTTCGTGGCGCAGCAGTTCCAGGCAGTGGCGTTTAAGGTGGGTAAAGGCCGGGCTGGTCAGCAGCTCGGCGCGGCGTGGGCGGGGAAAGTCCAGGCGCAGGTCTTCGATAAAACGCCCCGGGCGCGGGCTCATCACCAGAATGCGGTCGGCGAGAAACAGCGCCTCATCGATATCGTGAGTGACAAACACCACCGTGGTGCGGATGCGCCCCCAGATGTCCAGCAGCAACTCCTGCATGCGCCCACGGGTTTGCGCGTCGAGGGCACCGAAGGGTTCGTCCATCAGCAGCAGGCGCGGACGGTTGATCAGCACCCGGGCGATTTCCGCGCGCTGCTGCATGCCGCCGGAAAGCTGGTTGGGCCAGCGGGCGGCGAAATCCTGCAGGCCGACCAGGCCGAGAAATTCACGCGCCTGCTGACGCCGGGCGAGCTTGTTAAGGCCCTGCATCTTCAGGCCGAAGGCGACGTTGTCGAGCACGCTGCGCCAGGGCAGCAGGGTGTGGTGCTGAAACACCATGCCGCGCGCCGGCGATGGCCCGGCGACCACCTCGCCATCCACCCGCAGCACACCGGCACTGGGTTGCAGATGACCGGCCAGGGCACCCAGCAAGGTCGATTTGCCGCAGCCCGACGGGCCGAGAATGCACACAAATTCACCGGCGGCAATGCTGAAGTCCAGCGCCTGCACGGCTTCGAACGCCTGCGCGCCCTCGCCCAGGCGTATGGTCAGGCGCTCCACCTCGATACGCCCGGCCGACAGAAAACTCTCATGGCTGGTCATCAACCTCTCCCCCGGTACCAAGGCGTCAGCAGGCCGCCCAGGTGTTTGACCAGGGCGCTGCTGCCCATACCCAGCACGCCGATCAACAGCATGCCGACGATAATGTCCGGGTAGTTCTGAATGGTGTACGACTCCCAGGTGTAATAACCGATGCCGAACTGGCCGGAGATCATCTCCGCGGTCACCAGGCAAAACCACGAGGTGCCCATGCCAATGGCCAGACCGGTGACGATGCTCGGCGCTGCGCCAGGCAACACCACTTCGCGCAGAATCGCCCAACGCCCGGCACCGAGGCTGCGCGCTGAAGCGATCAGCCGTGGGTCGACGCCTTCCACGCCGTGCACGGTGTTAAGCAACACCGGAAACAGCGCGCCGGTGAAGGTGATAAACACCATCGACAGCTCGGACGAGGGAAACATCAGAATCGCCAGGGGAATCCAGGCCACCGCCGGAATCGGCCGCAGCACTTCCAGTGGCGGCAACAGCGTGTCTTCAGCCCACTTCCAGCGGCCGATAGCGACGCCCAGCACGACACCGAACAGCGCCGCTGCGAGGTAACCGGCGAACACCCGCAGCAGGCTGCTGGACAGGTGCGCCCAGAGCTTGCTGCTTTCCATCAACGCGACGGCAGCCTGGGCTACCGCGCTTGGAGTCGGCACGTAAGTAAAGGTCAGCAGGCCGAAGTCCAGACGCTGGCTGGCGGCCACCTGCCAGAACAGCAGGCAGAGGGCGAGCGAGGTCAGGCGCAGGGGCCAGCGCAAGAAAGTGGAACGGGGCATCGCGTACTCCTGCATGACTCTGGATCCCTGCCTGCGCAGGGATAACGGAGGTTTGGGGCAAGAACTCCGTCGCCCCAGCGCAGGCTGGGGCCCAGATTAGTTAAAGCCCTACAACTGCCTGCTGGTTAACGCTAACGAAATCCAGCGTTGTACCACCATGCTGCTGGGCGAACTGTTCAGCCTGGTCCTTGAGCAGGAACGCGCTGACCTCACCCTTGCCGTTACGCACAAACCACGCCTGGCTCGCCAGCAACTTGATCCCGCTGTCGGCCGCCTGGGCGTAGATGGCGCGGATGTCCTTGCCTTCTTTTTCCAGGTCCGCCAGGGCTTTCAGCGCCTCTTCCGGCGAGCTGTAGTGGCGCACTTTGTCTTCGCCGCGCACCCAGATCTGCGCCAGGCGCTTGAAGTCGGTGATCGGTTTGCCGGTGATCGCGTCGTTGGCCTTGAGCGATGCCGGCGCGTAGTTGGCCAGGGCCTTGTCGTAGTCCAGACCGGACTGTTGGAAGGCTGCGCGGATGTACTGGTCGTCAACGAATTGTTCGACGTCCAGGCCCTTGTCAGTCTTCTTCAGCAGCTTGAGGGTGTCGATGGCGGTGGCCACGGCTTTGCGGTACTCGGGCTTCCAGGTCAGGTCGCGGGTTTGCAGGCCCAGTGGGCCGTGGAACAGGTAATTGACCTCGGCTTCGACGCCGGTGACCTTCTCGATCAGCTCGCTGTATTTTTCCGGTTCAGCGGCGATCAGTTGGTCCGCTTCAAGGCTGGCGCGCAGGTAGGCGGTGACGATTTCCGGGTACTGCTTGGCATAGTCGCCAGCCACCAGGGCACCGTGGAAGGTCGGTGCGTTGGCTTGTGAGCCGTCGTAGATCTTGCGAGCGAAGCCGCGGTTGGGGAACAGCTCGGCGAACGGCACGAAGTCGGCGTGGGCTTCGATGCGGTTGCTGCGCAGCGCCGAACCGGCGATCTCCGGGGCCTGGGCGATGATCTTCACGTCCTTCTCCGGGTCCCAACCTTGCGCAGCGACAGCGCGCAGCAGCATGCCGTGGGCGGTGGAGGCGAACGGTACCGAGATGGTCTTGCCCTTCAACTGCGCCAGCGACTGCACCGCAGACGAAGCCGGCACCACAATGCCGTTGCCGCTACCGCTGGTGCTGCCCGACAGCACGCTGATAAACAGGCTCTGCTTGCCGGCATCACGGAACGCCACGCCGTTAAAGGAGCCAGGGAAGTCGGCCATGGCACCGAAATCCAGCTTGCCGGCGACCATCTCATTGGTCAGCGGCGCGCCGCTGGTGAAGTTTTTCCACTCGACCTGGTACTTGGCGTCCTTGTACTTGCCGTCGTGGGGCAGGTACTTGTCCAGCAAGCCCAGTTCACGGATCAACAGGCCACCGGTGGCGCAGTTGATGGTGGTGTCCTGGGTGCCGATGGCGATGCGGATGGTGTCGGCGGATGCCTGGGTTGACGCCAGGCCGACGGCCAGCGCGAGGCCGGCGAGTTTGCTACGCAAGTGCATGGGTGGTGCCCCTCGAATCATGGTTATTTGAATCGTCTCCGCCACGGTTCTGGTGGTGGGAAACGAGGGGTGTTGCAGGCAAGGCGTCCGTGGTTTGCGGATGGCGTTTTTTTTAATCCACCGTCATTCCTGCGCAGGCAGGAATCCAGAATCTCGCGTCTTGCATCGCTTTGCGTAACGCTGAAGATTCTGGGTCCCAGCCTTCGCCGGGACGACCTGTGTTTCTACGTATTAAGTTAGCGACTTAGCGCAGCAGATACGGAATCTCAACCTTCACCGCCCCCGTCGGGCAGTCCTTTTCGCAGGGCATGCAGTACCAGCATTCGTCGAAGGCCATATAGGCCTTCTGGGTGGCCGGGTTGATGGCCAGCAGGTCCATGGGGCAGACCTCGACGCAGACGGTGCAGCCCTTTTCGGCGATGCATTTGTCTTCGTCGATGGTCACCGGCGCATTGCTGCGGAAGAAGATTTCCTGGGGCTGATAGGCCATGACACGGTGTCCTCGGAGCCTCTGGCTCTCTCGTTTTCGCTACTGAAAATCAAGCGGCCGCTTCGGCCTTTACCCGCAGGCGGTTGTAGGCCTGCTGTTCTTCGTCATCGAGGGCGATCAGGTACGGCTCCACCGCCTTTTTGAAGCTGGTCATACGGCCATCGGCGCCTTTGTGCAGGTGGCAGTGGAAGAACCACTCGGCGTCGTTGCGCAGCGGGTAGTCGACGCGGTGGTGGTACAGCCCCCAGCGGCTTTCGGTGCGGAACAGCGAGGCACGCGCGGCCATTTCGGCGCAGTCGCGAATCACGCTGACTTCCAGGGCGCGCATCAGTTCGTGGGCGTTGTTGGCTTTGAGCTGATCGAGGTCGTGCTCGATGGCGGCAAAGCGGTCCAGGCCCAGTTGCATTTTCTTGGTCACTTTCGGCGGCTGCAGGTAGTCATTCACGAAACGGCGCAGCTTGTATTCCACCTGCGCCGGCGGCAGGCCGTGCTCGCGCAGCAGCGGCGCATAAACACGGGCGCGCTCGCGTTCGATCTGCCCGGCATCGAGCTCGGTGAATTCACGCTCGGCCACGTAGTCCGCCGAGTTGGTGCCGGCGAACCAGCCGTAGGTAAAGGCCCCGAGCATGTAGTTGTGCGGCACGGCGGCCATGTCCCCGGCCGAATACAGGCCTTTCACCGAGGTCTCGGCTTTCTCGTTGACCCACACGCCAGACGCGCTATGCCCGGAGCAGAAGCCGATCTCGGAGATATGCATCTCCACCATGCTTTGGCGGTAGTCAGTGCCGCGGTTGGCGTGGAACTGCCCGCGGCTGGGGCGCTCGTTGCTGTGCAGGATTTCTTCGATGTTCTGGATGGTTTCCTCGGCCAGGTGATCGAGCTTGAGGAACACCGGGCCGTTGCCGCTTTCCAGCTCCTGGTGGAACTCCCACATCATCTGCCCGCTCCAGTAGTCGCACTCGATAAAGCGCTCGCCCTTGTTGTTGGCGGTGTAGCCGCCCAGGGGACCGGTGACATAGGCGCAGGCCGGACCGTTGTAGTCCTTGATCAGCGGGTTGATCTGAAAGCACTCGAGGTTCGCCAGCTCGGCACCGGCGTGGTAGGCCATGGCATAGCCATCACCAGCATTGGTCGGGTTCTCGTAGGTACCCATCAGGTAACCGGAGGCCGGCAAACCCAGGCGTCCCGCCGCGCCGCAGCAGAGGATCACCGCCTTGGCTTTGATTACATGGAAGTCGGCGGTGCGGCTGTCAAAGCCCATCACGCCATTCACCGTACCCTCGGCGTCGGTGAGCAAACGGGTGGCGATCACCCGGTTGGTGATTTCCACCCGTGCACGTTTGAGCTGGCGGTACAGCACCTTCTTGATGTCGTGGCCTTCGGGCATCGGCAGCACGTAGGCACCCATGTGGTGGACCTTTTTCACCGCGTAGTCGCCGGTTTCATCCTTCTCGAACTTCACCCCCCAGCGATCCAGCTGTTCGATGGTTTCGAAACTGTGGGTGGCATAGGCGTACACCGCGGCCTGGTTGACGATGCCGTCGTTGGCCACGGTGATTTCCTTGGTGTACTGCTCGGGCGTGGCGTGGCCGGGAATGATCGCGTTGTTCAGGCCGTCCATGCCCATGCTGATGGCGCCGCTGCGTTTGACGTTGGCCTTGTCCAACAGCAACACGCGCAGGTTCTTGTTGCGCTCTTTTGCCTTGATCGCCGCCATGGGCCCGGCCGTGCCGCCGCCGATGATGACGATGTCGTACTCACGGTCGATGGTTGGGTACTGGCTCATACGTGGTGCCCCTTGTGACGGTCACTGCGCAGGCGGTACTGGAAGGCATCGCCGCGGTAGTAGAGGTATTCGAAATCCAGCGGGGTGCCGTCGGCGTCGTGGGTTAGGCGCTCGATACGCATAATCGGCGCGCCCTCTTGTACGTGCAGGGCGCGGGTCAGATCGGCGTCGGCAAGAATCGCGTCGATGGCCAGGTCGGCATGGCCCAAGGCGATGCCGCAGTCGTTTTCCAGAATCAGAAAGATGTCGCGGGTCACCAGATCAGCCTTTTCCAGGCGCAGCCCCAGGTGCTCCGGCACATAGGTGACCTCCAGGGAAATCGGCTCGCGGTTGACCAGGCGCACGCGCTTGATCTCGGTAACCGGCGCGCCCTCCTCCAGCTGCAAACGCTCGGCCACCCGCGGTGAAGCTGGCAGGTGCTTGACGCTGGTGAGGCGGTTGAGCACTTCGTAGCCCATCTGCGTCATCGACTCGGCCAGGCCCTGCAAGGTGCTGACGTTCTGGAAGGCCTTGGGCTTGGCCACGAAGGTGCCCTTGCCATGAATCTTGAAAATCAGCCCTTCCTTCTGCAAATCACCCAGCGCCTGGCGCACGGTGATGCGGCTGACCGCAAAGGCAGTGCCCAGCTCGCTTTCCGAGGGCATGCGGGTCAATGCCGGGTAAGTGCCATCGAGGATGCGGGCGCGCAGCACGTCCTTGAGTTGGGTGTAGAGCGGAACGGGGGACAGCGGGATCAATTCGGCCATGACAGCTCTCGTCAATTTCTACTTGTTATAACAAGTTGTGACGAGAAGATACGAGCATAAGCGCCGTCCGCCAAGAATTTTTATTGCATAAGCATATGGGCAAAAAAAAGCCCGCATTAAGCGGGCTGTAAGGAGCCGCCCCTCTCGTGAAGGGGCAGTAAAACGGTACGCAGATTTTTAACCGTGGGCGGGTTTGTTCTCGCCTTCTACGACTACATCTGCGGTGGCACCCTGGTTCAACTCACGCTGCAGCGTTTCGTTGTCCAGCTGACCACACCATTTGCCGACCACGATGGTGGCCACGCCGTTACCCACCAGGTTGGTCAGGGCGCGGGCTTCGGACATAAAGCGGTCGATACCCAGAATCAGCGCCAGGCCGGCAACCGGCAGGTGGCCAACGGCAGACAGCGTGGCTGCCAGCACGATAAAGCCGCTGCCAGTCACGCCTGCTGCGCCTTTGGAGGCGATCAGCAGCACCAGGATCAGGGCGATCTGATGGGAGATGTCCATGTGCGTGTCGGTTGCCTGGGCAATGAACACCGCGGCCATGGTCAGGTAGATGGAGGTACCGTCGAGGTTGAACGAGTAGCCAGTCGGGATGACCAGACCGACCACCGACTTGTTCACACCGAGTTTCTGCATCTTGTCGATCATGCGCGGCAGCGCGGTTTCGGAAGACGACGTACCCAGCACAATCAGCAGTTCTTCACGGATATAGCGCACGAACTTGAGGATGCTGAAACCGTGGAAACGGGCGATACCACCGAGCACCACCAGCACGAACAACAGGCAGGTGATGTAGAAGCAGGCCATCAGGTAACCCAGTTGCACCAGCGAACCGACACCGTATTTACCGATGGTGAAGGCCATGGCACCCAGAGCACCCAACGGAGCGACTTTCATGATCACGCCGATGATGCCGAAGAACACCTGGGAGATGCGCTCGATAAACTCGAACACCGGGCGACCGTAGTCGCCAGCGCGGTGCAGGGCGTAGCCGAACAGTACCGAGAAGAACAGCACTTGCAGAATGTCGCCACCGGCAAACGCACCGACCACGGTGGCCGGAATCACGTTCATGATGAACTCGATGGTGCTCTGCTTGGCGCCGGCATCGGCGTAAGCGGCGATACCCGAGGTATCCAGGGAAGCCGGGTCGATATGCATGCCGGCACCTGGCTGCACGATATTGACCACGAACAAGCCGATCAGCAGGGCGATGGTGGACACGATTTCGAAGTAGAGCAGCGCGTAGCCGCCGGTCTTGCCGACCGCCTTCATGCTTTGCATACCGGCGATACCGGTGACCACGGTGCAGAAAATGATGGGGGCGATGATCATTTTGATCAGTTTGACGAACCCGTCGCCGAGCGGCTTGAGGGCAACAGCAGTGTCTGGGTAGAAATGCCCAAGCAATACACCGATAGCAATCGCTACCAGCACTTGAACATAAAGAACCTTATAGAACGGTTTGCGGGTCATGGCATGTTCCTCAACGACCGCACGGCATCATTCCGGATGCGCGCGCTGCCTGTGCGCTAACCCTCCTGAGCCGGAGGGATTTTTGTTGTTGGCCTAGCCTGCTGGTGTGTGCGTGCAGGCCTGCGTCGCCTATTGCAGAGGTCATGCCATCCTGTGAAAACTCGCTAAAGCCCTTTAAATACAGGGCCTTGCCTACAAAACCCGCGCAATATCGGGGTGAAATTGGCGGCTTTCCGCCAACCACTGGCGGATATCCCCCAGGCACCCACTAAAAAGCATAGCCTTGGCCGCGATGGTTGTTCCCGGCGCGGTGCCTGCTTACCATCGACCCGCCCTTCCCTGCCGAGCCCAGCCCATGCGTGAACGCACCATCGCCAGCCATTTCGTCCGCGCCGCGTTGCGTGGTGCCGAACGCCAGGGCGTCGATTGTTCGGCCTTGCTGCGTGAGGTGAATATCCAGCCGGCGCTGCTCGACGAACCCCGCGCCCGGGTGGCCCCCGAACAGTTCGCCCGATTGATGCAGCTGCTCTGGGAACAACTCGCCGACGAGTACATGGGCTTTGGCCGCGGGCGCAGCAAGCCCGGCACCTTCGCGATGATGTGTTACGCCCTGATCCACTGCCACACCCTGGAAAAGGCCCTGATCCGCGGCACCCTGTTCTACAGCCTGTTCGAGGAAGCGCCGAAGATCAGCCTGAGCCGCGAAGGCGACTGGGCGCGGCTGACGGTGGATGACAGCAACCTGCTGGACCCCGATCACTTTCTGGTGGAGAGCCTGCTGGTGATCTGGCATCGCCTGGCCAGCTGGCTGATTGGCCAACGCATCCGCCTGCAGGAAGCCACCTTCCGCCACGCCGAGCCGGAGCACAGCGGCGAATACGACCTGCTGTTTCCCAACCCGCGACGCTTTAATGCGGATAGCACCAGCCTGCTGTTCCAGGCGCGCTACCTGGCCATGCCACTGCTGCAAGACGAACGCACCCTCAAGCATTTTCTCCAACACTCCCCCGCCGACCTGCTGGCCCGTCCGGACGGCGGCGACAGCCTGATCAGCCAGATCCGCCGCCTGCTCGGCCGCGATTGCGCCGATTGGCCGGACCTCGAAGCCGTGGCCCAGCAACTGCACCTCAGCCCGCAAACCCTGCGCCGGCATTTGCGTGAAGAAGGCTCGAGCTTTCAGGAACTCAAAGACCACTTGCGCCGGGATCTGGCGATCTACCATCTGGGGCGGGATAACCTGGCGATTCAGGATATTGCCGAGCAGTTGGGGTTCTCCGAACCTTCCGCCTTTCACCGCGCGTTCAAGAAGTGGACCGGGCTGACGCCAGGTGCGTATCGCGCTCAGGAAAACTGATCTTCGTTTCCAGGGATCGCGGCTAAAGCCGCTCCTACAGACCGGTATTCCAGGTAGGAACGGCTTCAGCCGCGATCCCTGGAACGACAAACCCAAACCAAACCCGGTTAAAATCCCCGCCTCTTTTCCCGGTCCCCAGCCCATGCCCCTCCCCACCCGCCGCAGCACCCTCTACCTCCCCGCCGGCCCCTGGCCCACGGTGTTGGATTGCCTGTGCGCGCACTTCTCGGCCATCAGCCGCGATACCTGGCTGGAGCGCATGGCGAGCGGCAAGGTGCTGGATCAACACGAACACCCCGTCGGCCCCGAGCACCCGTACAAACAAGGCCTGCGCATTCACTATTTCCGTGAAGTGCCGAACGAGACCCCGGTGCCCTTCGAGGAAAGCGTGCTGTACGCCGACGAGCACTTGATAGTCGCCGACAAGCCGCATTTTCTGTCCGTGACCCCGGCCGGCGAGTACGTCGAACAAACCCTGCTGGCGCGCCTGAGCAAACGCTTTGGCAGCCATGACCTGGTGCCGCTGCACCGCATCGACCGCCTGACCGCCGGCCTGGTGTTGTTCTCCGTACAGCCGCACACCCGCGCCGCCTACCAGCGCATGTTTGCCGAGCGGACCATGCACAAAACCTACGAAGCCATCGCCCCAGCGCTGCCCCAGGTGCAGTTCCCCCATCTGCACAAGAGCCGCATGGTGGCCGGCGAGCCGTTCTTTTTGATGAAGGAAGGCGAAGGCACGCCCAACAGCGAGACGCTGATGGAGGTGCGCGAACGTAATGGCGAGTTATGGCGTTATGGGCTGTACCCGGTGACCGGCAAAAAGCACCAGCTGCGCCTGCACCTGGCCGCGCTGGGCGCGGGAATCTGCAATGACCCGTTTTACCCACAGTTGGAAAAAGACGCGGTGGATGACTACAGCAAACCGCTGAAGCTGCTGGCGCAACGCCTGCGCTTTATCGACCCGCTGAGTGGGGTTGAGCGCGAGTTTCATAGTCAATTGAAGCTGGATTGGTAAGGCTTAAAAGCATCGCGGCTGAAGCCGCTCCTACGGATCGCACGATATTGTAGGAGCGGCTTCAGCCGCGATTGGCCAGACCTGGAAACGACTAGTGCTGAAGATGCCCGTAAAGCTTGGCATACAACCCACCCTCGGCAATCAACTCCTGATGCCCGCCGTCTTCGGCAATCTTGCCGCCGTCAAATACCAGCACCCGGTCCGCCTGTTTAACCGCAGATAGACGATGGGCAATGATCAACGTGGTGCGGCCTTGCAGGAATTGGCCAAGGGCCTGGTGCAATGCGTATTCAGTGGCGGCATCCAGGGCTGAGGTGGCTTCGTCGAGGATCACCACGCTCGGTTCGGCCAGCACCATTCGCGCTATCGCCAGACGCTGGCGCTGACCGCCGGACAGACGTACGCCGGAGCGGCCGACGATGCTGTCCAGGCCCTTTGGCAAGGCCTGAATGGTGTGCGCCAATTGGGCGATTTCCAGGGCGCGCCAGCAGGCTTCGTCACTGCGTTCGCGGCCCATGGTCAGGTTGGCGCGCACGCTGTCGTTAAATAGCGCCGGGTGTTGCAGCACCACTGCCACGTGTTCACGCACAGTTTCCAGACCGATCTCTTCCAGGCTCTTACCGCCATAGCGGATGCTCCCGCTCTGGGCGGTGTACAGCCCCAGCAGCAGTTGCACCAGGGTGCTTTTGCCGCCGCCGCTGGCACCGACAATGGCGACCTTCTCACCCGGCGCAATCACCAGGTCGAGGCCATCGAGCACCGGCTCGTCGTTGTAGGCAAAGCTCAACCCACGCACTTCGACGCCCACGGTCGGCTGCCCCACGAACGGGTTGGCACCACCGGCGTATTGCGGCTCATCGGCGCGGGCCAGTAACTGGTTGATACGGGTCAGCGCACCGCCGGCGGCGTAGTAGGCGTATTGCAGGTTCAGCAGCTGCTCGACCGGGCCGATCATAAACCACAGGTAGCTGAACACCGCGAGCATCTGGCCGATCGACAGGTCGGAGAACAGCACGGTAAGCATGGCCGCGGCGCGGAAGATATCGATACCGAACTGGAACAGCAGGCCACTGGCACGGCTGGAGGCATCGCTTTTCCATTGCGAAGCCACGGCGTAGTCACGCACTTCCTGAGCACGCAGGCCCAGGCGGCCAAGGAAAAAGCCCTGGCGGTTGCCAGCGCGCACTTCCTGAATGGCGTCCAGGGTTTCGGTCAGCGCCTGGGTAAAGCGCGAGGTGCTGTCGTTTTCCAGTTTCTTGAGGTTTTTAACCCGCTTGCCGAGCTGCACCGTGGCGTACACCACCACCGGATTGAACAGCAGAATCAGCAGCGCCAGCTTCCAATGCATCCACAGCAGAATGCCGGCGGTGCCGGTCAGGGTGAGCATGGCCACCAGAAAGCGGCTGAGGGTTTCGCCGACGAATTTGTCCAGGGTGTCGAGGTCGGTGACCAGGTGGGTGGTCACGGTGCCGCTGCCCAGGCTTTCGTATTCGCCGAGGGAAATACGCTTGAGGCGCTCGATCAGACGCACCCGTATGCGGTACACGATATCTTTCGACAACCGCGCAAACAGCCGCGCCTGCAGCACATTGAAGACCAGGGCCGAACCACGCAGCAGCAGGGTCAGCGCCACCATCAGGCCGATATAGCCGACAGCGCTCTGCCAAGCGGCGGGCAGGAAGTTGTCCATCACCTTGAGCGCGGCATCGCCCTGCTTGAGCAGCACTTCGTCCACCAGCAACGGCAGCAGCAAGGGAATCGGCACGCTGCACAGGGTGGCCAGGACGGCCACCAGATTGGCGAGGATCAGCGATTTCTTGTGGCGCAGGGCCAGGCGGCGGATTTCTTCCCAGCTCAGGCGATCAAGCATGGGCGCTGTGCTCCAGCCAGCGCGCCAGCAGCGGCGAAAGTTGTTCCAGGGGTTGGTAGCCATTGGTGAGCAAGGCCAGCTGGCCATTGTGCTCGGCCAGCACGGTGGGGAAACCGGCAATGCCGAGGTTCTGTGCCCACGCGAAATCGGCGGCGGTGGCGGCCAGATCGGCAGCACTGTCGAAGGCAGCAGCAAACTCGATGCGCGGCAGCCCGGCCCGTTCGGCCAACTCCACCAGCACACCGGCCTGGGTCACGTCGCGACCCTCGACATAAAACGCCTGCTGAATCAGCTTTACCAACGGCCAGGCGCTGTCGGCATCCAGCCGGCGCGCAGCCACCAGGGCACGGCAGGCGGGCTCGGTGTCGTAGACAAAACCATCCGCCAGCGCCCCCTCGAAGGTAAACGGCTGGCCGGTGCTGTCCTGCACCGAGTGCCAGTGTTCGAGGATATAACGCTTGGTGGTCGGCTCCAGCGCGGCAACCGTACCGGCACGCAAACCGCCGGCCACCAGATGGCTGCTGACACCGGCCGCCTGGGCCTGTTGCGCCAGAGCATCGAATACCGGAGCGAAGCCCCAGCACCAGGAACACATCGGGTCCATCACATAGATCAGACGCGCTTGCATGCTTAGGCTCCAGTGGCCGGGACAGCGGGAAATGGCAAAGGCTTGGGCGGCGAGCTCAATCGCGGCCTTTGTCCCGGGCGTTGTAACCCAAAGGATGGGGTTGGTTACGGGCTTTGGCCAGTTCGATCTGCTTTTGCCGCTCGCGCGCGCCGGCACGGGTTTTCTCGCTGAGGCTGTCCCAGCAATGCGGGCAGCTGACGCCGGCGACATAGTGCGGCGACTCACGGTCAGCAATGGAAATCGGAATGCGGCACGCGTGGCACTGGTCGTACTCGCCTTCGCTGAGGTCGTGGCGCACGGTGACGCGGTTGTCGAAGACAAAGCAATCGCCCTTCCACAGGGTTTGTTCCTGCGGCACTTCTTCCAGGTACTTGAGAATGCCGCCCTTGAGGTGGAACACCTCGTCGAAACCCTGGCCGAGCATAAAGCTCGAGGCTTTCTCGCAGCGGATGCCGCCGGTGCAGAACATCGCCACTTTCTTGTGCTTGGCCGGATCGAAGTTGGCTTTGATGTACTCGGGGAAGTCGCGGAAGCTTTTGGTTTTCGGGTCTTGCGCGCCTTCGAAGGTGCCGATGGCCACTTCGTAGTCGTTGCGGGTGTCGATCAGCAGCACTTCGGGGTCGGAGATCAGCGCATTCCAATCCTGCGGCTCGACATAGGTGCCCACCTGCAGATTGGGGTCCACGCCGGCAACGCCGAGGGTGACGATCTCTTTCTTCAGCTTGACCTTGGTGCGGTAGAACGGCTGCTCATCGCAGAACGATTCTTTGTGGTCGATATCAACGAAACGCGCATCGCGCTTGAGCCAGGCCAACAGGCCGTCGATGCCCTGACGGCTACCGGAAACAGTGCCGTTGATACCCTCGAGGGCGATCAGCAGGGTGCCTTTGATGCCGTTGTCGAGCATGGCTTGCAACAACGGTTCGCGCAGCGCTTCGTAGTCGGTCAGGGTGACGAACTTATACAGCGCCGCCACGACGATGGATTGTGTCATGGGGTAGTTCTCCAGGTGGTCGCCCTCGCAAAGGGCGGACCGGGGTGCTTTGTAGAAAATGGCGCCGGCTGGCGCGGCGCGCATTTTATGCGATCTTCTGGTCGTCGGCCATGCTGCGTTGCGTCCTCGCTTTTAATGCTCACGTACGTAAGGCGCATATCCGCCGCAACGATCGCAATGGCGGATATGACCTGCGGCCATATTCGCCCTACACCGGAAACAAAAAAGCCGCCGCTTGATCACTCAAGCGGCGGCTTCTGGTTCCGGGAGCTAGGGCAGCGGCTTAATGCCCACCTGCACAGGTCGGCGAGGCCGGGGCGGCTCCGGTGGCAGCCCACTCTTCCGGGGTGTAGGTGTGCAGGGCCAGGGCATGCATTTGCCCCATCAGGTCACCCAAAGTGGCGTAGACCTTCTGATGGCGTTTGACCGCATTGAGGCCGGCGAATGCCGGTGTCACTACCACGGCCTTGAAGTGCGTTTCCAGACCACGGCTGTGCATGTGGCTTTCGTCCTGCACATCGATGAACTCGGGCGCAAGGGCCGTCAGGGTAGTTTGAATGCGTTCACGCATGCTCATGGAAGGCTCCGATTACGGCTTTTTGGCTGGGGCTGGGGCTGCGGCTGGGGCGGCAGCTTTGCCGTCACCTTTGGCATCGGCCGGGGCCAGTTCTTTGGTCATGTCAGCCAGCAGATTGTTGACTTCAGGTACCGCGGCTTCCAGTTTGCCCTGGGCCATCTGTGCCGATTCAGCGGTAACGCGAGGCATGGTTTCCTGGACTTTCTTGCCCAGTGGCGACTGGTAGAAGGCGATCAGGTCTTTGAGTTCCTGTTCGCTGAAGCTGGAGGTGTAGAGCTTGACCATCTCTGGTTTGAGTTTGTCCCAGCCCACTGCTTTGTCCAGGGAAGCCTTGGCTTTGGCCTGGTAGGTTTCCAGTTTGGCTTTTTTCGATTCCGGGGCTTGGGTCTGGGCGAAGCGTTGTGCGAAGAGTTGATCGACTTGGGCGTAGATCGGGGCGGTGAGTTTGTCAGCGTGGGCCAGTTTCAGGAAGGTTTCGGCGTTGGCAGCGTGGCTGGCGGCGTCGGCGAAGACCTGGCCGCTGAGGCAGATCATAAAGGCAGCAGCGAAAAGGGTACGAATCGGGGTCATGGTATTTCCTTGGTATGGGTAAGGATGAAATCTACAGGTAAAGGCGAATCCCGGAGGCTGGGCATTCTGCGCGTTGCTTGGACCCGGCTCAACCCACGGGGTTGCACCACCGAGGCATATAAGAAAATACCTACACGTTATGCAGGCTCCCCGTTGGTCCACAAGCCATTTGCCAGCACTTGCCGAGCGCCCCCCAGGAAGGGCATTCTTCGCGCCAACAATTTGGCAGACACCCGGTGCCGCTTGGCAAGCGCTAGAAAACCAGCGCGAGCCGTCTAGCGCGCCGCTCGCCCTCCCGCCGCCCCCATTCAGCAACACACGGACGTGTTCGATGAGCAACCTCAGCAACGCCTTCGCCACTGATCCCTGGCAGCCTTTGTGCGATGCCAAGGGTCAATTGCTGGCACCGGCGATTGGCTGGTCCAGCCGCCCCCATATCCATTGCGCCATGCCCGGCAACTATGGGCGTCGCAAGCGCTGGAACCACTGGTGCATCACCACCCCGGACTGGATGCTGTCGCTGACCGTCGCCGATCTCGACTACCTGGGATATGGCGCCGTCTACTTTCTCGACCTGAAAACCGGCCATGCCGTCGCCCACACCCAGTTACGGCCTTTTGCCCGTGGCTGTCAGCTGCCGGATACGCCGCTGCAAGGGCACTATTTCCAGCACCCACGGCTGCAGATCCGCGTCGATGAGCAGCCCGGCCGGGCACGGCTGTTGGCCACCGTGCCGGATATTGGCGGGCAGACGCTGCAGGTTTCTCTGGATGTACAACGCCCTGCCCACCTCGACTCGGTCAATCTGGTGGTGCCCTTTGCCCAAGGCGGCTTTCACGCCACCTCGCGGCATGTTGGCCTGCCGGTGAGTGGCGAAGTGCAGCTGGGCCACACCCACTACCGCTGTCAGCCCGGGCAGAGCTTTGCCGCCCTGGACTTTGGCCGCGGTGTCTGGCCCCTGCATACCCACTGGACCCGTGCGGCATTCGCCGCCCCTGGCGGCATCGCCGGTAACTTTGGCTCGGGCTGGACCGACGGCAGCGAGCTGTCGGAAAACGCCCTGTGGTTCGGCGGCGAGCTGCTGCATGTGACCAGCCCGCTGGGCATCACCGGCAACCCGCAAAACCCCTCCGCGCCCTGGCACCTCAATAGCGAAGATGAACGCCTGACGCTGGTATTCACCCCCCGCCAGCAGCATATCGCCCGCCCGCAGGTTGGCCCCTTCTACGCCGAAACCCGCCAGTGGTTCGGCCAGTTCGACGGCGTGCTGCGCGGCCCCAAGGGCGAGCGGGTGCCGGTCGATGGTGCCCTCGGCTGGCTCGGCACCACCAACGCCCGCTGGTGATCGCCACACGCCAAGCGCGGTAACGATTTATCCGCCACGGATGGAACCAGCCCGCCGGCACAACGCCTAAACTGCCGGAACAGTCCGCGGAGAGAAAGCATGAATCGCATCGAAACCGACAGCATCGGCGCCATCGACGTTCCTGAGCAGGCCTATTGGGGCGCGCAGACACAACGCTCCCTGATCAACTTCGCCATCGGCCAGGAACGTATGCCGCTGGCCGTGCTGCATGCCCTGGCACTGATCAAGAAAGCCGCCGCACGGGTCAATGACCGCATCGGCGACCTGCCACCGGAAATCGCCCGCCTGATCGAACAAGCCGCCGACGAAGTCCTCGCCGGCCAACACGACGACCAGTTTCCCCTGGTGGTGTGGCAAACCGGCAGCGGCACGCAAAGCAATATGAACGTCAACGAGGTGATTGCCGGGCGCGCCAACGAGCTGGCCGGCAAGGGGCGCGGCGGCAAGCTGCCGGTGCACCCCAACGATCACGTCAACCGCGCGCAGAGCTCCAACGACGCCTTCCCCACCGCCATGCATATCGCCACCGCCCAGGCGGTGCTGCACGATCTGCTGCCGGCGATTGCCGAACTGTCTGGCGGCCTGGCCGAACAGGCGGCGCGGCATATGAGCCTGGTGAAAACCGGCCGCACGCACATGATGGATGCCACCCCAGTAACCTTCGGCCAGGAGCTGTCGGCCTTCGTCGCCCAGCTGGGCTACGCCGAGCGTGCCCTGCGTGCCGCCCTTCCCGCCGTCTGTGAACTGGCCCAGGGCGGCACCGCCGTCGGCACCGGACTCAACTCGCCGCACGGCTTTGCCGAAGCGATTGCCGCCGAACTGACGGCGCTATCCGGTCTGCCGCTGGTATCGGCACCGAACAAATTTGCCGCCCTGGCCGGCCACGAGCCGCTGGTGACCCTGGCCGGGGCCCTGAAAACCCTCGCCGTGGCGCTGATGAAAATCGCCAACGACCTGCGTCTGCTGGGCTCCGGCCCGCGCGCCGGGCTGGCCGAAGTGCGTCTGCCGGCCAACGAGCCAGGCAGCTCGATCATGCCCGGCAAGGTCAACCCGACCCAATGCGAAGCCCTGTCGATGCTCGCCTGCCAGGTGATGGGCAACGACACCACCATCACCTTCGCCGCCAGCCAGGGCCATCTGCAGCTCAATGTGTTCAAGCCGGTGATCATCCATAACCTGCTGCAATCCATCCGCCTGCTCGCCGATGGCTGCCGCAACTTCCAGAAGCACTGCGTGGAAGGCATGCAGCCGGACGCGCAAAAGATGGGCGAACATCTGGAGCGCGGGCTGATGCTGGTGACCGCCCTCAACCCGCATATCGGCTACGACAACGCGGCGAAAATCGCCAAGAAGGCCTACGCCGAAGGCACCACCCTGCGCGAGGCCGCATTGGAACTGCAGCTGTTGACCAACGAGCAGTTCGACGAATGGGTACGTCCGGAACATATGCTCGAGGCCGGCAGCCATGAGTGATGAGGTGAAGAGCGGGGCGACGCCACTGGAAGGCGACGGCAAACGTATTCTGCTGATCCTCGGCACGCCTAAAGGCAGCAGTTTTTGCAACGCCCTGGCCGAGGCCTACACCCTCGGCGCTCGCAACCAGGGCCATGTGGTGCGGCAATTGAAACTGGGCGAACTGCAGTTCGACCCGATCCTGCGTGACGGCTACGACCAGAGCCAGACCCTGGAAGCCGACCTGCTGGAAGCGCAACGGCAGATCCACTGGGCCGAGCATCTGGTGTTCGTCTACCCCGTCTGGTGGGGCGGCATTCCCGCGCTGCTCAAAGGCTTTTTCGACCGCACCTTTCTGCCCGGCTTCGCCTTCAAATACCGCAACCGCTCGCAACTGTGGGACAAGCTGCTGACCGGGCGCACTGCCGACCTGCTGGTGACCATGGACACCCCGGCCTGGTACTTCCGCTGGATCTACGGTGCCCCCGCGCACCGGCAGATGACCCGCACCATCCTCGGTTTCTGCGGGATCAAGACGCGGCGACTGGCGCAGTTCTCACCGATTCGCCCGTCCAACGAAACCCAGCGCCAGGCGTGGTTGCGCAAGGCAGAGGCACTCGGCGCAGGCGTGTGAGCCAAGCACCAAGCTTTAGGAGCGGCTTTAGCCGCGATGTTTCTTCAGATCAAGAGCATCGCGGCTGACCGGAGCGCCGGAGCGGCCGCTCCTACAGGGTGTGCGGTTACTCCCCAGTTGCGCGGCGGGCACGCAGATTGGCCATCAACGATGGCCCAATCGCGGTCACCGCCGAGCCCAGCACCACCAACACTGCCCCCACATACGCCAGCCAGTTGATCTGCTCCGGGTGTACATATTCAGGCCACAACTGCGCCGCCAGGGCCACCGAGGCAAAGGTCACCAGGGGCGTGATCGCCAGAGTGGCGCTGACCCGCGAGCCTTCCCAGTGCGCCAGGGCTTCGGCAAAGGCACCGTAGGCGACCAGGGTATTCAGGCAGCAGGCCAGCAACAGCCAGAATTGCAGCGCACTCAGTTGCAGCACTTGCGCCGGCTGCGCCCAAGGGCTCAGCAAGGCGGCGCAGGCCAGGTAGATCACCATCATCACTTGCATGGAATTCCAGCGCGTTAACAACTGCTTCTGCGCCAGGCCGTAAAAGGTCCAGACAAAGGCCGCCAGCAATACGGTCAACACCCCCACCGTGTAAGTGCCCAGCGAGGTCAGCAGCTCATGCAGGCGCTGATTGAAGAACAGCCCGAAGCCGAAGATCAGCACCGCCAGCCCGATGGCCTGGCCAAGGCTGAAGCGCTCATGGAACAGCCACACGCTACCCAGCAGAAACAGAATCGGCGCGACCTGGATCACCAGCTGCGTGGTGCCCGGACTCAGCACTTTCAAGCCCAGCAGGTACAACACGTAATTGCCGATCAAGCCCAACACGGCAACACCCAACAGCACCTGACCGTTGCCGCCGAGCAGGCGAAAATCCGGCAAGCGCCGGCTCAGCGCCAGGTAGATCAGCAACAGGGAACCGGAAACGATCAGCCGATACCAGGTGACCGTGATCGGGTCCATCACCTTCAGCACCTCTTTCAGCTGAATCGGTAACACGCCCCACAGCACTGCGGTCAGCAGCGCGAGTACCAAGCCGTAAACCCAACGGCCGGAAGAGATATGCATGGCAGCCTCAATCGAGCAAAACGCGCAGCAGATGCTGGCAAAGCCGCCATTCTAGGCAGCGGGGCATTTATATACACCGCACAGTTGTGGGGTTGAACTGTATGGCTGCCTTATCACCGTCGTCCCAGCGCAGGCTGGGACCCAGAATTTCGGCTGTGAGGACTAGCTATCCTCCCCTGCAACAGCCTGGATCCCAGCCTGCGCTGGGATGACGGAGTTTGCACACGAACCCCGTCAGCACCTTGACGCCAAATAAGCTTAAATTCAGCCAACAGGCGGCTATCCACGGCGAACTATCGACCATCTATCGCCATCCAGAGCAGATTTGACCAAGCTGATTAGACTCAAATCAGCCAACTCGCCTGTGGAGCTATTTCTATGTTCAGCCAACGCACCCAAGACCCAGCAGCCGGCACCCATTACCGCAGCGAGCGCGTCAGTGCGGTGAATGGCCAATACTTCTTCGCCACCCGCGAAGGCACCCTGGAAGGCCCGTATTTCACCCGGGTGGATGCCGAACGGGAAATCGCCCTGTATGTACGCCGGCAGATGCAAGGCGACGACATCCTCGACAGTCATACCTTTGCCGAACGGCATGGGGTGATTGGGCATTGATGATGCGCACGCCCCCGTAGCCGCGATTCCCTGGAAAAGGCAAAGCCAAGAGCATCGCGGCTGAAGCCGCTCCTACAGGGTCGAGGGCATAAAAAAACCGCGCCGAGGCGCGGTTTTTTGTTCAGCCGAAAGGCTTATTTGTAGACTTCGAACAGGCCAGTAGCACCCATCCCGCCGCCTACACACATGGTCACCACGCCATAGCGCTTGCCCTGCCGACGCAGCTCACGCACCAGGTGGCCCACCTGACGCGAGCCGGTCATGCCGAACGGGTGGCCGATGGAAATAGAGCCGCCGTTGACGTTGTACTTCTCGTTGTCGATCTTGAGGAAGTCACGGGCATACAGGCACTGGGAAGCGAAGGCTTCGTTCAGTTCCCACAGGTCGATATCGTCCACTTCCAGGCCACGGGCCTTGAGCAGCTTGGGCACCGAGTACACCGGGCCGATGCCCATTTCGTCAGGCTCGCAGCCGGCCACGGTGAAACCACGGAAGTACGCCAGCGGCTCCAGGCCCAGCTCCTTGGCTTTGTCCAGGCTCATCACCAGGGTCATCGAGGCACCGTCCGACAGCTGCGAGGCGTTACCAGCGGTCACCGAACCATCTTCGGCGAACACTGGCTTGAGGCCTTGCAGGCTGGCCAGGGTGGTGTCGGCACGGTTGCAGTCGTCGCGATCAACCACGCCTTCCACAATGGATTTCTCACCAGTGGCTTTGTCTTCCACCTGGTATTTCACTGCCATCGGCACGATTTCGTCGTCGAACAGGCCTTCGGCCTGCGCACGCGCGGTGCGTTGCTGGCTTTGCAGGGCGTAGGTGTCCTGCTGCTCGCGGGTGACGTTGTAGCGACGGGCAACTACCTCAGCGGTCTGCCCCATCGGGAAGTAGATGCCGGGTACGTTGGCTTTCAGCAGCGGGTTGATCAGGTTATCGGTGTTGACGCTTTTCATCGTCAGGGTGATCGACTCGACACCGCCGGCGACGATGATGTCGCTGCAACCGGAGGCGATCTGGTTGGCGGCGATGGCGATGGCCTGCAGGCCCGAGGAGCAGAAACGGTTGAGGGTCATGCCCGCCACCTGAGTACCCAGGCCCGATAGCACGGCTACGTTGCGGCCGATGTTGTAGCCCTGCGCGCCTTCGTTGGAGCCAGCACCGACGATGCAGTCTTCCACCGACGCCGGGTCGATCTTGTTGCGTTCCAGCAGAGCATTGACGCAATGCGCGGCCATATCGTCCGGACGGGTCATATTGAACTTGCCACGGAAGGACTTGGCCAGGCCAGTCCGCACGCTGTCGACGATCACTACTTCACGCATCACGCACCTCATTTTTTGTTCGGTTGTTCAAGGGGGCTGGAGTGCAGCTGGTGCCTAGAATAAAACCGCCCCAACCGGCAGGGCGATGATTATTCATCCCGTGTATGCGCACCGATCCCCGCTTAACCGCGAGTGCCGCCGCTAGTCCTTATTGATCACCCGTTCCAGCGCATCGTTGATGGTGCGCAGCACTTTCACCCGGGCGAAGCGTTTGTCGTTGGCTTCCACCAGGGTCCAGGGGGCCAGCTCGGTGCTGGTGCGATCGACCATGTCTTCCACGGCATTGGCGTATTGCGGCCACTTCTCGCGGTTGCGCCAGTCTTCCTCGGTGATCTTGAAGCGCTTGAAGGCGATTTCTTCCCGCTCCTGAAAACGCTCCAGCTGGGTTTGCGAGTCAATCGACAGCCAGAACTTCACCACCACCACGCCGGCACGGGTCAGTTGCTCTTCGAAGTCGTTGATTTCGCCATAGGCGCGCAACCAGTCGGCCGGGCTGCAGAAGCCTTCCACCCGCTCCACCAGCACGCGGCCATACCAGGAGCGGTCGAACACGGTGAACTTGCCATGGGCGGGTATATGCCGCCAGAACCGCCATAGGTACGGCTGCGCCCGCTCCTCTTCAGTGGGTGCGGCAATCGGCACGATGCGGTACTGCCGTGGGTCCAGCGCCGCCGCCACACGGCGGATCGCGCCGCCCTTGCCGGCGGCGTCGTTGCCCTCGAACACCGTTACCAGCGAATGCTTGCGAAAGCGCTTGTCGCGCATCAGCCCGGCCAGGCGCGCCTGCTCACTGGCCAGTTGTTTCTGGTATTGCTCTTTGTCCAGGCGCTGGCTGAGATCAAGGCTGCCCAACAGGCTGCGGTTGTCGATGCTCACCGACGCTGGCCCGGCGTGGGGGTTACGCTGCTCGTTTTTTTTCGCTTTGAGCGCCACCTGCAGGCCTTCGAGCAGAATCTTCGCCACGGTGAGGTTGCGGTAGTTTTCGTCGGCACCTTCCACCACATACCAGGGCGCGTAATCGCGGCTGGAGCGATGCAACACGCGCTCGCCGAAGCGTACAAAACGGTCGTAGGTTTCCGATTGCTGCCAATCCAGCGGGCTCAGGCGCCAACTGCGCTCGGGGTCGTCTTTAAGGTTTTTGAGGCGGGCCTTCATCTGCTTCTTGGACAGGTGGAACCAGAACTTGAAGATCAGCGCGCCTTCGTCGCAGAGCATGCGCTCAAGGTCGACCGCACCAATGATCGCCTGGTCCAGCACGGCATCCTTGAAATGGCCATGCACCCGACCCTGGATCATCTGGCTGTACCAGTTGCCGAAAAAAATCCCCATGCGGCCCTTGGGCGGCAGCTGACGCCAGTAGCGCCAGGCCGGCGGATGGGCGAGTTCTTCGTCGCTCTGCTGGTCGAAGGTGCTGACCTGAATCAGCCGCGGGTCCATCCATTCATTGAGCAGCTTCACCGTTTCGCCCTTGCCGGCGCCTTCGATGCCGTTGATCAACACGATCACCGGAAAGCGCGCCTGTTGCTGCAATTCGAATTGCGCATCCAGCAGCGCCTCGCGCAGCGCGGGAATCTCGGCCTCGTAGGCGTCATCATCAATGGCATGACCAATTTCGGCGGACTCAAACATAAAAACTCGCTCCATTCCCTGACTGTTTGCCACAGCCTAGCGGATTGCGCCGCGCAAGCCATGCGGCGCGTCAGGATCAGCTAGAATGCGCGCCTTGCCGCGCCAGAACCGACCATGTCCGACACCCGCCCAAACGCTCCGCCCACCAACGCCCAACTTGACTGGGACGACCTCGGCCAACCGCACTCGCGGGCCTATGACGACGTGTACTTTTCCAACAGCGCCGGACTGACCGAACCGCGCTACGTGTTTCTCGACAACAACGACCTGCCCGCGCGCTTCGCCGCCCTGCCCGCCCACGGCAAGTTGGTGATCGGTGAAACCGGCTTTGGCACCGGGCTGAATTTTCTCTGCGCCTGGGAGTTGTTTGCCCGCACTGCGCCCGCCGGCACCCAGCTGCATTTTGTCAGCGTGGAAAAATACCCTCTGAGTCATACCGACCTGCAACGGGCGCTGAGCCTGTGGCCGGAACTGCAGCCATTGGCCGAGCCGCTGCTGGCGCAATACGTAGCCTTGCACCCGGGTTTTCAGCGCCTGCTTTTCGATGACGGGCGGGTGGTGCTGACCCTGTTGATTGGCGATGTGATGGAGCTGCTGCCGCAACTGGACGGCGAAATCGACGCCTGGTTTCTCGACGGTTTTGCCCCGGCAAAAAACCCGGAGATGTGGAGCGCCGAGCTGTTCGCCGAGCTCGCGCGCTTATCCACCCCACGCACCACCCTCGGCACCTTTACCACCAAGGGTGACGTGCGGCGCGCTTTGAAAGCCGTCGGCTTCAAACTCAAACGGGTACCCGGCCTGGGGCATAAGTGGGAAGTGCTCAAAGGCCACTTTATTGGCCTGCAAGACGCGCCCAAGCCAGAGCGCAGCAAAGCCTGGTACGCCCGCCCCGCGCCGCTCGATGGGCCGCGCACCGCCCTGGTGATCGGTGCCGGGCTGGCCGGTTGTGCCACGGCTGCCAGCCTGGGCGCCCGCGGTTGGCAGGTGACGCTGCTGGAGCGCCACGGCGAAATTGCCCAGGAAGGCTCCGGCAATCCGCAGGGGGTGCTGTACCTCAAACTCTCGGCCCATGGCACCAGTCTGTCGCGCCTGATCGTGGCTGGCTTTGGCCATACCCGCCGGCAGATCCAGCGCCTGCAACGCGGTCGCGACTGGGATGCCTGCGGCGTGCTGCAACTGGCCTTCGACGCTAAGGAAGACGAACGCCAAGCCAAGCTGGCAACAGCGTTTGCCGCCGATCTGGTGCAACCACTGACCCACGCCGAAGCGGAGCAGCAGGCCGGCGTCGCCCTGGCCAGCGGGGGGCTGTTCTACCCGCAAGGTGGCTGGGTGCATCCGCCAGCGCTGTGCCAGGTGCTGGCTGAACAAGCCAATGTGCGCCTGCAACTGCACCAACAGGTGCTGCAACTGCGTCAGCACGAGGGGCAGTGGCAGGCCTGGGATGGCGAGCAGTTGCTTGCCAGCGCCAGCGTCGCGGTACTGGCAACCGCCGCCGATGTGCAGGGCTTTGCCGCCACCGCGCATCTGCCGCTCAAGCGTATTCGCGGGCAAATCACCCGGCTGCCACAAACCGCGGCCAGCAGCGCTTTGCGTACCGTGGTATGCGCCGAAGGTTACGTGGCCCCGGCCCGCGAAGGCGAACACACCCTGGGGGCCAGCTTCGACTTTCACAGCCAGGACCTGAGCCTCAAAGCCGCCGAGCACGCGAGCAATCTGCAATTGCTCAAGGAGATCTCCACCGACCTGGCCCAGCGTCTGAATGCCGACGCCTTGCCCGTTGCCGAGCTGCAAGGCCGCGCCGCGTTTCGCTGCACCAGCCCCGACTACCTGCCCATCGTCGGCCCGGTGGCGGATGCCGAAGCCTTCGCCGAGGCCTATGGCGTGTTGCGCAAGGATGCCCGGCAAAATCCGGACACCCCGTGCCCCTGGTTGCCCGGCCTGTACGTGAACAGTGGCCATGGTTCGCGCGGGCTGATCACCGCGCCCCTGGCCGGCGAGCTGCTGGCCGCCTGGCTGGACAACGAACTGTTGCCCCTGCCCCGCGATGTAGCCGAAGCCTGTCACCCCAACCGTTTCGCCCTGCGCAAACTGGTGCGCGGATAGCGTTATTCGCTGGCGGAAAAAAGCAAAAGCTCAAGGCTGAATCGGATCGCCGCGCCACTCTCCCACGTCCCACTGTGGGAGAGACGGATTCAGCGCTGTACCTGAGTGCTTACCCCTCAGCTCAAACCAAGCCTTCGCCCTGCAACGCTTCCACCACCTTCGGCCGCGCGGCAACACGCGCCGAGAAGGCTTGCACCACCGGCCAGGGTGCCATCGAAAAACCGACGAAGTTGGCCCAGTTGAGCACGGTAAACAGGTAGGCGTCGGCCACGCTGAACTGGTTGTTAAGCAGGTAATCCTTGCCCGCCAGTTGGGCGTTCAGCCAATCCAGGCGCTTGGTCAGGGTGGCGGTCACGGCGGCTTTCCAATCCGCCGATTGCGCCGGATTGAACATCGAGCCCATGGGCTTGTGGATTTCCGAGGAAATAAAGGTCAACCACTCTTGCAGCTGATAACGGGCCAGGGTACCGGCGGCGGGGGCCAGGCCGGAGTCGGGTTTCAGGTCGGCAATGTACTGCAGCACCGCCGCGCCTTCGGTCAGCAACTGGCCGTTGTCCAGCACCAGCGCCGGCACATAGCCCTTGCTGTTGATCGCGGTGAAATCGGCACCGCTGGCGGTCAGCTTGGCCTTCAGATCGACCTTCTCCAGCTCGAACGGTACGCCGGCTTCCAGCAGCGCGATATGCGGGGCCAATGAGCAGGCACCGGAGGAGAAATACAGTTTCATAAGCAGTCCTTGAACAGGTGGCAGAAGCGCGTGAAGCACGCGAGCCATGAGCTTAGCGATTGCTTTCCAGGGCACAAGTACCTACCTTTTGGTAAGTATGAATTCAGCCACCCGGGAACCCCCATGCTCGACGACCAAGACCACGCCGCCTGCCGCGCCGGCAATGTATTCAGCGTCACCTGCCCGGCGCGTTATGTGCTCGATGTGCTGGCAGACAAATGGGCCCTGCTGCTGATTCACACCCTGGCCCATGGCACCCATCGCACCGCCGAGCTGCGCCGCCAGGTGGACGGTATTTCGGAAAAAATGCTGATCCAGACCCTGCGTCGCCTCGAGCGTTTCGGCCTGGTTACCCGCCAGGCCTACGCCGAAGTGCCGCCACGGGTGGAGTATTCCCTCACCGCCCTGGGCCTGTCCCTGAGCACGCCGATTCGCGCCCTGGACCACTGGGTGGAAGCCAATATCGACGAACTCAACCAGGCCCAGCTGGCCTTTGAAGACAAGCGGGTGGAAGCCTGAATGCCGCACTTATCCGCCTCACGCTGGGACACACTCTGGCGTGCCCTGGGCGCCACGCCGCCAGCCAACAGCTTTGCCGAACTGACCGCGCACTACAGCGAGCCGCAGCGCCACTACCACAACGGGGCCCATATCGACGCCTGCCTCAAGCATCTGGACACGCTTCAGCACCTGGCCAACGACCTGCCAGCGGTGGAGTTCGCCCTGTGGACCCACGACGCCATCTACAACACCCAACGCCAGGACAACGAAGCCCTGAGCGCCGATCTGGCGGAACAGCTGCTGACCCGTGCCGGCATTCCCCAGCGGGTTGCCGAAGTGCGCCGGCATATCCTCGCCACCGCCCATAGCGAACCGGCCGACGCCGACGATGCCGGTCTGGTGGTGGATATCGATCTATCGGTGCTGGCCCTGCCCGAGCAGGCCTATCACGCCTACACCCAGGCCATCCGGGCGGAATTCGCCTGGGTGCCGGAGCCGCTGTTCAACGCCGGCCGCGCCAAGGTGCTGAGCACCCTGCTGCAGATGCCGCACCTGTACAGCCATCAGCAAACGCAGCAGCTCTGGGAAGCGCGTGCCCGGGCCAATCTGCAGCGGGAACTGCAACAACTGCAGGCCTGAATCACAGCCTGGGCAAACACAGCGCCAGCAAGGCTCTCAATACCCCTTGCTCTCCTCCGCCAACAGGCCCTGCGCCATTCGCGCCGTCGCCCGCCGCTGATCCTTGCGCAGGCGGCGGGTGGCCAAGTAGCGGACGGTCCATGGCAACTGCGCAATGCGTTTGCCGGTGGCGGCAGCCAGCACATAAGCGTGGGCGCATTTTTCGAATAGCTCGGCATTGAGCATCAGCCGCGCGCCGGTCATGCCGAGCACCAACAGTTCGCCGTTATGGCTGAGGACATTGCTGCCGCTGGCGAGCTGGGTTTTCCAGGGGGTGGTGCCGGGCATCAACTTGCTGAGATGACGCACCTGCTCGTCAAAGACATTCGGCAACTCGCCGGTGACCTCCAACAGATGCCGCCCGTAACGGCCGCAGCCCGATGCAATGGCACCGATATCGGCACGGGCGGCGTACACCTGGGCATGCAGCTGTTGAATCGCGCTGGCACCATCGGCCCCCAGCGTGACCAGGTTGGGCATCGCCGCCTCACTGGCAGCAAACCAGAACTGCTCAGTCCCCGGTACACGGGTGGAAATCGCCGCACTGCTCTGCGCCTGCAAGTGCTTGCTGCCCAGTCGTTCGCGGATGCTGTGCCACATCGCCCGCTGTTGCTCCTGCACGCTCATACCGCGCCACCCAGCGAACCGAGCAAACGCGCCAACACCGAAGCACGCGCCGGCTGTTGTGCCTGCTGCTGGCTGATCAGCTGCTGCAGATGAGCCCGGCAAAACGCTTCCAGCTGATCCAGCACCGCCACGGCGTGCGCACTGTCGCGACCGAGACAGATCACGCCATGATTTTTCATCAGATAGGCCTGGGTATCCGCTGTCACCGCCTGCGCCACCTTATTGGCCAGGGCCGTGGTGCCCGAGTAGCGATAGGCCACCGCTGGAATCCGCGCCCCGAGAAGCGCCGCCTGTGGCTGCGGCACCGGCAACGCTTGGCCAATCAACGCGCAGGCACTGGCCACCGGTTGATGGGTATGCAGGCTGCAACCGACATCGGCACGCCGCTTGAGAATGCCGGCGTGCATGGCGGTTTCCACCGAGGGTTTGCGCTCGCCGTCCACCTGCTGCAGATCGTCCAGACGCAGCACGCAGATGTCGGCCGGAGTCATGCTCAGGTAATCCAGCGCCGAAGGCGTGACCAGCACATGGGTGGCGTCCACCCGCAGCATCAGGTTGCCGCCGGTACCGGCGAAATAGCCTTTATAGGAAAGCTGCACACAAAGCTCCACCACCTGGCGGCGCTGGCTTTCAAACAACATGGTCACCCTCCCCGGCAACGGCCGGCGCGCGGTTAAGCGCCCGCCAGCTCTGCTGATAACGCTCCACCGCACAGGGCCAATGGCCGTTGCACTAGCTCCCTGATCCTCGGTAGCCACGAAGCCCCCGCCCTGCTCCAGCCACAGACCAATTCGGGGGCGGATCATCCCGATAACGCAACGCTTTATGGGCTGCACACCAAGGTAGTTCAAAGCAGAAGGTTTAGGTGCCGTGAGCGAACAAGGGGCGGTTTTTTTGCTCGGCTAATTTTCGGATTGGGGGGAATTTAGAGAACGGAAAATAAATCGGTGCCCCTTTTCCTGGAAGTAAAAGCACCCGTTGATGCGCTTAAGCAAGCAATAGCCCAAGCGCAGCGCCTTTTGCCTGTCCCGCGTTCCGCCGCTATACCTGAAGGGCTTGCCAGCTGCCCGATACACCAGCAGCCCCTGTCCGATGATGGCCAACAACGGAGGTTCGGCCCATGCCCAAGGTCACCACTCAACAGCTCGAAGACATGCGCGAACTCCTGCAGAGCGGTCCACTGATCATCGGCGAGGACCATACGCTGAAGCTCGGCCGGCAGGCCATCAAGAAACTGCTGCGGATGTCGGCGATCCGCTTTCTGTCCCTGGAAACCCCGGTCGGCCCGGAAAGCATCCTGAATCCTCAAAACAACTCCGTGGGAGAGGCATTCTTCGACCGCTATTTCAGCGAACAGCTGACCCTGAACAGCTCGATCACGCTGAAAGACCTGGCCCGATACGCCGCGGCCGACGGCTTTGACGGCAAGCAAGGAAAATATGACGCCGGAGCCAAGCAAGCGGTACCGGTCTACTTCCACGATGCTCCGCACCAGAGAAACAACGTGGCGTTTGCCGGGCTGGCCGGTGACGACCGCTATGACCCAGACAAGATGCGCACATCCAAACAAGCCTACTTGCAGCAAGCTGTGGCATTCCTGCCAGTAGGCGTTAGCAAGTTACCCGTCACAGATACTCCGCTGGCCACGGTTCCCTGGGTGGTTATACGCAACCATTTCGCCAAAAACGCCCTGACCCATATGCTCGGCGCGAACCCTGGCCAGCTAATCGGCCTACTGATACTGGCCGGCAATGATCATATGAGCGCCACGGTCTGTGGCAACGGTACCCTGCAGCAGGTGCTGGGCATCCCCCAGGATCGGGTCTACGACTTCAGCCAGTGAGCCAGGCACCGCGGCCCGCCCCTGAGGCGAAGTTCATTGTTTAGTGGGGACGGAATTATTTTTCTTGCTCTATACGGCTGAAATCGGCCCAGGGTGTGTAAAAAAAATAACCCAAGCAAGCCGCAAATAGGGGTCGATAACAGCGCAACCAGCGCCTCGATAAAATCCCATGTACCAGCGCCCAGGCCGCAGAAATTGTCCCGACGGTAAAGCCACCGATAAATCGAAATAGTTAATAAGTATCTCCGGTGTTGGTACCAACGCCGGATTGCCCCTCGTGCCGAGGCAAGACTAGACAATGATTCGCGAGGGACTACGCTGGGTCAGTGAAGTCTCGGCTTCCCTGCCACCGCACGCAGCCCCATTGCGAGGTCGAACAAAGCGTCCTGCTCTTCCAGGGAGTCGAGCGCATGATCCATTGCCTGCACGAAAGGTTGGCTGGCGTTACAAAGGCGTGCGTCGTCGGACAGCCCGCCCACAACGGTAGGGCAGTGATTCTCCGCCCAGTATTTGCTGAATCATGACGGGTTCCACATAGGCCATCCGGTAACGGAAACCCGCTTCAGTCCTGGCCATACCGTCGTGCAACTCGTCTGGATGCAGCACTAGCGTATTCCTCGGTATCCCGTGGCGTAGCATGCCTTTGAAATGGGAGCTCTGTATGCCCGACGGTGTCCGGCCCATGAGTAGGTGTCGTGGCGGTGTGTGTCGTAGCCATGACCACCGAAATTCTATTCGCCCTGGTTCGGCATTTCGCAGAACCCAGGCCGTCTTGGAGGATGATGTATTTCGATCCATGAATGACAGTCCTGCAGCTCTGTGTCTAGCACTGACCGTAACCGATCATAAATGGAAAACCATACCTTCCCTTTTATCCGGGTAGTTCTTCAGTCATGAGTGCTTATGCCGACATTGTGCCAACGACTCCTGATGCGTTCCGTGTCCATGTCGCATTGCTACGCGAGGTACTTTATGAAGTTGACTCTAGGAAAAAAGCTGGCCTTGTCAGCCAGCGTCGCGCTAATGCTCGTTGGCTGCAGCCTGACCGTCCTCCACTACGTAGAAAGCCGAAACAATATCGAAACGGACATTTCTCAGCAGGTGAGCAATACCGGTAAGGTATTCGCCGCGAACGTTAGTTATTGGTTAACCAGTAAACAGATGGCCTTGGCCTCGGTGGTCGCTGGTGCCAGCGATGACACTCTGTTGGCGCAGCTACAGCAGGCCAAGGTTTCGGGTGGCTTTGACAACGTGTTCCTGGCCCGCCCCGATGGCAGCCAGATCAATGCCAACGGGGCCACTCTGCCGGCCGACAACAACGACCCGCGCAGGTGGAAATGGTACCAGCAGGCACTGCTGGCCCCTAACGAGGTGTACTTTTCTACGCCGACGCTGGCCGCCGCCACTCAGAGCTACGTGCTGTCGCTGGGCAAGGTACTCAGCCGCAACGGCGTCACCTTGGGCGTGCTGGGTGCTGACGTAAGCATGAACGAGATCCTCGCGCAGCTTAAACAGATCAAGCTGCCAGGCAACGGTTCGGCGTTCTTCGTCGACCATGACGGGATCATCCTTGGTCATAACGACAAGAACGCCCTGGACAAGGTGGTGGCCAGCCTATATCCGGCGCTCACGAGCGCTACACTGCAATCGCTGGCTGCCAGCGAAGGAGCGCAATTCCTGCTCAATGACCAAGGCCAACGCCTGTACGTGATCCCTATCGATCACCAGCATGAAAAACTTGTGCTGGTACTCGATAACGAACTGTTACTCGCGCCTTTGCACCATAGCCTGTGGGTGGCCCTAGGTACGTTGATGGCTATATTGGTGCTATCGCTGCTAATCGTGAACGCTCTGTGCGTATGGTTACTGCGCCCGCTGGGTGCCATGTCCCATGGTTTGCAGGTTATTGCCAGCGGCGATGGCGACTTGACCCAGCGGATCGCCCAGCAATCCGATGACGAAGTGGGTGAACTGGGCCGTCATTTCAACCAGTTCGTTGGCAGCTTGCACACCCTGATCAGTCACGTGCGCCAGCAGGCTGTTGAGATCGGCCAGGAGTCCACAATTGTCCTGCACGGCAGCAGTAACTCGGCGCAGAGCCTGGAACGTCTGCAACAGGAACTGACCTTGGTGGCCACCGCCGTCACCGAAATGGCCTCAGCCACCCAGGAAATCGCCGGTAACGCCGAGCGCACTGCGGTCTCGGCGCAGCAGTCTTCGGTTAGTAGCCTCCAAGGTTTGGAGCTGGTGCGCAAAACTCAAAGCTCAATCGTCGACCTGTCCAGCGAAATCAATGCCGCCACCCAAGTGGTTCACGAACTGAGCCAATACTCTCAGTCCATCAGCAACGTATTGACCAGCATTCAAGATGTCGCCGAGCAAACGAACCTGTTGGCTCTCAACGCCGCCATCGAAGCCGCCCGCGCTGGTGAGCATGGTCGTGGCTTCGCCGTCGTTGCCGACGAGGTGCGCATGTTGTCGCAGCGTACTCAGGAATCAACCAAATCAATCCAGGCCACCGTCAGCAATATTCAGCGAATCACCCGCGATGCGGTGGAACGCATGGACAACAGCACCGGCCTTGCGGAGCGCAGCGTCGCTGACGCGCAGCAGGCCTATACCTCGCTGGAGGAAATCAGCGAAGCGGCGAGCGCAATCTCCGATATGTCCCATCAGATTGCCTCGGCCGCCGAAGAGCAATCCTCTGTCACCGAGGAAATCACCCGTAACGTCATTACCATCAAGACCTTGGGCGAAGATTTGGTGGAAGGCTCGCTGGCCGCCGAGAAGCAGACGCGCTCCCTTCAGGAGCATGCCAGCGATCTAAACGGCAAGGTGGCGCGCTTCATCCTCTGATCACGCCCGCCGGGATGCAACCTGCGGCAGCCGACTCGGTGAATAGTAAATGACCCTGCTGGTGATTTCGCCGGACCCATGACGACTTGCGCGCAACCAGAGCCGCGCGTTCTCGCGCTTCAACGCACTTAGCTCATCGCTGCTGGCTTTCGGACGACCACTGCCTTGGAATGCTTGATCGCCCTTGTCCTGCATGTCTTGGGCCCATTTGTAGAGCCGATTTCGTGGGATGCCTAACTCGCGAGCGACGACGACGGCTGGCTTGCCGGATGTCTTCAGAAGACGGACAGCTTCGCGCTTGAACTCTGCTGTAAACCGATTACGTTGTTCCACCAAACACCTCCTCGGGGATTGCCCCCTTTCATGGGTGTCCGAAATATCGGGGGTGGTTCAATCCGTCCCCTTTGAGCTCCAAAGGTCAAGGGATGGATTGCGCACTAATTGCCGTACGATCCTTTAGGAAGCGCGGCTCCGTAGGAATGGATAAGGATGTCTGAAGATGCAATGGAAGTGGCTTACGGTTCTATTTGCCGGCTTTGCTCTTGCCGCATGCGGTGAACCAAACCGCTTCGGAGAAGGCTGGAATAAAGGCGGAACCTTGCATGACGCAAACATGCGTGAGTGGGCCTTGGCCACAGATTCCAACCGGCTCGCCACTAGCGCTGATTTAATCCTTGAGCAGGTACCTGCTCTACCTGCCGACGCACTTGATCTAGCCAGCGAGCTTTTTGAAAAATGCTTAACGGACTCTGCAATGAGAGGGCCGTATGAGTACCGCAAAGTTCGCGACAACATAGACTCCTGCTTGGAAGATGTTCTCTATGAAGCGCAGCGGATTGAGGCTGCTGCCGGAAAGAGAGGCGCGAAATAATGTGGAGAGAAAATTCGAAAAGTCCGTTCGCCAATATGTGAGTCAAGGAATACTTTTGCCTAGGAAGGGTCTGCCATGCACATCAAATTCACCATCGCCCTACTATCCGTGTATCTCTCATTTAGGCGTGCAATGTGACAATGCCCAACGATGCCCCTCGGTCGCGGATGTCGAAACACTATTAGAAGATTACCCGCAACAACCCCGTAAGACCGTTCTCATGGGCGTCGCTGGCAAACTGGCCGTTGTAGGTCAGGCTCAGGTTGGTACTGGCTGTCAGGGCTGCTTGGAATCCGAAGTTGACGACCGCCACATCCTCGGCCAGTGGCACACCGGGTATCGTGGATGTGCCCGGGGCGCTGGCGAAGGCGATGGTGTCGGACGGTTCGAGATCGCCGAATGTGTGTCGCCAGCCCAACCCGCCCTTCACCCGCATTGGCATGTTGTCGGTGCCAAACTTATAGCTGGGCCTTATCCCCAGAGTGCTATACGTCACGTCGTTGTCGCTGCTGCTCACCCTGAGGGCGGCAGGTCCACCGTGTTCAGTGAAACCGTCAGCGTTGACGTTGACCCAGGCGATGTTCGCGTAAGGCTCCAGCACTATCGGTCCGGTAATAAACCTGTACGCGGCATCGCCGAAGACCTGGGCGGTATTAGCTGAGTAATCGGCGCTGGGGGAGTCGCTGAAATAGCCGAAGTTCACCGTCCGGCTGGTATCGATCTCGTTGAACGTGTAGCTCGTGCCCGCCTTGAGCGACCACGCCCCGAGCAGCTCGCCGATGTAGGCGCCGATGGTGTAGTTGTCACCGGTGGCAGAGCTGTACGGCGTGTCCACATCCGACCGCGTGTAGCCGAAGAGAACACCCACTGTTGTGGTATCGGTGATGCGCGAGTCGATCCCCAGGAACGTCCCGCCGGTGTCAATCGATACGTCACCTTGCTCCCGGTCTGCGCCGACGCCTTGTACCCAGGCTGTCAGGTTCGGGGCAAGTTGCACCGAGTGCTCCGATTGCAGCACGGTGGTGATCGGCCCATCCAGTTGCCCATCAAGACGGTCGAAGACGGCGTCCCGCACAAAGTGGCTGTCTTCCAGCATGACGGTCATGTGCGACGGGTAGATCTGTCCGGACAATTGATCAAGTGCAGCCCGGATTTCGCCCAGGGTAGGCAACAGGACAATTCCGCCGAAGATCGGGTTGGTCGGCGGCAACCCCTCTATCGGAGGCAGTGGTGTTCCGCCGATGGGAACGTCATTGCGGGCGACGAGGAAGTAAGCGTTGTTCTGGTCGTAAACGATGCTTAAGGTCGACAGCGGCAGTTGTTGGCTCGGATAGGTGAATGTGCCGTTCAGGCCGCCGTCGGCGGTGAGAATCGCGTACCGCTGATTCACCACCGGGATAAAGCCATTCAGTACGGTGGTGGCGTTGGCGTTGTTCAACGTCGCGGTCCCGCTGGCGTGAATCAGGTCGTTCGCGCCGCTGGAACTGAAGTTAACGATGTAACTGGCGGTGGGTTGAGTGTTCAGGTTTCCGGCGATACTCAGGGTGCCGGTTGTATCGCGGGCGGGGCCTGGTGAAATGCCACCGCCGATGGTGCTGCCCGGTAGCGTGCCGGTGCCGCCGAGGAAGGTTCCCGGGTTGGTGGTCAACTGGCTGGAGTTTGCAATCGAACCATTGACGAACAGCAACCCGCTGTTCAGGTTGGTCGCACCGGTGTAGGTGTTGCCGGCATTAAGGGTTACCAGCCCGCCAGGGCCGCCGTCACCGTCCAGAGCCAGAGAACCGGGGCCACTGATCACGCCGTTCAGGGTCAAGCCGGTGCCGACAGCTTGCGTGAGCGAGGCGTTGCCGGTCAGGGTTATCAGGCGGCTGGTCGCAAACGTCTGCTTGGTGTTGAGTCTGCCATTGCCGATGCTGAACGGCCCGCTGGAGGCCCCGAGGTTGTTGTCTGCATTGACTGAAAGCGTGCCGGCGTTGAGGTTGGTGCCGCCGGTGTAAGTGTTGTCGCCGTTCAGCACCAGCGTCCCTGCGCCGTTCTGGGTGACCCCCCCGTCACCGGCGATAACATTACCGATAACGATCAGTTCGGAGGAGTCGCTGATCAGGCCGGGGCCGTCGAAGTAAATGGGTGAGCCGATGATCACGTAATCTTGACCGTTGGCTGCGAACACCCAGGAGGATGGACCAATCGGCAGTAACACTGAAACCGTGTCAGCGCCGAATTCGCGAAACACAGCGTCCTCTCCCGGACCATCGGGGGGACCTTGAGGCGACCAGGACCCCGGGCACGTATAACATCGAAACCCCACCCAGTCGAAACTCGCGGCGAATGCCGAGGACACAGGCGTCAGACCGATTGTGAGCAACAGGATAGGTAGATAACGTGCCACGCTGCTCTTCTCCATTAGCACCGGGCAGCTGATCGCGTCATACGCAGTGCAGCAATTCGCCTGTCCGAGTTTTCACCCTTCGCGAAGAGGGCAGGGAACAGGTTAGTCGTGATGCCTCAGACTTACCATGAACCAACGGCGCAGAGTTTTTACAGCTTGGGTCGCGAGCAGCTCCTCGTCAGAGGCCGAAGTCGACCCGAAGCGGTTAATCCCCTTCGTCAACGGTGCGTCATAAATGTCTGCATAGGGTCGGTCTCTGCCCTTTACGAAGGGCAGCTATTGGCTGATAGCACTCGCTCACGACAGGCTGTTCGCGGCCCAGAGTGTGTAAAAACGAGTGACTAAGTTCAGATATGTTTTTGAGAGGATAAGAGTGGCTCATGCGAATCGCCTGCTTACATACAGCTGAAAGCAACGTAGCGGTCTTCAACTCGGCTGCGAAGGCGCTCGGTATTGGGCTAAATATTTTGCTGCATGAGGTTCGTGCTGATCTCCTAGAGGCGGTCGAGCGCTCAGGCGGACTGACTGCGGATGTATCGAATGCTACGCAGCAAGCGCTTCTTTCACTCGCTCACCATGCTGATGCGGTCTTGCTGACGTGTTCAACTTTAGGTCCCTCCATCGAAGGCCTTGCAAAAAGCACCTCACCCAAAATTATGAGAGCGGATGAAGCTCTAGCCTGCGCTGCAGTTCATGCATGTTCTGTAGGTCGTAAAATCGTAGTTTTGTGTGCCGTCGAGACCACTGTCGAACCTACATCTCGTCTTTTCATGCGCGCAGCGCAGAGATCCCAAGCGTTGATTGATATACGACTTGTTTCCGGGGCTTGGGCACTATTTAAATCCGGTGACTTCAGGGGGTATTTAGCAGCTGTTGCTAAGGCGGTGGACCATGCATACCTCGACGGCGCGACAGTAGTCGCCTTGGGACAGGCTTCAATGAGTGAAGCGGCATCGCTCGTGACGACTGGCCCTTCTCCATTCACCAGTGCAACAGAAGGCTTAAAGGCATCAGTGGAAGCCGCAGCAAGTCACGTAAAATTAAACAGACCCGCGTAACGCCTGCTTGAGGTTCAGGGTGATTCCTGAGCAATTCATCGCAAGGGAAACCCATAAAACGGTTTATCCAAGGTGAACACCGAGGGTCAAAGCACCTTGCTTCCCGAGAGCCTCGATGATTACGTCAGCGATACCAATCCAGTGCGTGTGGTCGACGTTTTCGTCGATGAACTCGACCTGGCCTCGCTGGGTTATACGGCCAGCAAAAGCGCAGTGGAAGCCATCAGCGCAGTGCTGGCTAAAGAACTGGGAAGCTCGAAAATACGTGTTGATACGCTTAACCCAGGACCGATCTCTATTAGAGAGCACGCAACGCATGATGGGCTCTGCGATGAGCCAGGTGCCAATCGAACACATACCCTTAGGCCGGATGGGAACACCTAACGGCATAGCGACGGCGGCCCTGTTCCTTGCTTCCGATGACGCGGCCTGGATTACAGGTGCTAGCATCCTCGCAAGCGGCGGCCTGTAGTGATCATCAACGCTTCGGGGGACCGCATCGGCGACAAAGCTGTCTTGCAATCGCGTTTGCAGGCACGTCATCAATACAAGTCATTGCGTACCGCATGCTCGTAGTGCTCATTGACTTGCTGAATTTGAGCGTCATCCATACGCTCTTGTTCATCCCCCAAGCTCGCCAGTTCCGACTTTATTTTTCCAATGGAAGGCAGGCTGTTGCGGTCGATGCGTGAGCCGTCGTGCCAAAGCTTTGCTCGGTTTACAGCCTTGCCGCAGTGCAATAGCACTTCATCGATTAGTACGACAGTTGCAGTTTTCGGTTCACGGCCACCCTCACTTAGGCTGGACAGCAATTCAGGGGCCGTGGAGATTCGGCCGCGGCCATTGATGCGTAGAAATATTTCTAGCCCTGGGAAGAGAAATACCATCCCTAAACGGTCATCGCTTTCCAAGTTACGCAAGGACTCTATCCGGTTGTTACCCGGCCAATCGGCATACGCAACCGTGTGTTTATCTAGAACGTGGACAAAGCCTGGAGGTCCCCCACGCGGAGAGGCATCCATCCCGCGTTCCGAAGCGGTAGCGAGGCAGAAAAAAGTGGCGAGCTTTAGATACTCCTCGTGAAAACCAACTAGGTGGCTGAGCACAGCCTTCTGAATTCGCTCAGAAGGCTGCTCATATAGCGCGTTCAGATCCAGCCCTGAATCAGGTATCTGCACCTCGCCAGATTCATTCGGCGTTAACGCTTCTTCACCCTTGCCATCTTCAAACTTGCTGCTCTCACCCATCGCTCGATCCCCATCGCATTTGATCTCCGATGAGGCACGATAGCGCGCCACGCCTGGCGGCTATAAAGTAATGCGGACAACCTATATCAGAATTCAGCCATGCCTCCTTTTAACCTGGATGTACGCGCCACAGACTTATCTGAAGGCCCAGTTCTTTTTGCGGTGGCTGGAAGCGAGGATCAAGGTCTTTCCTCAGAGCCGCATCGCCACGCTCGCGGACAACTCTTTGGCTCGTTGCGTGGGCTGCTAACCATCTGCCTGGAGGACGGCGTATGGATTGTTCCCCCCTCTCAGGCCGTTTGGCTCCCTCCACATTGCCTACATTCCGGGAAGACACACGGGCCTTTTAACGGCTGGAGCGCTTATGTCTCGGAGCACGCGTGCCAAGACCTACCCAGCAATGCTTGCACGCTCAGAACGTCAGGTCTTTTGCGCGAGGCGGTATTGCGCGCAAGCACTTGGAGCGCAGGCCCGCTTGATCCTTCTCAGGCGCGAGTGGCCGGCGTGATTCTTGATGAAGTCCGCTCCTTGCCGGTAGAACCGCTTGGGCTGATGCTGCCCCGCGATCCTCGCCTGCTGAAGATCGCCAAAGCACTGATTGCCAACCCTGCCGACGACCGCGACCTGGAGAGCTGGTCGCGCTGGGTGTGCGCAAGCTCACGCACCTTAAGCCGTCGTTTCGTGGCCGAGACCGGCTTCAATTTTACGACTTGGCGCCAGAGAGCCCGTTTGATGCGCGCTCTCGAAATGCTAGCCGAAGGCAGGCCAATAACGGCTATTGCGCTTGATCTGGGTTATTCCACCGCAAGCGCATTTATAGAGCTCTTTAGACGCACATTCGGCGAAACGCCTGCGGTCTATAGATCACGCTTATAGTTAACCGTCAGCAGCCACATACGTCGTGTAACAAGCAGCAGTTGATGTTTTTACACGCTCTGGACCGGCAGTGGCCAGCGATGAACCGCCAAAATCAGGCGTACAGAGTAGGTAAGGTAACCCGTCCCTTTTGCAGTCGAGCGCGTCCTGCTAGAGATCACGCGCCATCAGCACCTGCGGTTTACCCCAACGTTCAAACTGCTCCACCACCACCCAGCCGCGTTTGGCGTAGTAGTCGGCGCGGTCCTGGGTGTGCAGGTACAGACGCGTCTCCTTCTGCTGCCGCGCACGTGCACAAACACCTTCGATCAGCGCCTCGGCCACACCTCGGCCCCGCGCAGGCGGAGTGACAAACACACACGCCAGCCATGGCCCTAACGCTTCACGACCGGGCAAGTCGGCCTTGGCCAGCGCCGCGCCACCGAGTAACTGGCCGTCATCGACCGCCACCAGGCTGGGCCAGTCACCGTTGCTTTGCCCGGCGGCAAACTCCGCCTGCCAGTCGCTTAACGACTGATCGGCGTATTCATAATGAAACTGCTCGTACAGCCAGGTGGCCATGGTGCTGCAGTGCGGGGCATCGGGTGAAAGCCAGATAAAGTGCGGCATAAAAATCCTTTTCTGGGGTGCACCCCCGGAGCGATCACAGCTGTTGGCTGCACCCTACATTGAAATACCGGGCTTTCTCAAAGGGCCGCCAAGCGGAATTCGCCCCTTGGCTCTCCCACTGTGTCTTTCGGTGACGCAAAACAGTGCTCCACCACAAACCTGCGGCGAGCGCCCGCACCAAACAAAGGCTCTAACACACCATCCTGTGGTATATCCGGTCCACCACGCGCCAAAAACAGCCACGGTCCAGAACTTGCTTCCAAAATGGCTCATTGCCAGCACCGGCAGCCACAACAGCGTTCTGTACAACGGAGCGCTGGCAAGATCCTTTGAGGAGTCGTCGTTCATGCAGTCCGTGTTATCCCCTGGGATCCGTCTTCTAAGCCGTTTTGGCTTTGCCCGTAAGTTTCAGTTGTTGTTCCTGCTTTTCGCCCTGCCCCTGGCCGGCAGCCTGTGGATGGTGGGGCAAACCTTTCAAGCGAAAATAGCGGTGATCGCCAAGGAGCACAGCGGCGTACGTCAGCTGCTGGCGCTTGACCGCGTCGACGCCCAGCTGTCCAGCCGACGCAATCTGGCCGCCCGCTGGAAGGCGGTGGACACCGCTCGCGTACCCGGCCCCGAGGCGCAACAAGCCATCACCCAACTGGACAATTCGATTCCGGCGCTGCGCCAGACCATCGACGAGTTCGCCGCCGTGCTGAGCAGCGAAGGTGCCAGCGAGGATGTGCAGAAACGCCTGCAAGACTTGCAAGCCGCCGTGCCGCAACTGGAGTTGGCCAGCCTGCGCAGTGTCGGCTGGTGGCCGGATGCGCTGGATCGCTTCACCGCCCTGAAAGCCAATCTGCAAGGCCTGCGCGATCAGATATCGATGGAGCGCGGCTTGACCTTGGAGCCTTCGCTGGAAGGCTATCTACTGATGCAGATCGCCACCCAGCAGGCGCCGGATATGTTCGAGCGCGTCGGCCGTCTGGCCAGCATGGGTGAGGCCTCGGTGGCGGCCGGTCAGTTCAGCCTGCAAAGCCGTCTGCAATTGCGCGACCTGCGTAGCCGCATCAACGATGCGCGCAGCCAGCTGGATAAAACCGGTGCCGCCCTGCAAGCCAAGCTGCCCGCTCAACTCAGCACCTGGGCCAGCCTTTACGCGAGCACCCAGCAACAGCTCAACAGTGACCTCAAGGCTCTGGACGACGGCCTGTTCGGCGACACCATCACGATGAAAGCGCCGGCCTTCCAGCACACCATGGACAGCCTGCTGCAAACCCTCAGCGAGCTGCGCCTGCAGTCGCTGAATGCCCTGGACACACGCCTGGACTACTACCACGACCGCGCCATCGCTCAGGCCATTCCGGTGGGCGTGGCCTTTGCCATCCTGCTGCTAGCAGCGATCTACCTGTTTGTCTGTCTGCAAAGCTCGATTGAGCGCAGTGCCAGTGGCATCACCACCCTGGCCCAGTCCCTGCGCGACGGCAATTTGTGTGTGGAAGTGGCCGTGCAGGGCCGCGATGAACTGGCCGCCATCAGCACCGCGCTGAACGCCGCCGTGGTGCAACTGCGCACCAGCCTGCTGGGCGTCAACCACGAGAGTGACCAGCTCAGCGATGCGGTGGTCACTCTTAACTCGCACTCCACCGGTACCCTCGGCGAAGTAGAAGCCCAACAACACCAGATCAGCCAGATCGCCACTGCGGCCACGGAGCTGGCCGCCACTTCGCTGGGCGTATCGAAAAGCTGTGAACTGGCCTCTGCCAGCGTGCAGCAAACCCGCGCCATCGCCGAAACCAGCAGCCGCGACAGCCAACGCACCACCGCCAGCATTCAGGAACTCAACCAGCGCCTGGGCGAAACCGCCGAAGCACTGGGCCGGGTCAGCGACCAAGGGCAACAGATTCAATCGGTGGTCGACAGTATTCGCGGCATCGCCGAACAGACCAATTTACTAGCCCTTAACGCCGCCATCGAAGCCGCCCGCGCCGGCGACCAGGGCCGTGGTTTTGCCGTAGTGGCGGATGAAGTGCGCAGCCTGTCGCAACGCACCCAGGCCTCCACCCTGCAGATCGCCACCACCGTGGAAAGCCTGCGCAGCACCGTGCGCCAGGCCGTGGAACTGATGGAAGCCGCCTGCGGCCAGGCGCAAAGCGACGCCACCGCCGTGACCGGGCTGGGCGTCAGCCTCAGCGAAATCGCCAGCGCCGTGCAGGGCGTCAGCGACACCCTGGCGCAGATCGCCACCGCTGTAGAAGAACAAGCCACCACCGCCGACGCCGTCAGCGGCAGCATCCAGCAAGTAGACCAAGCCGCCATCCGTTTGCTCGATGGCGCACGGGCGGTGAACCAGGCGGCGGATCGCTTGAGCAAAGGCAGCAAAGCGTTGAACGACAACACCGCGCGGTTCAACCTCGGTTAACCCGGCAGCGGCCTGGATGATGAGGTCAGTGCCCGGTCAACTGCTCCAGCATCAAGCCGGCCTCGCCGACTACGGCGCTGCACCGTGATCGGTAGCCCCGCCCGCATGACGCCGCTGTCCTGCAGGTTATGCAATTAAAAAGGTGGGTTTTATTAGCAGCGAAGGTTTCAGTTTGCTTCAAGAGCCTGGGTCCCGGCCTGCGCTGGGACGACGGTGGCGGAGGTAAAAACTCCGTCGTCCCAGCGCAGGCTGGGACCCAGAATTTCGGATGCAACGATACTAGCGGCCACGGTGCCAGGGGCTGAGCTGTTGTTGCATAAGCCTTGATTCAACCTAGTTGATCCAGCAAGGGCCTGCGACAGCGGGCTTTGGTTTGTCCGGGGTTTTATTAGCAGCGAAGGTTTCAGTTTGCTTCAAGAGCCTGGGTCCCAGCCTGCGCTGGAACGACGGTGGTGGCGGTAAAAACTCCGTTGTCCCAGCGCAGGCTGGGACCCAGAGTTTCGGATGTAACGAGACTAGCGGCCATGGCGTCAGGGGCTGAGCTGTTGTTGCATAAGCCTTGATTCAACTAGCAAGGGCCCGCGACAGCGGGCTTTGGTTTGTCTGGGGTTTTAGTAGCAGCGAAGGTTTCAGTTTGCTTCAAGAGTCTGGGTCCCGGCCTTCGCTGGGACGACGGTGGCGGAGGTAAAAACTCCGTCGTCCCAGCGCAGGCTGGGACCCAGAATTTCGGATGCAATGAGACTAGCGGCCACGGTGCCAGGGGCTGAGCTGTTGTTGCATAAGCCTTGATTCAACCTAGTTGATCCAGCAAGGGCCTGCGACAGCGGGCTTTTGTCTGGGGTTTTATTAGCAGCGAAGGTTTCAGTTTGCTTCAAGAGTCTGGGTCCCAGCCTTCGCTGGGACGACGGTGGTGGCGGTAAAAACTCCGTCGTCCCAGCGCAGGCTGGGACCCGGAGTTTCGGATGCAACGAGACTAGCCGCCACGGTGCCAGGGGCTGAGCTGTTGTTGCATGAGTCTTGATTCAACTAGCAAGGGCCCGCGACAGCGGGCTTTGGTTTGTCTGGGGTTTTATTAGCAGCGAAGGTTTCAGTTTGCTTCAAGAGCCTGGCTCCCAACCTGCGCTGGAACGACGGTAGTGGAGGTAAAAACTCCGTCGTCCCAGCGCAGGCTGGGACCCAGAGTTTCGGATGCAACGAGACTAGCGGCCATGGTGCCAGGGGCTGAGCTGTTGTTGCATAAGCCTTGATTCAACTAGCAAGGACCCGCGACAGCGGGCTTTAAAAAGGGGACTTAGTCCCCTTCATTGCACGCACGGCACTGCGCACTACGCATTTATTACGCCCTCTCCCTTCGAGCCATAACGGCAGGCCTTGTTGAGCGCCCTGGCCATTTCGCTGAGGTATTGGATAACGGCGGATTCCACCGCTTTATCCACAAACGCCTCCGCTGCCGCGATGCGCTCTACCTACAGCATCAGCTTGCTCGCCAGTTCCAGCGCATCGTCGATAGGCACGCCGGCGTTTACCGATAACAGCGGGATGCTGTCGATTTGGCAGAAGGGTTCGAGGGTGGTGACTTTTGATTTATCAGACATTGGTGAAACTCCTTAGATTTGAGGAGCCGCCACTTGCTGTCGCCAAACGATGGGGGGCAGCTGTACGCAGGTTGGCGAACCGGTCTAAGGCACCCGGCATACCCGAAGGTATCCCACGCACAGCCGCCATAGACCAATCTTACGGGCAAAAAAAAGCGCATGCACGATTGGATGGGGCGCTGCACGCGCCTTAGATCTGGGTCGCCAAACCCGGCCGCGGATTTTGCCGCGACGGTTGGACTATAGGTTTGGCCATTCACCGATAACAGCCCGTTAAATGGCCTGCGGGAAAGGTCATACCAACATCTGGGGATTACGACGACTGCGCACCGCGGCTACGGCGATTTGCCCGCCAGCAAGCGAGCCGTTGCGGCTCTGGCCTCTGCTAGCAACTGGTGCCAATCGAGGCCATGCCTTGCTCCGTCGGGTGAATACAGCCTTGGCTGTATCCGCCGATCCCCCTCGCGGCCCTCAGTCCTTAAACGCCTCATCCAACGGCACCCGGTAGCCGGTGGCCAGGCGATTGGTCTCATTGGCCATGCCGACCACGGCCTGCAATTCGCCAAACATTTCCTCGGTCATGCCAGCCTTGCGTGCGCTGGCGATATGCGAGCCGATGCAGTATGGGCAGTTGTTGGTCACGCTGACGGCGACGTAGATCAGCTCTTTGGTCAGGGCATCCAGAGCGCCGGGAGCCATCACTTGCTTGATGCTCTGCCAGGTCCGTTCGAGGTTGTCGGGGTGCGCGGCCAGGCATTTCCAGAAGTTGTTTACCTGGTCGACCTGACGCGTTTGCATGATGTCGTCGTAGACGGCACGTACACGCGGATTGGCATTTTCATATTCGATTAAGTGCTTGGACGCCATGTTCTTATCCCTAATAGTTTTGCGTTAGCTGAGCTGAAATCACCGACGTATCAACGCTACCAAGGAGAGGAACAGATGTCATTGCGCACCCTGGCCATTGCCGCCACCGTTTTATTGCCGCTTTACACCGCTACTGCCAGTGCTGCCGAACCCGGCCTGTGGAAGGTGTACGACTCGTTGAAAGCGAAACAGTGGGTGGACCTGACCCACAGTTACAACGAGCAGATTCCGCACTGGAAAGGTTTCGAGCCGGCCCAGCGTAAAACCCTCTATACCATCGAGAAAGACGGCTTTCAGGTCGACCTTTACTCCCACGTGGGCCAGTGGGGCACCCATGTCGATCCACCCGCCCACTTCCATGCCGGCCTGCGCACCGTGGACCAGATTCCGGTGAAGGAGCAGCTGCTGCCGCTGGTGGTGCTGGATATCCATAGCCAGGTGGAAAAGAACCCTGACTACACCGTCACCCTGGCCGATGTGAAGGCCTGGGAAAAACGCCATGGCAGCATTCCCGCAGGTGCCTTTGTAGCCCTGCGCAGCGACTGGTCAAAACGCTGGCCGAGCCAGGACAAGATCCAGAACCAGGATGCCCAGGGCGTGGCCCACTACCCGGGCTGGAGCAAAGAGGTGCTGGTGTATTTGTACGAGGAACGCAAGATCACCGCCTCTGGCCATGAAACCACCGATACCGATCCGGGCATTGCCACCAGCAAAGACGACTACTCGCTGGAGTCGTACATCCTCAGCAAAAACCATTACCAGATCGAGCTGCTGACCAATCTGGATCAGCTGCCAGAGGCCGGCGCATTGGCGGTGGTGAGCTTTCCCAAAATCGAAAAAGGCAGCGGCTTTCCGGCGCGGGTGTTTGCGATTTTGCCGTGAGGCTTGGCGGTAGCCGCCAAGCGCGGCTGAAGCGCCTACCGATGGTGGTGTAGGCACTTCAGCCGCGATGTTTTTTTAACGAGCTACAGCCCTGCGGTCACCGGGGAACTACCCGCACAACGCCGCTCCCCACCTCAGGCAACAGCCGTCCGGCAAAGCTTGCTGCGTAAACCTCCATCGCCCAAACCGCGCTCTTCATCCACCCGAGCAGCGTCGAGCCATGGGCTTGGTTGCTGCGCGATTGAGCCGTGCAGTTCACTGTACGGCGGGGCGCTCGTAGCGTTGGCGAATACGCTGCAACTCGCCGGATTGGCGCAGCTGTTCCAGGGCGCTGGCCCAGGCGGCGACGAGGGTATCGTCACTGTCGCGGCTAAAGGCGATATACAGCGCCGAGCGATGAATCTCGACGGGAATCTGCCGCAGCACGCCAGGGGCAATATTCAGCTCGCGGCTGTAGTACTCCACCCCGGCTGGGGTGTCGCCAACAATCACATCGGTGCGCCCGGCCAGCAGCATGCGATACAGCTGGCGGCTTTGGTTGGCACTTCTGTCGAGGTTGCTGAAGCCCAACGCGAGCATCCGCTCGGGGACCAGACCGGCATGCCGGGTGGTGATCTTCGCCACACGCTGCAGCTGCTCCATGGAATACACCGGCGGCCGCCCCTGCGCCAACTGGTAGGGGAAGATGGACTCCTCCACTATCGGCCCCACCCACTTGTACAACGGCTCGCGCTGCCGGGTGCGGAACAGAGAATACATGATGGTTTTGGGCCGGTTCTGCAGCGCCAGGGTGGCGCGCATGCTGGGTAATACCAGCACCTCGAAGTCATCGCCGGTGAGGGCCATGATGGCCCGCACGATATCCGTGGCCATGCCGGTGAGCTGCTGGTTTTCCAGGTAGTTGTAAGGTGCCCACTCTTCGGTCACGACCTGATACGGCTCGGCCTTCACAAGGGTGCCAAACAGCAGGCAAAACAACGCGGCAGTGATCGTCGAAAGCTTCACGTGTTCTATGGGATGCTCGGTGGGTGGTTCAACCATGGCGCGGCGCATACCAGCCAGATCAAGGGTAGACCCTGAAAGCCGCCGACGCTCAGGGCAACCCTCGCCGATGGCTCAAGCCCGGGCTTATAACGACAGTAGCCCACTGTACAAACCGTAGGCCGCCGCGCCCGCACCGAGCAACACGCAAACAAAGATGCCCTTTTCGATAGTGGTAAACAGCGGCTCGCCCTGTTCGCGCTTGGCCTTGGCAAACAGCAACACCCCGGGGGCGTAGAGCAGGGCCGAGAGCAGCAGGTACTTCACCCCGCCGGCATACAACAGCCAGACCGCATACGTCAGGGCGATGGCGCTGATCAGCAGATCCTTGCCCCGCTCGCTGCGGGCCAGCTCGTAGGTTTCGCCCCGCTGGCTAAGCAGGAATGCGTAAGCCGCTGACCACAGATACGGCACCAGAATCATCGACGAGGCCAGGTAGATCAGGCTGGTATAGGTGCCGGCGGAAAACAGGGTGATCAGCAGAAACAGCTGAATCATCCCGTTGGTCAGCCACAGCGCATTGACCGGCACATGGTTGGCGTTTTCCTTTCTCAGGAAGGCCGGCATGGTGTTGTCCTTGGCGGTGGCAAAGAGGATTTCCGCACACAGCAACGCCCAGGACAACAAAGCGCCGAGCAGCGAAATGGCCAGGCCGACGCTGATCAACAGCGCCCCCCAGGGGCCGACGATATGTTCCAGCACCACCGCCAGCGAGGGGTTCTGCAAGCCTGCCAGCTCCGGCTGACTCATGATCCCCAACGACAACAGGTTGACCAGCACCAGCAGCGCCAGCACGCCCAGAAACCCGATCACCGTGGCACGCCCCACGTCTGCGCGCTTCTCGGCTCTGGCCGAATAGACACTGGCACCTTCGATGCCGATAAACACGAATACCGTCACCAGCATCATGTTGCGCACCTGGTCCATCACGCTGCCGAAGTTGGGGTTGCTGTGCCCCCAGATATCCCGGGTAAAGATGCCGGCATCGAAGGCCACCGCGGCGATCACGACAAACAGAAGCAGCGGCACCACTTTGGCGACCGTGGTCAGCTGGTTGATCAACGCCGCTTCCTTGATCCCGCGCAGCACCAGAAAGTGCACCGACCACAGCAACAGCGAGGCACAGCCGATGGCAATCGGCGTGTTGCCCTGGCCAAACACCGGAAAGAAATAGCCCAGGGTGCTGAACAGCAGCACGAAATAACCGACATTGCCCAGCCAGGCGCTGATCCAGTAACCCCAGGCCGAAGAGAAGCCCATATAGTCACCAAAACCGGCCTTGGCGTAGGCGTACACCCCGGAGTTCAGCTCCGGCTTGCGATTGGCCAGGGTCTGGAACACCAACGCCAGGGTCAACATGCCCACTGCCGTAATGGCCCAGCCGATCAGTACCGCGCCGGCATCCGCCCGTTCGGCCATATTCTGTGGCAAGGAGAAGATCCCACCGCCAATCATCGAGCCCACCACCAATGCAATCAGGGCACCCAAGTGAAGCTTCTGCGTCGGTTGCGACATTTACCTGGAGCTCCTTACTGCTATAAGCCTCGACACGAGAGCGTTTGCACAGGGATATATAGCGCACCCCTGCCGGTTATCGAAAAAAACTAGCGCCAGCCTGCCTGGCGAACTGACAAATTCCGCTTAAAAGTGCAGGCTGGTGGCGCACAGGGCTTTACAAATCAGGGAAAAAAACTAGCGTTCAACCCCAACAGACCAGCCCAGACGGACCACGTGGGTGGCGCTGGTTAAACGGGTTACTCAGGAGAGAAGACATGGCTACATTCACGCCCGGACATTTGCATATCGAGCGGCACGCACTGACCCCCAACGATGTCAGCTACAACCTGCATATCGACTACGAAGTGACGAAAGACCCCAAACAAGGCAAAGGCATGCTGTTCACCATGCACGGCAGCATTCAGGGCAAAGACCTGCGCGAAACCTTCTTCCTGCCCAAAGACGAAGCGCACAACTTCGCCAGCAACGTGACCAAGATCGCCGAAAAATACGGCGTCCCCAAAGCCATGAGTGCCATCGGCTCGGTCCATAAACACTACGACGCGATGTTCGCCGACGTGCGCGAACAACTGGCGATCAAGCCGGGCGACTCGGTCAATCTCGAGCATTTCGAGTGAAGTGAGCGGCGCCTGGTTGGTTACCGACCAGGCCCAGCGCATTGCGGTTATCGACTCGCCTCAAGCTCGCCGATTTTCTCCAGACGGCCACGTACCACATTGCGGCTGATGCCCAGTAACCTGCCGGTGCGCAGTTGATTGCCTTGGCAGAAGGTATAGGCGCTGCGAAACACCGTTTCCTCAATATGCTCGTAAAGCGCGCGGTGGTTGCGTTCGAACAACGCCATCAGCGCGCTTTCCAGCTGGGCGTCTGCAGCGGCCACGGTGGCGCTGCGTTGCATTTGGAACTGCTGGTCGAGACGCACCCCGGCGCTGCGCATTTCCACCAGGTGCAGGTCTTCGGGTTCCACCAACTGCCGGCCACAGACCAGCAGGGCATGGTGAATGGCGTTTTCCAGCTCGCGAATATTGCCCGGCCAGTTGTGTCGTAGCAGCTTCTGCGCCGCCTCGGCGGTCAATACGGCGCGCTCGTAGCCCAACCGCTGGCAATGCTCTTCCAGGAAAAACTCGGCCAGCGGCAGGATATCCCCTGGCCGCTCGCGCAGCGGCGGCAAGCGGATAGCGGCCACATGCAGACGGTAAAACAGGTCTTCGCGAAAATGCCCGGCCACCACCGCATCGGCCAGGTTGACGTTGGTTGCGGCCACCACCCGCACATCGATGGGCACCGGAGTGCGCGAGCCCAGGCGCACCACCTCGCGCTCCTGCAGCACGCGCAGCAGTTTCACCTGCATGCTCAGCGGCAAGTCGCCAATTTCATCGAGAAACAAGGTGCCGCCATTGGCCGCTTCAAACCATCCGGCCTTGGCGGTACGCGCGCCGGTAAAGGCGCCTTTTTCATGGCCGAACAACTCGCTATCCACCAGATTCTCCGGGAAGGCACCGCAGTTGACGGCAACAAAGGGGGCCATGCCGCGCTTGCTCAGCTGGTGAATATGGCGCGCCACCAGCTCCTTGCCGGTGCCGGTTTCGCCAATGATCAAGGCATTGGCTTCACTGGGCGCCAGGCGCTCGATGCGGGTGAGCAGTTCCTCGGAGCGCGGGTCTTTGAACACCAGCACACTGGCACGCACGGACTTGGTCAGCTCGCGGGCATGAGGGTGGGTAATTACAGTCATCAGCGGCACATCCATGCGGACAGCGATGGCCGCATATTGCAGTAAATTTTTAAGTTCAATTAATCATCAATGCTGATTTAGATATTCCATTTAGAGCTATATGACGATTTTCCCAAAACCCCGGCAAAGCCTCGCCACTACTGGGCTGCAAGGGAGCTGAAAACTGTTGCGCAGGCAGCAGCGCAGGCGCAATTCGCTGCTTGCGCAACAGTCTTGAAAGCACACCGACCAGTACCTCACCCGGGTGCTAAGCAGCCCGCTCCGCCCGTACCCGCAGGATCGCACTGTCCACCAGCGGCAGCACTTCCTCGCCCACGCGGTAAGCTTCTTCCAGATGGGGCTTGGCCGAGAGAATGAAGCTGGTCACGCCGATTTCCACATACTCGGCCAAGCGCTCTGCCACCTGGGCGTAGCTACCGACCAGCAGCGGTACCGGGCCGGTGCCGGAAAACGCCGCCCCCGCCCACAGGTTGGGGGCGATAAACAACGACTCGAAGCTATTCGAATTGCCCGCCGACAGCGCTTGCTGGCGCTGCCGCCCCACCGACTCCGACTCGCCGCCCTGGCGGGCGCGACGTTGTTCGATAAAGGCCGGATCACTGGTTACGGCGTCGAAGTAACGACGCAGATCGGCTTGGGCCAGCTCTTCGGTTTCCCGGGCAAAAATATCGATGCGCATGCCGTAGCGAATCTGCTCAGCACGGCCGATTTTGTCGGCCTCGTGCTGTACCCGCTGGATCTTTTCGCGAATCCCCGCCAACGGCTCGGCCCAGGACAGATACACGTCCGAGTGCTTGGCCGCCACCGCCAGGGCCGGTTCCGATGAGCCGGCAAAATAGACCCCAGGCAGCGGCGCGTCTTTCAAGGGTGCGCGCAGGCCGCCTTCCTCGAAACGGTACAGCTCGCCCTGATAGTTGAACGGTGCACCCTTCCAATAGCCTTTGTAGGCGTCGAGAAACTCATCGGTGCGGGCGTAGCGCGAATCGTGAGGCTGAAAATCACCGTAGGCACGCTGGTCGGCACCACTGCCGCCGGTGATCACGTTGAGGTCCAGGCGGCCATGGCTGATGCGCTGCAGGGTGGCACTGGTCTGCGCCAGGTAGGACGGCTGAAAGAACGCCGGCTGGAACGCCACCAGAAAACGCAGGTGACGGGTCTCCCGGGCCAAGGCAGCCGATAGCGTCCAGGGGTCTTCGCTTTGCCGGAAGCTGGGCACCAGCACGCTGCGAAAGCCGTTGATGTCGGCGGCCTGCGCCACCTGCACCAGGTAGTCCACGTAGTTGTGGCCGTGGTAACCGTCATCACCGAAGCTGGCGGCCAGGGCCAATGGCGTGCGCTCACCAGTACGGGATGCCGCAGCCCCCCATTCACCCCGGGAACTCTGCCGGCCCTTGTGCAGTTTGCCGTCGCCGGAATGGGGAATACGCCAGAGAAATTCAACGCTCATATCTATGCCCTCGTGCAACCTTTCAGGTTAGAAGTTGATGGTGGTCTGCACGCCAAAGGTGCGCGGCGCGATATAGCCGGTGGGGTAAACGCCGCGCGTGGTAACGATCTGCGACAGCACCTTCTCCGACTCATCGGTCCAGTTGTTTACAAAGGCGGCGACCTGCCACTTTCTGTCGTTGGGTTGATAGCTGACCCGCGCATTACCCAGCCAGTAGCCAGGGGTTTCCTGCACCTTGTCGTTCTGCACCGTGGCGTTGTGGTAGATGTGGCTGCGGTAGGACCAGTCGGTGCCGAGAATCACCGAGCCACCCAGGGCCGCCACCGGAATGCGGTAATCGGTGTCCAGGCGGAACGAGGTTTCCGGGGTGCGGTAGAACTCGTTGCCGCTGGCATCCAGGTCTACGCCACCGATGTTGTATTTGAAGTTGGTGTATTCAGTGCGCAGCAGCCCCAGGCTGGAGGTCACTCGCCAGAACTCGGTGGGCAGCGCTTCCACTTCGAACTCCAGGCCCTTCACATTGCCATCCGAAGCGCCGGCGGTACTGGTGATGGTGGTGCCCGGCACCTGCTGCTGAATGTTCAGTTGCAGGTCTTTGATGTCGTAGTAGAAGGCGTTGGCGTTGGCCGTCAGGCGCCCGTCCAGCCAGGTGGATTTCACCCCCACTTCGTAGTCGATCAGGGTTTCCGGTTCGGTCTGAATGATGTCGCCACGCACGATCGACTGGTTGAAACCGCCGGAGCGGAAACCGCTGGCGATCCGCCCATACACCATCACATCCGGGGTGATGAAGTACTCCGGGGTGATATCCCAGGTGGTCTTGTTCCAGTCCGCGTCTTTGCTCAGTTGTGCCGGCGCGACCACGCCGCTGCCGGTCACCGAATCCGGACTGCCGCCTGGCTGCACGACAACGATGTTCTGGTTGCCGGCGGTGTCGGTGGCGGTCAAGGTGGTTTCGGTGATGTCCTTGGACTCCCACGTCTGGCGCAGGCCAAGGGTAAGCGCGGCCTTTTCGGTAAAGCGGTACTTGGTATTCCCGAAGATGGCGAAGCTCTTGGCATCCTGATCCCAGGAACTCTGGGTGTATTGCTCCTGGGTGGTACCCACCTTGTAGCGAATGGCGTTGGATTTACTGTCGGCCTGCAAGTCGTAGTAGTAAGCGCCGACCAGCCAGGTCAGCGCCTGATCCTGGGCAGAGCTCAAACGCAGTTCCTGGGTGAACTGGTGCGATGAGGTGTCGCCCAGGGTGCTGTTCTGGTCCAGGGTGGTGCCCGCCGGTGTGCCGGCCTTGGCCTCGCTGTCACCGTCGCTGTAGTTCAACGCGGTAATCGAGGTGACGGTGTTTTCGCCGACGTACCAGTTCAGCTTGAAGCTGCCGGCATACAGGGTGTTTTCCGCCGAGCTGTCGCCGTTCCAGAAGTCGCTGCGGTTATCCGGATCGTCGCCGTAGGGCGGGATATAGCTCTTGCCGCCCTGGTTGATGGCACCACCGGGATTGGGCGTGGTCACGTTGTTGACGCTGGTGGCACCGACCACGTAGCTGGGAATATTGCCGGTGCGGTATTTGCGCACGTTGAAGTTGAGCAAACCGTCCAGCTGATCGGAGAAGTTGGCCAGCAACTGGAAGCGGCCGTTGAAGTCTTCCAACTGCGGGCCGTCGTCACCGGTGACGATGTTCTGCGCCCAACCATCGCCCTTCTCGTAATAGACCGCCGCACGGCCGGCCAGCTTCTCATCCACCAGACCACCGCCGCTGGCGGCTTCAAAGGTCTGTTTGCCAAAACTGCCAGCCCCCAGACGGGCGTAACCGCTGTTTTCGAAGGTCGGTTTTTTCGAAATAAAGTGCAGCGCACCACCGGTATTGTTCTTGCCCCACAGCGTGCCTTGCGGCCCGCGCAGCACCTCAACGCGCTCCAGGTCGAACAGCGGGAAGCTCTGATCGCCCTGCAGGCCGACCACCACTTCGTCGACATACACCGACAGCGGCCCTTCCTGGTTGGCGTTTGGATCATTGGTACCGATACCCCGCAGGAACCAGCGCGGCTTACCGGTACGGCCACCGGTGTTGCCGCTGGACTGACCGGAGAGGTTGGGTGCCAGGCGCTCCACATCGGATGAGGTGACGATGTTTTTATCGCGGATCGCCGTGCCGGAAATGGCCGTGATCGGGATGGGCACATCCTTGAGTTTTTCCTCGCGTTTTTGCGCGGTAACCACCACGGTGTCCAACAGCCCGTCCTGGCTGGAGTCTTCGCTGCTCTCGGCTTTCTCCGCCGCGAGCACTTTGCTTTCCGCCTCCGCGGCCTGAACGCCACCGGCCAGCAGGCTCGCAGTCAACCCGACGACGCACGCATGAGAAACCGATTGAGCCAACACTTTCCTTAAATAACTCGCTGACTCCGGTACTGGCAAAGCGACTTTTGCAGAACTCCTTTGTCTCTTTAAATGCGCCATCATTGATGTTCCTGCCAACTATGGATACGGGGGATGTAGTTATAAAAATCCAAGTTGAAATAGCAGAAACTGTGCCACGCCTTTAAATAACAGCTGAAAGCCGCATAAACAGTGCACTTCATTTAAATCGGCAAACTTGCACTATCACTATTTAAATCAGCCAGTGCTGCTGCGCGACCAACAATTGCTGTCGAACTGCTGATTTCGCAGCACTAAAACGCCCCTGCAAAAACAATGCAGCGTTCGCCGGATATAAACAGAAGAGAATTAAAACCCGAGCGCAGGCTTGCCCAACAAACCGCCACCCGCCAGGCAAAAAACCGCGCAAAGCAAAGCACCACGGGGGCCACAGAGCAGGCACCGGGCCGGCCTAATGCATTTTAGTTAGCTGTTTATGCACTGCTGTTTTCGCAACACCTTTAACAGCAATTGCTGTTTCAGCAACATAAGAAAACACCCGCAGTTTTCACATAAAAGCCGGCCAGCCAATTAACACCCCTCAGCCACCGCAGAACAAAACTCGCCCAACACAAACAAGCAAACCCTTATAAATCGCGCAGTTAGCCAATGCCTGCCTGGTATTTCTCAATAACATTCAACGCGCTCTTTGCGCCTTTTAACGAGCATTACCAATAGCTGGCATGGAGCATGCTCTATGGATTGGCGTGAATAACCACACCGCTATTCAAGGAACGGACATGAGCACTAACAAACCACCAGTCCAACTCTTCTATACCCGCTGCGGCGCAGCCACCGCCTCGGCCCTGGCCATTCGTAAAAACTGGCTGCAAAACGAATTCGCCGGTGCAGACACCGTGCTGCATTCGCTGCGCGATTCCCACAGCCTGGCAGTGCGCAATGCGCACTATCACCACCAGCAAACCGGCCTGTTTCGCGAAGGCGGCAATATCCCGCCGATCTGGGCCAAAGGCAGCGGCTCGGACACCGTGGTGGTCGGTATCACCTGGCTGGATGAATACCAGGGCATCCTCACCCGCGCCGACAGCGATATCCGTGATATCGCCGACCTCAAGGGCAAGCGCCTGGGTGTGCCGCTGCATCAGAACGCGGTGATCGACTTTCAGCGCGGCGCGGCCCAGCACGGTTATGTCACCGCGCTGGGGTTGGCCGGGCTGAGCACCGACGACGTCACCCTGGTGGACCTTGAAGCTCCCAGCTACGACACCGAAGACGGCCCGCGCAGCACCACCCGCGAACAGCGCGCCGACGTCGCCGTGACTGCTCTGGATGCCGGCACCGTGGATGCCATCTTCCTGCGCTTCACCCGCGGCTATCGCCTGTCGCAGGACGCGCGCTATCGCCAGCTGATCAATATCAACGAGCTGTCCGACCCGCTGCTGCGCGTCAACAACGGCACGCCACGGCCGATCACCGTCGACCGCCAATTCCTCGAACAGCACCCGGAAGTGGTGGTGCGTTATCTCGCCGTGCTGCTGCGCACCGCTGAATGGGCCGCCAGCCACCACGACGAAGTGGTGCAGCTGCTGCAACCCGAAGACAGCAACGCCACGGCCGCCGAAGTGGTCGGTTCCCACGGTGCCGATGTGCACCTGTCCTTCACCCCCAAGCTGAGCCCCGAGTACATCGCCGGCCTGAACACGCAAAAGAACTTCCTGCGCGACTGGGGCTATCTGAAGGCCGACTTCGAAGTGAGCGACTGGATTGTCAGCGGCCCGCTGGAGCAGGCGCAAAAACTGGTTGCCGAGGAAAAAGCCAAGGCTGCCGCCGCAGCCTGAAGCCGTCCCCCTGCCCTTTCTTACCCTTTATTGTTGGAGCAACACCCATGAGCGCTTTTGAAAAAACCGAAGTTGATCTGATCGCCTATATCGAACAAGCCAAATCGGATGCCGTGCATGTGTTCGAAACCCTGCGCGCCAACGGCACGCTGTCGGCCAGCCTGACCTTCCATATCTCCCACCGTGTGCCGGGTACCGACACCTTGCTGGGTATTCGTTTCCCTGGCGGGCTGGCACGCAGCCAGGCGCCGAAAATCAGCGTGTCGTCGTTTGCCGAGGCCAGCGGTTCGCTGCTCAATGAACCGCGCCTGGAAGCCGACACCGTTATTCACGTGCACACCGCCTGGCTGTCCGCCTGGTCCCTGGCCCACAAAGACTTCCCAATTCTCTATGTGGCGGCGGCCCGTCACCTGCTGGCACGCAGCATTCCCAACCACCTGGAACGCACCCGCAGCGCGCTGGAAGTGATCAGCGAGCGCCTGGACAAACACCCGGAACTGGCACCACCACCCGCCTTGCTGGAGTCCAACGGCGGCGCCAATTTCTGGGGCCAAGGGATTATCAAAACCGCGGAAACCATTCTGTTCGTGGAAGAGGCTGCGCGCTTCCAGGCCATTGCCGAGCAGATCGGCGGGGCCCAGGTGTACACCCCTGGCGGTCTGGAACTGCAGTGGAAGCGCACCGGCCTGCTGGAAAAATCCAAAGCCTTCAGCGGTTAAGCCTGGCGGGCGTCCCCTCGCTGACAACCCCGGGACGCCCGGCGTACCCGACCCTGTGGGGCGTGCATCACGCCCCCGCTTTTGCCCATAGAGAAGCGCACCGTGAGCAGCAAAAAACGCCAATTGGCCCTTAACGTCTTTCTGCACCGCTTCGGCCACCACCCGGAGGCCTGGAGACATCCCAGCTCAACCGACAATGGCCGGCCCAACCTGGCGTGGTGGATAAAGGCCGCCAAGCTGGCGGAAGCCGCCAAATTCGATACCTTTTTCGTCGCCGACTTTATCGGCCGTTCGGGAGAGGTCAGCGCACAGACCGGGCGCAGCCCGCAGAACTACCAGTTCGAACCCTTTACCCTGTTGTCCGCGATTGCCGCCGTCACCGAGCACATCGGCCTGGTGGCAACGGTCAACACCAACTACGACTCGCCCTATCACGTCGCACGCAAATTCACTTCACTGGACCACCTCAGCGGCGGGCGCGCCGGCTGGAACGTGGTGTCCTCGTTCGGCGATCACGCGGCGAAAAACTTCGGCATCAGCGAGGCGCGCAGCCATGAAGAACGCTACGAGCGTGCGGCCGAATTTATTGCCGTGACCAAGGCGCTGTGGGACAGCTGGGATGACGACGCCTTCGATCAACCCGATCGCCAGAACGGCGCGTTTTACAAGCCAAGCTCCGGCCACCCGGTAAACCACCACGGCAAATACTTCACCAGCGAAGGGCTGCTCGATTACCCCCGCCCTATCCAGGGTTACCCGGTGATTGTGCAGGCGGGCAACTCGGAAACCGGGCTGGAGTTTGCCGCCCGCGAAGCCGAGATGACCTACGCCTCGGCGCAGTCGCTGGAGGTCGCCAAGGCGTATTACGCCAACCTCAAAGGGCGCATGGCCAAGTACGGCCGCGATGAAGACCAGCTCAAGGTCACCCCGGGGCTCTCGGTGGTGGTCGGCGAATCCGATCAGGAGGCCCAGGATCGCTTCAACGAACTGCAGCAACTGGTCGATGTGAGCAACGTGCAGTTTGGCGGTTTCGACCTGTCCTCCTACGACGTCGATGGCCCCCTGCCCGACCTGCCGTACCAGGCCGATGCCAACGGCAAAGGCCGCTTCCAGCAGCAGCTGGACCTGGCCCGGCGGGAAAACCTGAGCATTCGCCAACTGGTGCTGCGCTTCCGGGTTTCCCGCGGGCACCTGCAAGCCATTGGCTCGGTGAAAACCGTGGCCGACACCATCGAACAATGGTTTGTCGAACGCGGCGCTGACGGTTTCAACGTGGTACCGCCGTATCTGCCGCAAGGCTTCGAAGACTTCACCCGCCTGGTAGTGCCCGAACTGCAACGGCGCGGCATTTTCCGCCGCGAGTACGAAGGCAAAACCTTCCGCGAAAACCTTGGCCTGAAGCGCCCGGGTAACCCACGGGATACACGGACCGCATAACGGCGAAAAGCATCGCGGCTGAAGCCGCTCCTACGAATCGCACCATCTGCGTAGGAGCGGCTTCAGCCGCGATCCCTGCAAACACCGAAGCCTTCTGGAATCCACGCTATGGCGTATTACCTGATCACCCGCTTGCTGGCGATGATCCCCACCCTGTTGGGGGTTCTGACCCTGACCTTTCTGGTCACCCAATTCGTACCGGGTGGCCCTGTCGATCATGTGCTCAGCGACCTGGATAACCAGAGCGCGCGCTCCGGTGCCGAAGGTGCGACCTCGGGCAGCGGCTGGAGCTACAGCGGACGGCAGGGTATCGATGCGCAACAGATCGAACACCTGACCCGCCAGTACGGCTTCGATCAGCCGGTGTTCGAGCGTTATGTGTCGATGCTCAGCAACTTTCTGCGCTTCGATCTGGGCCAGAGTTACTTCCGTAACGAAAGCGTGTGGGAGCTGATCAAGTCCAAGCTTGGCGTTTCGGTGTCGTTGGGCATCTGGACCTTTCTGCTCACCTACCTGATCTCCGTGCCCCTCGGTGTGGCCAAGGCCGTGCGCGCCGGCAGCCGCTTCGACTTCATCACCAGCCTGCTGATTCTGTGCGGCTATGCGGTGCCGGGGTTTGTGCTCGGCGTGCTGCTGATTGTGCTGTTTGGTGGCGGCTCGTTCTGGGACGTTTTCCCGCTGCGCGGCCTGACCTCGGATAACTGGAGCGAGCTGAGCTGGCTGGGCAAGATCACCGACTACCTGTGGCATATCACCCTGCCGGTGGCCGCTTCGGTGCTCAGCACCTTCGCGTTGAAAACGCTGCTGACGAAAAACACCTTTCTGGAAGAAATCAGCCGCCAATACGTGCTGACCGCCCGCGCCAAAGGTCTGTCCGAGCGCCGGGTGCTGTGGAAACACGTATTTCGCAATGCCCTGTTGCCGCTGGTCACCGGCTTTCCCGGTGCCTTTATCGCGGCGTTTTTTACCGGCAGCCTGCTGATCGAAACCCTGTTCTCCCTCGACGGCCTCGGCCTGCTGTCTTACGAGTCGATCAATAGCCGCGACTACCCGGTAGTGCTCGGCAGCCTGTACCTGCTGACCCTGATCGGCCTGCTGACCAAGCTGGTGGGCGATATCGCCTATGTGTTGGTCGACCCACGAATCAAATTCAACGCGCAGGTGGCCTGATGACTGCTCAGACGATTGCCCCGCCGAGTTTCTGGCAGCGCCTGTCCCAACGCTGGGGCCGCCGCACGCCAGGGGTTGAGGATCAGCTGCTGCCCCACCCGGAGCTGCAAACCGAGGCGGCGGTAGCCCCGGGCAGACGCCTGTGGCTGCGCTTCAAGCAGAACCGCCTGGGCTACTGGAGCCTGATTCTGTTTACCTCGCTGTACCTGGTGAGCCTGGCGGGTGAGTTGATCAGCAATGACAAACCCTTGCTGGTGTACTTCCAGAACCAATGGTTTTTGCCGCTGCTGCATGACTACCCCGAGGCACTGTTTGGCGGCCAGCTGCCCATTTATACCGACTACAACGACCCCTTTATTCGCGAGCAGTTGGCCAAGCCCGGCAACTTCGCCTTGTATGCGCCCAACCCCTACTACTACGACACCCTGAATTACTTCTCCAACGCCGTGCACTACCCCGGCCCCCCCACCAGGGAAAACCTGCTGGGCACCGATATCGCCGGCTACGACATCGTTGCCCGGCTGCTGTATGGCTTTCGCGTGTCGGTGACCTTCGGCCTGGCGTTGACCTTGATCGGCACCGTACTCGGCGTGCTGATCGGCGCGGTGCAGGGCTACTTCGCCGGCAAGCTCGACCTGGTCGCCCAGCGCCTGATCGAGGTGTGGGGTTCGCTGCCCGAGCTCTACCTGCTGATCATCTTCGCTTCGTTGTTTGAGCCCAGCCTGATTCTGCTGGCGGTGCTGCTGTCGCTGTTCGGCTGGATCTATCTGTCGGATTACGTGCGCGCCGAGTTCCTGCGCAACCGCCAGCTGGAATACGTCAAAGCCGCGCGCGCCATGGGTTTGTCCCACGGGCAGATCATCTGGCGGCACATCCTGCCCAACAGCCTGACGCCGGTGATCACCTTTCTGCCGTTTCGCATGAGCGCGGCCATCATGGCCCTGGCCAGCCTGGACTTTCTCGGCCTCGGCGTCCAAGCGCCGGCGCCCAGCCTTGGCCAGTTGCTGTTGCAAGGCAAAGAAAACCTGGATGCCTGGTGGATCGCCGTGTCGGGCTTTGGCGTGCTGATGCTGACCCTGCTGTTGCTGACGTTTATGGGCGAAGCCCTGCGCAACGCCATGGATACCCATATTGCCGACCGACTGCCGGCGGAGACTGTGTGATGAGTGCGACCTTGCCGAGCCCGGTTTTGTTAAGCCTGGAGAACCTCACCATCACCCTGGGTAACCGCACCGTGGTGGACGACCTGAACCTGCAGATCAAGCCCGGCGAGCGCCTGGCGCTGGTAGGGGAATCCGGCTCGGGTAAAACCATCACCGCGCTGTCGATCCTGCGCCTGCTGCCGAACGCCAAGGTGCAGGGCCGCATCCTGCTGCAGGGTGAAGACCTGCAGAAAAAAGGTATTGGCCAAATCCGCCAGATCCGCGGCCGCGACGTGGCGATGATTTTCCAGGAACCGATGTCCGCGCTTAACCCGCTGTACAGCATCGGCGCGCAGATTATCGAAACTCTGCAACTGCACGAGGGGCTGGGCCCACGCGAGGCGCGGGAGAAAACCATCCGCCTGCTGGCGCGCACCGGTATCCGTGAGCCGGAGCGGCGGGTGGACAGCTTTCCCCACCAGCTTTCCGGTGGCCAATTACAGCGCGCGGTCATCGCCATGGCCCTCGCCTGCCGGCCCAAACTGCTGATCGCCGACGAACCCACCACCGCCCTGGACATGACCGTGCGGGCGCGCATCGTGCAGTTGCTGCTGGACCTGCAAGAGGAAGAACTGGCCCGTGGCGATGGCCAGGGTATGGCCATTCTGCTGATCACCCACGACCTCAACCTGGTGCGTCGCTTTGCCCAGCGGGTAGCGGTGATGGAGCACGGCAAGCTGGTGGAGAGCAACAGCACCGAAGCCTTGTTCGCCAGGCCGCAACACCCCTACACCATCAAGCTGCTCAACAGCCGGCCGCAGCGCGAGATTGCCGAAGTACCGGTGGGTGCTGCCACCCTGCTGCACACCGAAGCCTTGCGGGTGGAATACGCGAAGAAGATTGCCGGCTGGCGCGGCTGGTTTCGCCACGACCGCTTTATTGCCCTGGACAGCGCCAGCGTGTCGCTGCGGGCCGGGGAAACCATCGGCGTGGTCGGCGAGTCGGGCTCCGGCAAGTCGACCCTGGCGCAGGCCATTCTCAACCTGATTCCGGTGCAAGGCGGCACGCTGGATTTCGACGGCATTGCCATGCACCAACGCAGCAAGCAACAGCGCCGCGAATTGCGCGCCACCCTGCAGGTGGTGTTTCAAGACCCCTTTGGCTCGCTGTCGCCACGGCAAACGGTGGCGCAGATTGTCGGCGAAGGCCTGGCCCTGCACTTCCCCGAACTCAGCGCCGCCCAGCGCCTGACGCGGATTGTCGAGGTGCTCGGCGAGGTCGGCCTGCCCACCAGCGCGCTAAGCCGCTACCCCCACGAGTTCTCCGGCGGCCAGCGCCAGCGCATTGCCATCGCCCGCGCCCTGGTGCTGAAGCCGCGCGTGCTGGTGCTCGACGAACCGACCTCGGCGTTGGATGTATCGATCCAGAACCAGATCCTGCAACTGCTGGTCAGCCTGCAGAAAAAGCATGGCCTGAGTTACGTGTTGATCAGCCATGACCTGGCCGTGGTGAACGCCCTGGCGCACCGCCTGTATGTGGTTAAAGACGGGGTGATCGTCGAGGCGGGCGACACCGCCGAGCTGATCGCCCGCCCCCAGCACCCCTACACCCAAAGCCTGGTTCAGGCCTCGTTGTAAACCGGCCCGTGGAAACTCTATGACGCTCTTGATCGCCTCCCCCCTCACCCGCCGCCTCGGCCCGGCTTTGGCCTTGTTCGGCGTGTTGCTGGCCAGCCCGACAACCACCTGGGCCGCGCATGCCGTGGCGCAATTCGGTACGCCCAAATACCCGGCGGACTTTCAGCACTTTGACTATGTGAACCCGCAAGCGCCCAAGGGCGGCACGCTGTCCATGTCGCTGGTGGCCACCAACAGCAGCTTCGACAAGTACAACCCCTACAGCCTGCGCGGCACGCCACCGCCGGGGCTGCTGGAACTGGTATTCGAAACCCTGACCATCAATGGCCTGGACGAGCTGAACACCCACTACGGCCTGCTGGCCGACGATATTCAGGTAGCCCCGGACTTCACTTCGGTGCTGTTCCACCTCAACCCCAAGGCGCGCTTCAGCAACGGCGACGCGGTGACCGCCGACGACGTGCTGTATTCGTACAAGACCCTTACCGACGGCAAAGCCAGCCCACGCTTCAAGGCCTACTTCGCCGAGATTGCCCAGGTGCAGGTGCTCGACCCGCAACGCGTGCGCTTTGTGTTCAAACGCAAAGGCCGCGACCTGTCGTTTATCGCCGGCAGCCTGCCGGTGTTCTCGCCCAAGTGGGGGCAGCAGGCGGACGGCAGCACGGTGCCCTTCGACCAGTTGCGCTTCGAGCAACCGATTGCCAGCGGCCCCTACCAGATCGACAAGGCCATCAGCGGGCGCGGCATTGTTTATCGGCGTAACCCCGACTACTGGGCCAACGATCTGCCGGTACGGCGCGGCTCGTTCAACTTCACCACGATCGACTTCAAGCTCTACAAAGACCGCGACACCCAGGTGGCCGCCCTGCGCGCCGGCGACTACGACGTGATCAGCGAAACCCAGATGCGCTACTGGTGCTGCCAGTACATCGGCAAGCGCTTTGATCAGGGCGAGCTGGTCAAACGCACCTTTACCCACCGCAACCCGCCGGCCATGAACGGCTGGGTGGTGAATCTGCGCAAGCCACGCTTCCAGGACCCGAGGGTGCGCGAGGCGTTGGACTACGCGCTGGATTTCGAGTGGATCAACCAGAAGATTTTCGACAACGAGTTCAAGCGAGTGGACAGCTACTTCGCCGGCACCGCGCTGGCGGCCAGCGGCCTGCCCAGTGAGGACGAGTTGAAGCTGCTCGAACCCTACCGTGGGCAGATTCCCGATGCGGCCTTCGGGCCCATGCTGCAGCAGCCCTCCACCCACGCACCCGGCAGCGTGCGGCAGAACCTCACCAAAGCCCTGGAGCTGTTCGCCGAAGCCGGCTGGCATAACCGCGATGGCGTGCTGCGCAACGCCCAGGGTGAACCCTTTGTGCTGGAAGTGGCCGGCACCCGCACGCAAAGCCCCTACACCGACCCGATCTACCTGAACCTGAGCAAGATCGGTGTGGTGGTGAAGAAGAAGCTCACCGACGCCGCCACCGCCCGCAAGCAACTGACCAGCTTCGACTACGACTACACCACCCTGGCGCTGCGTGAAGCACGCAACCCCGGTGATGAGCTGTGGCGCAACTTCAATAGCAAGGACGCCGACCGGCCCGGCTCGGAGAACATCACCGGGGTCAAGTCGGCGGCCGTCGATGGGCTGATCAAGCACCTGCTGGATGCCGACAGCGAGCACGAGCAGCAAACCGCCGCCCATGCCCTCGACCGCGTGCTGGTGCACAGCTACTACGTCATCCCCTGGCGCTACCTGGACAAGCACTACGTGATCTTCAACCAGCGCCTACAACAACCGGCCAACTTGCCGCAGTACTACGGTGCCAATGAATGGGTGCTGAGCACCTGGTGGGACGGCACGGCCGAGCGCCTTTCCACGTCCCGCTAAGCCATCACCCGATAAGCCATTTGCCAGACAAGCCCCTTACCAGAAAAGCCCCTTGCCCCTTTGAGGTCACCATGTCCCAGCCCCGCCACTCCGAGCACGCCATCCACCCGCTGTTTATCAATCGCTGGTCGCCGCGCGCCTTTACCGGCGAAGCCATCGACCCCGCCACCCTCGACAGCCTGTTCGAAGCCGCCCGTTGGGCACCGTCGGCCAACAACTCCCAGCCGTGGCGTTTTATCTATGCACGCAACGGCTCGGCGCACTGGCCGCCACTGCTGGAACTGCTTAACGAGAAGAACCGTGCCTGGGCCGGCAATGCCTCGGTGCTGATCGTGCTGGTGTCGAAAACCACCCACGTACGCGCCGGCAGCGACGCCGCCAGCGCACTGCGCAACCACTCGCTGGATGCCGGGGCCGCCTGGGCCCATCTGGCCTTGCAGGCCGAACACGCCGGCTGGCACAGCCACGCCATTGGCGGTTTCGACCGCGAGCAGGCGCGCACCCTGCTGGGTGTGCCGGACGGCTACCACGTGGAAATCGCCATTGCCATCGGCAAGCTGGCCAGCCGCGACAGCTTGTCGGCCGAGCTGCAGGCCCGTGAGCAACCCACTCAACGCAACCCGCTGCGCAGCCTGATCGCCGAAGGGCGCTTCAGCTTCCACGAGTGAAGCGTGCCCGCGCGGCCACAGCGCGCCCCCCAACCATCATTTCTGATCGAAACCAGCACCTATGAAAAACCTCTGGCGCACTATCCAGTTCATCCCCGAATACCGCGGGCGGGTGATTGCCGTGACCCTGGTCGGCACCATTCTGGGCTTTATCGGAACGGCCACGCCCTACCTGTACAAAGTGATCGTCGACACCATTTCGCAACTGCTCACCGGCAAAATCACCCAGGAGCAAGCCACCTGGAGCGTCACCCTGCTGCTCGGGGTGTTCTTCGTCCTGCGCCTGGGCGTGGTGGTGTTTGGTGCCCTGCAGAACAAGCAGGCCGATGACCTCTGGCTGGACACCGTAAGCACCTTCCGCCAGCGCGTTTTCGACAACATGACGCAGAAGTCCATCGACTACTTCGAGAAGACCCGCGTCGGCGAAATCATGGACCGCTTCGGTAATATCACCAGCATCACCATGTGGCTGTCCTCGCTCACCGAAGGCACCCTGGCGAACATCCTGCAGATGCTGTTTATCATCAGCGTGCTGCTGATCAAGGCACCGCTGGTGGGCGCGATCATGACCGCGGTGCTCGTGCTGAACTTCTGGATTTCCTACCGCACAGTGGGTTGGACCCGCCCCTACCGGCGCGGCTGGCAAGCCCTGGCCGGGCGCATGACCGGGCTGCTGGCGGAAATGGTCGGCAATATCTCCACGGTGCGCAGCTTCGGTGGCGAGCCGGCGGTCAAGCAGCGCTACGACGACACCCAGGCCGAATGGATGATTACCCGCGGCAAGCTGCACACCACCGAATGGCGCTCCGAGCAGGCGCTCAATCTGATCAATACCCTGGGCGTGTTTATCGCCGTGGCGCTGACCGTGCATGGTGCCTTGCAGAGCCGTTTCACCACCGGCGACATTCTGCTGATCCTTACCCTCACCCAGAACCTGATCAACAGCATTGGCCCCATCGCTCGGCAGATCAATCAGGCCGGCGAAATCGAAAGCAACGCCGAGCGCTTGATCGAACTGCTGGATATCGAAGCCGAACATGCCGACCGCCCCCATGCGATTGCCCTGACCCGCCTGAACAGCATCACCTTTGAGAACGTCAGTTTTCATTACCCGGGCAAAGAGGAATACGCCCTCAGGAACGTCTCCTTCCATCTGGACGCCGGGCTTACCCTGGCCCTGGTGGGCAGCAGCGGCAGCGGCAAAAGCACCATCGTCAAACTGCTGATGCGTTTTTACGATGTCAGCGAGGGCCGCATCCTGATCAATGGCATCGACCTGCGCGACTACCAGCAACGCACGGTGCGCGCGCTGATGGGCGTGGTGCTGCAGGACGTGGCGCTGTTCAACGACAGCATCGGCGAAAACATCGCCTTCGCCCGCCCCGGCGCCAACGCCGAGCAGGTGCGCGAAGCGGCCAGGGCAGCGCATGCCGACGAGTTTATCCAGCGCATGGAAGCGCAGTACGACACCTTGGTAGGCGAGCGCGGCATCAAGCTGTCCGGCGGTGAAAAGCAGCGGGTGGCGATTGCCCGCGCGGTGCTCAAAGACCCGCAACTGATCATCCTCGACGAAGCCACCAGCGCCCTCGATTCCGAATCCGAACACCTGGTTCAGCAGGGGCTGGAGCGTCTGATCAGTGGCCGCACCTCGGTGATCATCGCCCACCGCCTGAGCACCGTGATGTCCGCCGACCTGATTCTGGTGATGCGTAACGGCGAGGTGCACGAGCGCGGCAACCACGCTGAGCTGGCGCTGCGTGAGGGGGGCTTCTACGCCAAGTTGTATGCCCTGCAAAGCCAGGGCCGCCCGGCGCTGGCCAATTGATCCGTGGCCAGCCGCTGCTGCGGCCCGGACAGGGCTGTTGTTGGGTTGCTGCTGGCCAGCCAAAGGCGTTTTTCTCAGCTCTGAAACTATCCGCAGAGAAATCTGCAAGCTATTGATAGAAAAGGGATTAAACCGCCGTTAAGCGGCTGGCACAGGGGTTGCAAAGTGAGCTTTGCCACTCCCTGCACAGCCTCTGCAGTACGGCAGCAAGGCAGGTCCGCCGTCCTTGAGCGGCGAGTAACAGCAACGTGCCCCTGGCACCTGCGCCCACTGAAAAGCAAAGGAAGAGCACCCTCATGAGTCAACCACTGGATACGCTTTGGTACACCCGCTGCCCGGTTCCGACCGGCCTCGGTATTGCTGTGCAAAAGGGCTGGCTGGAACAGACCCTGGCTACCCAGGGCACGCAGATCAAATCCCTGCGTGAATCGGAAAACCAAGCCGTGCGCGAGTCGCACTTCGACCACACCCTGCAGAACTCGGTGCGCCACGGCGGCAATATTCCGGCCATCTGGGCCCGCGCCAGTGGCCGCGAAACCCGGGTGATCGGCCTGTCCTGGCAGGACGAAGTGCAGTTGATCCTGAGCCTGCCGGACAGCGGCATCAAAACCGTCAAAGACCTCAAAGGCCGCAAGTTCGGCCTGCCGCTGTGGGCCAATGCGCAAATCGACTTCTCCCGCGCCCAAGCCATTCGTGGTCTGGAAAACGCCTTGAAACTCGAAGGCCTGCAAGTCAGCGATGTCGAGCTGGTCGACTACCAGCGCGGCGGCACCCATAGCGACGAAGCGGCACGTACGGTGTCCGGTATCACCACCTTCGGCGGCCGTCGCACAGGCGGGCAGAACGCCGAACTGGTTGGCCTGCTGCGCGGTGAAGTGGATGCGATCTTCCTCAAAGGCGCTTCCGCCGCCCACCTGGCCCACGCCTTCGGCCTGCACACGGTAATCGACACCGGCTCGCACCCGGAGCCGCTGATTCGCGCCAATAACGGCACCCCACGCACCCTGTCGGTAGACCTGCACCTGCTGGAAAACCACTTCGACGCCGCCGTGGGCATTCTCGACGCGGTGATTCGCGCCGAAGCCTGGGCCTGGAACAATCCCGAAGACACCCGCCGTTACCTGGCGCGGGAAACCAACAGCAGCGAGTTCTGGGTGACCGGTGCCTACGGCGAAGACGCGCACCTGCGCCTGCGTACCGACCTGCATGAAAACTCGATCCTCGGCCTGCAGGACTTCACCGACTTCCTGCATCGCTGGAACTTTATCCCGCAGACCTTCTCGGTGCGTGACTGGATCGACCCACGTCCGCTGCAGGCGCTACGCTCAGCCACGGCATTGGCAGGCTGAACCCGGCAACAGGCCGGGTGAGCACCGCGCGCAGTGGTGTTCATCTGGCCTGTAGCGCGCCCGAGACCTCGACAAGCAGGCCCCATGAGCAAACCCCTCGATACCCTTTGGTACACCCACAGCCCGGTACCCACCGGGCTGGGGATTGCCGTTGAATCCGGTCGCCTGGCGGATGCCTTGCGCCCGTTCGGCACCACTATTCAAGCGCTGCGCGAATCCAACGACCGCGAGATCCGCGAAGCGCATTTCGACCACCACCTGCCCAATTCCGTCCGCCACGGCGGCAACACCCCCGCCATCTGGGCCCGCGCCAGCGGCGCGCAGACCCGCTTGCTGGGGTTGTCGTGGAGCGACGAAGTGCAGTTGATCGTCAGCCACCCGGAAGGCCCGGTAAAAACCATCAGCGACCTGAAAAACCGACGCTTCGGCCTGCCCAAATGGGCCAACGTGAAAATCGACTTCAACCGCGCCACCGCCCTGCGCGCCCTGGAAAACGCCTTGAGCCTGGAAGACCTGCAGGTGTCCGACGTGGAGCTGGTCGACTACCCCTATGGCGGCACCCACAGCGATAACCCGGTCCGCCATATCTTCGGTGCCCAGGTGCGTTTGAGCGGCAAGCAGGTACGGCGCAGCAACCGCGAATTGATGGGCCTGATGAATGGCACGGTGGACGCCATCTTTCTCAAAGGTGCCCATGGCCTGCAACTGGCCGATGAATTCGGCCTGCATGTAGTGATCGATACCGGCTCGCACCCGGACCCGATGATCCGCGCCAATATCGGCACGCCGCGCACCCTGACGGTGGACCAACTGCTGCTCGATGAACACTTCGATATCGCCTTGTGCATCGTCGACAGCGTGATGCGCGCCGAACGCTGGGCCTGGGTAAACCCGGACGACACCCGGCGTTTCCTCGCCCGGGAACTGAACACCAGCGAATACTGGGTAGCCGCCGCGTATGGCGAAGACGCCAACCGCCGCCTGCACACGGCCCTGGACGAACGCTCGATCCTCGCCCTGCAGGCGTTGACCGACTTCCTCGAACGCTGGGGCTTTATTCCGCGAAGCTTCGACGTACGCGACTGGATCGACGAGCGCCCGCTAAGCCAGAGCCTGCACCGCCTTGTAGAGGCCCGCCCGTGACAACAGCGGGTGCCACACCGGGGTCGGCCAAGCAAAACCCAGCCGATAAGCAGCGGGGGTACAGGCGTGGGGCTGGACCGGATGGGACGCTGGCCACCCGCCAATCGTCAGGCTGCTCGATGCTCAGTACTTGATATCCCTGGCTTGGCGGCGGGTATCTTGTTTGCTACTGCGCTTCTCCTGGCGACACTCGACATTGGTTTTGTCATTGCCCCTTCGACAGTCATCCTTGGTCTGCCGGGCATTGGAGCGACCATCCTGGCGGGTATCACGAGCTTCACGCCGTTGCTCACCCTGCTCGGTCGCGTAGGCCGGTTGCGCCATCCACTGCACGCCAGCAACAAGGACCAGCATGCTCAGAGCCTTGAAATAGTGCTTGCGGTTCATCATTTTTCTCCCCTTATCGACCGTTCAAGGCCCAACGAAGAATTCAGCGCAAAATCTGTATCCACTTCGTATGGTCGCCACTCAACACGCACGCTGAAACGTGAAGACTGAGAATAGGTCAGGCAGGCCGCCGCGCAAGGAACGGATGAGCGGCGCTGTGGCAGGCTGGGCTGATCGTCCTTCCAAGGGCTTTTACCCGCAGTCCCCTCGCCGCGGATGCGATGTACCCCCTTCGCCGCCTTGCCCTATCGGGCTGAGCATAGGGATCAAGCAGAGCAGCTGTCTTACGACTAGTTTTACCTGCAACACCGAAGCCCTCGTCCACCACTCAGCCAGGTAAAGGTTCGCAATGACTAAAACAATCGATCTGACGGTCACCCAGGATTACCTCAATCCGTTTGCCGCGCCGGACAGTCCCAAGCTAAGCCCCGAGCTGACGGACTATCTGTCGGATAGCGCCTGGTACTACCCCTCGCTGAGCCTGCAGATTCGCTGCCCGGAAGATGAGCGAGAACGCCTGCAGCAGGCCATCGGCAATACCTTTGCGGAAAAGAGCGAACAACTCAAAGGAGAAATTCGCACCCAGCGGCTGCTAGCGGTGATCCTCCTGGGCCTGGCACTCGCCTTGGTGCTGGCTGGCACGGCTCTGGGCATTGAAGGCACCATCCCTGTGGGCGTCGTTACCGTCACCGCGTGGATGCTGCTCTGGCGCAGTGGAGAGATATTTTTTCTGGATATCCGCAGCGTTAACCGGCACCTGCGTAAGTATCAGCGCATCGTCAGCGCATCCAAGCAGTTTGTTTAAGGTGACCCGTTGCCGTGCCCACCGCCCAGCCACTGCGCGGGCGAAACGCTTGGCAACGTGGCTCGAACAAGAACGCCAATGGACTCTTGCGGCAGTACGTTGCACAGGGCACCGACCTGTCGATTTACGCGCAAGCCAAGCTCAATGCAGGAGCGCGAGCGACCTCGAAAAACACTCGACGTCGATAGGCCCGAGCGGTCCGTTTTTCCGCACTAAGAACGCCCCTTGCCGCCAACCGCGGCCTCATCCCCAAGCAGCGTGCGCCGCGCGGTTTCCACGCTGCGTTGCGAGAGCGCCTGCATGCGCGGGGATTGCACGGCCCACGAGTGCCAATACAACGCCACGTCGGTGACGTGCCCGGGGGCGAGGTCTACCAGCGTGCCGTTTGCCAGAGAATCTTGCAGTTGCATATGCGCCACCATGCCATAGCCCAGGCCACGGCGAATGGCTTCGAGGCGCGCCTCGGGTAGCGCCAGGTAGTGGGTGGGATAGGCGTCTGCGCGAAGGCCGAAGCGGGTTTGCATAAAGTGATCTTGCAGGGTGTCTTTGCGTGAGTATGCAAACACCGGGGCCTTGCGCGCGGCCTCGCGGTTGAGCCCTTTGGCAAACCAGCGCGCCTGGAACGCAGGCGATGCCACCAGGCGATAGCGGACAGAGCCCAGCGGCACGGCGAGGCAACCGCGCATAGGGTCCGGGCGGGTACTGATGCAGGCGATGACCTGACCGCTCTCCAGCAGCGTGAAGGTATGGTCCTGATCGTCAACGACTACGTCGAGCAGGATGCGTTCGCTGACAAAAATGGCCGCCAGGGCGGGGAAAAACCAGGTCGCGAGGGTATCGCCATTCGCGGCGATCACCACACGCAGGTGCTCGTCCTGATCGCCCGACAGCTCGTTGAGCAACTCGTCTTCAAGCACCGTGGCGCGCCGCAGATAAAGCAGCAGCCGGCGCCCTAGCTGCGTCGGTTCACAGGGCCGCCCGCGCACCACGAGCGGACTCCCCAGGTGGGCTTCCAATGCGTGTATGCGCTGGGAAAGCGCCGAAGGGGTTATCGCCAGCGTCTTCGCGGCCTTTTCAAAACTGCCGTTATCGATGGCGGCCAGGAAAGCCTGTAGCTGTTTGGCGTCGAGTTTCACCCTGCCACCTTCGTTAAGTTTGGCTAACCGAAGCTGAAAGTTACTTCATTATTCTTAACTAATACACCGCTTGAACCGATGCTTACTCCACGGCGATTTCGCTTACCCAACACCAGCGCCGCCGTGCGCGACCCCACTGGTCGGCCATAACAACCAGCGGCTTGCGCGCCCACTTTTGCAGTGCAGGAGAAGCTTATGAAACTCAAGATTTTGGCGGTTATCGCGGTGTATGCAGTACTGGCTGGCTGTGCCTGGCAAACACCGGCGATGAAGCTCGACAACCAGCTGTACCAGACCTCCGCGACCGCTTCGCTGGCACGCGGCGCGCAAACCGGCGCGCGCCGCCTTGCCCTTGAAGAGGCCAACGCCAAGTGCACCTCGCTGGGTAGCGAGATCAGCGTGTTGGATATTCAGTCGCACTGGGCGTTTCCAACCAACGGCGTGGCTTTCGTGACATTCGCCTGCAACCCCATGGCAGAGCGCCAGGCTGGTTAGCGGCACCGCCTTCCCCAGAAGCCCGCGCCTCTGGTTCACCAGCCCATCAGCGTACTAGGCTAGCGTCACTTGCTAGGCTGTTGGCGACTCAACCCTCTGTGCACGTTGGCGGTGATTGTGGATCGGTTTCAGGAAATGAAAGTGTTGTTGGCGGTCGCCGAGGCGGAGAGTTTTGCCGCGGGGGCCAAGCTGTTGGGGATGTCTGCGCCGAGTGTGACGCGGGTGATTGCCGGGTTGGAAAATCGCTTGGGCACCTTGCTGCTCGCGCGCAGCACCCGCAGCCTGCGCCTGACCGAGGCGGGCCGGCGTTATGTGGAGGATTGCAAGCGCATCCTGCTGGATCTGGAGGAAGCCGAGGAGCTGGCCACCGGCAGCAGTATTCGTGCGCGCGGCAATCTGACGGTGACGGCGCCGGTGATGTTTGGTGAGCTGTTTCTGATTCCGTTGATTACCGAGTACCTGGCCGAGCACCCGCAGGTAAGCCTTAACGCGCTGTTGGTGGATCGTCTGGTCAGCATGTTGGACGAGGGGGTGGATGTCGCCATCCGCATTGGTGAACTGCCCGATAACGGTCTGCAGGCGGTGCGGGTTGGGCAGATCCGGCCGGTGGTGTGCGCTGCGCCGGCCTTTCTCGACAAGGTCGGCAGACCGACTGAACCCAAGGATGTGCTGGGCTTGCCGATGGTGATGTCGTCGGCCAGCAACCTGCTGACCGACTGGCAATTCCGGGTCGCGGATACCCTGCTGACCCTGCACCCGAAACCGCGCCTGCTGGTCAGTTCCAACCAGGCGGCCATCAATGCCGCACGCATGGGCTGGGGCCTCACCCGGGTGCTGTCTTATCAGGTAGCGGACGCGGTAGCCAAGGGCGAGCTGGAGATTGTGCTCGAGGCCTTTCAAACTCCGGCGCTGCCGGTGCATGTGCTGTACCAGGGCGACAAACGCGTGCCGGCCAAGGTGCGCACTTTTGTCGATCACTGTGCCCGCCGCTTTCTCGCCGACCCGGCGCTGCAAGCGCTTTCGAAGGTGTAACCGGTGAGCAGCTTCCGGCAGATGCAAACCTTCGCCGCCGTGGCCCAGGCCGGCAGCCTCGCGGCGGCGGCGCGGCAGCTGCAGCAGTCGCCGGCGACCATCATGCGCGCCATCGCGGCGCTGGAGGCACGTCTGCATAACACCTTGCTTATTCGTAGCCCGCGCGGGGTGGCGCTGAGCCCGGCAGGTGAGCAGTTTGCGCAGAGCTGCCGGCAGATCCTCGAGCAAACCGAGCACGCCGAACGCTCGGCGGCGGGCCTGCATGCCAGCCCCGACGGTCTACTGACGGTGGCGGTGCCGCTATTGATGGATCTGCAGGTGTTCACCCCCATCGCCCTCGCCTACCTCGATGCCTTTGCCGATGTGCAGCTGGCGATTCGCACGGGCGAGGGCGTACCCAAACTGCTCAAGGAAGGCATCGATGTGGCCCTGGTGCTGGGCCCGCTGCCCAGCTCCTCGGACTTTGCCATGCCGCTGGGTACCGTCACGCCAATGGTTTGTGCGGCACCGGCTTACCTGGCCAAGTGGGGGTGCCCGCAAAGCCCCGACGACCTCAAGGCCCACCGTGCGGTGCTGGCCACCTCCCTCGGTGCCGAGGCGCAATGGCAGTTCGCCAATGGCCAGCGCACCCGGCTGGTCAAACCGGCGCAGGTACTGAGCTGTAGCACCCAGCGCGGCGCGATACGCGCGGCCAGCCTGGGGCTGGGCCTGGTGCGCTGCATGAGTTATGAAGCCCACGACGAACTGCAACGCGGTGCGCTGCTGCCGGTGCTTAGCGACTTCGCCGGCCCGGGTGTGCCGGCGCAGCTGATCTATCGCCACGGCCGACGCGCAGAAGCCCGGGTGCGCAGCTTTATCGATTTTGTTACGCCGCTGTTGCGCGCCCATCCGGCCTTTAGCGCCTGAACTGCAGCACCCCGTCCTGTGCGCTTTATTCCACATAACGAAATTATGGATTGCTCAACCTGGTGATTCTGCTGGCCCGGCGCTGGGCGCAGCATGGTTCCACCAGCGCAACAACCGCCAACCAGGTTTTACGGCCGCGCTGATTCCTTTGAACTCATTGCGGAGCCACGACCATGCCACAGACCATCAAACTCTATCGCCACCCGCTGTCCGGCCACTCCCATCGCGTCGAGCTGCTGCTGTCGCTGCTGCAGTTGCCCACCGAGCTGGTGTTTGTCGACCTCGCCAAAGGCGAACACAAATCCGCCAAATACCTGGCCATCAATGCCTTCGGCCAGGTGCCGGTGATTGACGACAACGGCACGCTGCTGGCCGACTCCAATGCCATTCTGGTGTACCTGGCACAAACCTACGGCAAGGGCAGCTGGCAGGCTCAGAACCCACTTACCCAAGCCCGTATCCAGCGCTGGTTGTCGGTGGCGGCCGGTCAGGTGGCCTACGGCCCGGCCGCCGCGCGACTGATCACCGTATTCGGTGCGGCCCTGAATGCCGAGGAAGTGATCGCCCGTGCCCATACCCTGCTCAAGGTGATGGAAACCGAGCTGAGTGCCAGCCCGTATCTGGCCGGCAGCGAGCCGACCATCGCCGATGTCGCCAACTACAGTTACATCGCCCACGCACCGGAGGGCAACGTATCGCTGGATGCCTACCCGAATGTGCGCGCCTGGCTGCAACGCATCGAAGCCCTGCCCGGTTTTGTGCCGATGCAACGTACTGCCGTCGGCCTGCAAGCGGCCCCAGTAGCAATCTGAGTAGCAATCTGGCTGCCGGCAACCCCGGCAGCCCTGCCAAGGAGCATCCGCCATGGACCATCAGCTCGAACCGCGTAAATCGCCCTGGCATGCCGGTGAGAAAAAGCTGCAGGCACACTTTCACGCCGCCGAACGGATGGAAGAACTCGGCCAACGGGTGATCCGCGACTACATGCCCGATCAGCACCGCGAGTTCTTCCACCAGTTGCCGTTTATGGTGGTGGGTGCGGTGGATACGGATAACCGCCCCTGGGCCACCTTGCTGGAGGGGCCGGAAGGCTTTGTGACCTCGGCAGATCCCTACCATTTGCTGCTCGACAGCCAACCCGATAGGCAAGACCCGGCGGCGTCCGGCCTGCAGGCCGGGCATGCCATCGGCCTGCTGGGCATCGAGCTGCATAGCCGCCGGCGCAACCGCATGAACGGGGTGATTGCGCAGCGCTCGGCGGCGGGCCTTGAGGTGGCAGTGGAACAGTCCTATGGCAACTGCCCCAAGTACATTCAGGAACGCATCTACACCCGGCTTCCTGCGCCGCAAAGCGGCAAGCCGGCGCGCCAGGATTTCACCGCGCTGGATGACCACACCACCGCGTTGATCCGCGCGGCGGATACCTTTTTTATCGCCAGCTTTGTCGACCATGACGCCCATAGCCGCTCGGTGGATGTCTCCCACCGCGGCGGCCGCGCCGGTTTTATCAAGGTGCAAGGCAATCGGCTGACCATTCCCGATTACGCCGGCAACCTGTTCTTCAACACCCTGGGCAACCTGCAGAGCAATCCGGTAGCCGGTTTGTTGTTTGTCGACTTCACCAGCGGCGACATGCTGCAACTCAGCGGGCGCACCGAACTGCTGCTGGACGGCCCGTTGATCAAAGCCTTTGAGGGTGCCGAGCGGCTGTGGGCCTTCGACGTCGAGCACGTGGTGGTGCGCCCGGCCGCCTTGAATATTCGCTGGCTGTTCAGTGACTACGCCCCCACCAGCCTGGCCACCGGCACCTGGGCCGAAACCGACGAGCGCCTGCGCCACAACGAACAGCGCCGGCAGTGGCAGCAATGGCGGGTGACGCGGGTGCAGCAGGAGAGCAGCGATATCCGCTCGCTGTTCCTCGAGCCGCCGGATAGCGCCGTGGTGCCCTTTGCACCGGGCCAGCATCTGCCCATACGCATCGTTGCCGAGGGCGAAGAGGCGCTGATCAGAACCTACAGCCTGTCCAGCGCGCCCTCGGACGGCCAACTCCGCATCAGCGTCAAGCTGCAGGGCAAGGCCTCCGGGCATCTGCACCATCAGGTGCAGGTGGGCGATCTGCTGCAAGTGCGGCCGCCGCTGGGCAGCTTCACCCTTACCGACGACCACGAACGGCCCGTGGTGCTGCTCGGCGCGGGCGTGGGCATCACGCCGCTGATCTCCATGGCCCGCGAGCTGGTGGCGCAGAACCAGCAGCACCAGCGGGCACGTCCTATTCATTTATTCCAGAGCGCAAAAAGCCTGGCGGAGCTGCCGTTCCAGGCCGAGCTGACGGAGTTGCTGCAGCGCGCCAACGGCCTGCTGCATATCCACCGAGCCCTCAGTGCCCCCGACGCCGAGGCGCTGCTGGAGCGCGACTATCAGGTGGCCGGACGCCTGGACTTTGCCCAGGTAAAAGCGCGGCTGCCGCTGGATGACTACGACTTCTACCTGTGCGGCCCGGCGGGTTTTCTCCAGGCCATGTACGACGGTCTGCGTGGCATGAATATCGCCGACCAGCGCATCCACGCCGAGGCATTCGGCCCATCGGCTTTGCGCCGTTCGGAAAGCGCCCAGCCACCTACGCTCGAACAGCCACCAGCGGCCGACACCCCGGTGCCGGTGTACTTCGCCGCGTCCAATACCGAAGCGCGCTGGAAGCCCGAGGGCGGCAGCCTGCTGGAGCTGGCGGAAAGCCGCGGCCTGAATCCGCAATTCAGCTGCCGTGGCGGCTCCTGTGGCACCTGCGCCACCAAGCTGATCAGCGGCACCGTGCATTACAGCAACCCACCGGCGCAGTTGCCGGAGGGCGACAAGGTACTGATCTGCTGCGCCGTACCGGCGCAAACAGCAGGCACATCCCAACCCCTGGTGCTCGATCTTTAACAAGGAGGCCATGCCATGCCCAACGCAACCTTCAGTCGCCCGATTCCTAAATGGCAAGCGCAGGGCGGCGATGACAGCCCTGCCAGCTCGCCACAGCTTCTGGCTGCCGTGGAATGGGAAGGCAGCTACCTGCTGCCGCAGTGGCAGGCGACTGCCGAGCCGCCCATCAGCGCCGCACAGAGCTCCCCACCGGCACGGGCGAAACCCTGGCTGAGCCTATGGCGAGCGCTGCGGGTAAAACCCCGACCGGCCAATCCCTGGCACCGCGCCCAGCTCAGCCAGTAACCCGCGGGCGGTGTTTCCCATTGCTGCTTTCCCATCGCGGCTTTTCCATCGCCACTGTCCCATCCCTAAAAGGAGCAAGCGCTATGTCCACCCCGGAAATTCGTCAACCGGTGCCGCCCTTCACCCGCGACACCGCCATCCTCAAAGTGCGGCTGGCCGAAGACGGTTGGAACAGCCGCGACGCCGGCAAAGTCGCCCTCGCCTACACCGCCGATACCCGTTGGCGGAACCGTGCGGAGTTCGCCAGCAGCCGCGCCGAGGCCGAGGCCTTTCTGCGCCGTAAATGGAACAAGGAACTCGACTACCGCCTGATCAAAGAACTCTGGGCCTTTACCGATAACCGCATTGCCGTGCGCTACGCCTATGAATGGCACGACGACTCCGGCAACTGGTTTCGCTCCTACGGCAACGAAAACTGGGAGTTCGCCGAAAACGGCCTGATGGCCCATCGTTTCGCCTGCATCAACGACCTGCCGATCAGCGAAGCCGAACGCAAATTCCGTTGGCCGCTGGGACGCCGTCCGGATGAGCATCCTGGTTTATCGGAGTTGGGCCTGTAAGCCCGCCGATGCCACGCCTGCGCCCACAAAAAAGCCCGCCAAGCGGCGGGCTCCTGGTTAAGCGCAAGGCGGCTTAGCCTTCCCACTTACCGCCTTCAACGATCACCGATTTCGGATCGGTACCGTCGGCCAGTTGCGCACGCACGTACTGGTCATAAAGCTTGAGCAGGAACTGCTCTTCGCCCAGCTTGCTCAGCTCGCTGTTCACCCAGTCACGCAACTCGATATTGCCCTTCTTCACCGCCGGAGCAATCGGGGCTTCGCTGCCCAGTTTGTCACTCAGCACGCGGTAGCCAGGGTTCTGTTTGGCCCAGCTGAACAGCACCAGATTGTCCTGGGCGTAGGCGTCGCCACGGCCATTGGCCAGGGCTTGCAACGATTCGGAGTTTTTCTCGAACTTCAGCAGTTTCCAGTCCGGATGGTTTTTGGTCAGCCAGATATCGGCGGTGGTGCCGGTGGTGACGATGGTGGTTTTATCCGCCAGGTCATCCAATTTCTTCACCGCACTGCCCTCGGGCACGATGGCCTGGACCGCAACGCGCAGATTGGGGTTGGTGAATTCCACCGCTTCGGCACGCTCCGGGGTCACGGTCATATTGGCCAGAATCAGGTCGACCTTGTCGCTTTGCAGAAAGGGAATACGGCTGGCCGGTTCCACCACCACGAACTCCACCTTGCTGGCATCGCCGAGCAGATCCTTGGCCAGGCGCTTGGCAATATCGGTGTCAAAGCCCACGTAGGTGCCGTGCTCATCGACAAAGCCGAATGGCGGTTTGTCGCTGAATACGCCGACGACCAGCTTGTCGCGGGCCTTGATCTTGTCCAGGTAGCCGGCGCTTGGCGCAGCTTCCTTGGCCGGCTCGGGGCTGGCTTCCTTGCTGGCTTGTTTGGGCGCATCAGCGTTGCCGCAACCGAGCAGAATGCTGGCAGCGAGCACGGGGAATAACAGGGCAGTTGTACCTTTCATCATGCTTTCCTTTTAGACATGTTTTCCAAGTAGGAGAACTTCTGCAGAAACTGCTGCGCGCGTGCGGTTTGCGGGTTACTGAAAAAGCTTTCAGGGTCGTTCTGTTCGGCAATCACACCGCCGTCCATAAACAGAACGCGGTCGGCCACCGCGCGGGCGAAGGCCATTTCGTGGGTGACGATCAACATGGTCATGCCGCCCTCGGCGAGCCCGAGGATGACCTCAAGCACCTCCTTGACCATTTCCGGGTCCAGGGCGGCGGTTACTTCATCGAACAACATCACTTCCGGGTTCATGCACAGCGCCCGCACGATGGCGATGCGCTGCTGCTGACCGCCAGACAGCTCGCGCGGGTAGGCCGTGCGTTTGTCCAGCAAACCGACCCGCGCCAGCAGCGCCTCGGCCTGGGCCAGGGCTTCGCCATAGGCACGCTTCTGCACGTGCAAGGGGCCAAGCAGAATGTTCTCCAGCACGGTCTTGTGCGGGAACAGGTGGTAGCTCTGAAACACCATGCCGATGCGCTGGCGCACCGCCCGCCAATCGGTGTCGGCGCTCAGCTCTTGCCCGGCGAACCGCAGCTGCCCGGCATGCCCCTCCTCCAGGCCGTTCAGGCAGCGCAACAGGGTGCTTTTGCCGCAACCGCTGGGGCCGAGAATCACCACCACCTCGCCGCGCTGCACCTGCAGATCGACACCGCGCAGCACCGGCACGGCACCGAAGTTCTTACTGAATTGCGAGAGTTGCAAAAGCGCGCTCATGCGTGACTCCAACGGCGTTCGAGCACGCGTGACACGGCCGACAGCGGAAAGCACAGAAGAAAGAAAAAGGCGAACAGAAAGCCGTAGATCAACACCGACTCATAGGTGCGCTCGATGATCTGCTGGCCCACCTTGATCACGTCCACCACGCCGATCAGCACCGCCAGCGAGCTGGTCTTGATGATGCGGGTGTAGACATTGATGGTCGGCGGCGTGATGCGTTTGAGCACCTGTGGCAGCAGAATCTGCCCATACAGGCGGGGCAGGCCAAGGCCAATCGCCAGGCCCGCTTCGCGCTGGCCACGGGGCAGCGAGTGCAGGCCACCACGCACCACCTCGCCCACCTCGCTGCCCCCCCACAACGACAGCACCAGCACCGCGCAACTGAAACTCGACAGGCTGACACCGAGAAAAATCGGCAGGCCGAAGAACAACAGATACAGCCAGACCAGCACCGGTATCGCCCGGAACAGCTCCAGATAGATACGCAGCGGCCACTCCAGCCAGCGCTTGTTAAGGTCGCGCAGCACGCCGTAGAGAAAACCGCCCAGGGTGCTGAAGCAGATCGCCGCCGCAGAAATGCTCAGCGTCTGCCAGGCACCTTTGGCCAGTTGCGGTGCCGACACCAGCAGCAGATCAAGACCCGAACTGGGCATGCTGCAACCTCCTTTCCACGCGCACCAGCAACAGCGACAGCGGCAGAAACAACAGCACGCAGATCGCCGTCAGCAAGGCGAGCATCTCGTAGGTTTTGTAATACAGGGCGATATAGCTTTTGGTGGTGTAGAGAATTTCCGGCACCGCCACGGCCGAGACGATGGTGGTTTCCTTGAGCAGAAAAATGAAGTTGGCAAACAGCGCCGGCAGGCTCAGCGTGGCCGCCTGCGGCAGCACCACATGGCGGAGCAATTGCCAGCGCGACAGGCCGATCGACAGCCCGGATTCGATCTGCGCTTTCGGCACTGCCTCCACGCCTGCACGCAGCACCTCAGTCAGGTAGGCACCGCCAAGAAAGGTCATGGCAATAATCGCCGCACTGAAACCGGACAGACGAATACCCACACTGGGCAGGGCGAAATAGATAAAGAACAGCTGCAACAACAGCGGCGTATTGCGCGCCACCTCGATATAGCCCTTGACCAGCGTGCTCAACACCCGCACACGCAGAACCAGAATCGAGGTATTCAGCAGCGCCACCAACAGCCCGGTGGCAATGGCGATGGCCCCCACCTGCAGGGTGACCAGCACCGCCTTGGCAAAGGCCGGCAGCGTGGACAGCAGAAAATTCCAATCGAAGCTCATCGCGGCAGACGCTCCCCGGGCTGCAGCAACGGCACGTCCACCGCCTGGGTATCGGGGTACTTGATGCCGCTGCCGGTGTTCAACACCACCACCCGCTCACCGGCACGAATCCAGCCGCTGTGCCGCAACTTGCGCGCGGCGGCGTACAGGGCCGCCCCTTCCGGACAGACAAACGCGCCCTCCAGCTCGGCCACCTTGCGTTGCTCGGCCAGCAGCTCGGCGTCGTCCACCGCGATGGCATAGCCTTCGCTTTCGTACAGCGCGCGCAACACCAGAAAATCGCCAAGCGCCTTGGGCACATTGATGCCAAAGGCCACGGTGCGTGAGTCCGCCCAGAACTCCGACGCCTCGGCACGCGCCTCCCAGGCTTTGACAATCGGCGCACAGCCACTGGCCTGTACTGCCACCAGGCGCGGCAATGGCTGGTCGGCATCCAGCCAGCCCAGTTCACGCAGCTCCTGGAAGGCCTTGTGGATACCGATCAGCCCCACGCCACCGCCAGTGGGATAAAGGATCACATCGGGCAGACGCCAGCCGAACTGCTCGGCGATCTCAAAGCCCATGGTCTTCTTGCCTTCGATGCGGTACGGCTCTTTCAGTGTCGAGGCATCGTACAAACCACCTGCCGCCACCGCCTCGGCCACCTGCTTGCCGGCATCCGAGATAAGGCCGTTGACCAGGTACAGATGGGCACCGGAGATCGCGGTTTCCAGGCGCGTGATCTGCGGCGCATCCTGCGGCATCACCACCGTGGCCTCGATGCCTGCACGGGCGGCATACAGCGACCAGGCGGCACCGGCATTGCCATTGGTGGGCATGGCCAACGCGCGCACGCCCAACTCCTTGGCCTTGGACACCCCCACCGCCGCGCCACGGGCCTTGAACGAGCCGGTGGGGATAATGCCTTCGTCCTTCAGCCAGAGATCGTCGATACCCAGGTCACGCCCCATGCGCGGGGTTCTGAACAACGGCGTAAAGCCTTCGCCGAGACTGACCACATGCGCCGGGTCGAGCACCGGCAGCAGCTCGTGGTAGCGCCACAGACTGGCCTCGCGGCCGAGCAGATCCGTGGGTTTCCATACCTCGCGCAGCGCGTCGAGGTCGTAGTCAACCAACAGCGGCGCACCGACCTCGCTCAGTTGCTGGATCTGGCTGGCGTCGTAACGGCGACTGGTTTTCGGGCAATGCAGATGGGACAGATAGCTATAGGGCATGGCAGGTGCCTAAGGGGCAAAAAGTGTTCAAGGCTCACGGCGGGGCAAACCACAGCAGGGGTTATTCACGCGGGGCGAGCAGGCATTCAGCAGCGGGCGCGATGGCTCACGCGGCAAGTTCCCATGGCGGGAGCGAGGTGAATGCAGGCATCCATTCGAGGTGCAGTGGCCGGGCCACTGTGGGGGTATGTGCCATCAACATGGCGGCTCTCCAGGTAACTGCGCGTTCGTGGCGCGCGGTGATCAAGAACGACGGGGTATCCGCCAATGTTCATGAGCGGCGCGCCGATTGATCGGCAGGTACGCAATGAGGAGAGAAACTCTATAGATATAAAAACTTTATTTTAAATATCGTTTACGCATAACCATATGGCCGAGGTCAGGGTTGGTCCTGGGGCTTGGGCATGGCTTGGCGTGGGAATAGCCCGCGTCTCAGCCATCGACGGTGATTGCACCCAACAAGGCAGTGAAAGCATCGACATCCAACGGACGGCTAAGGAAATAGCCTTGGCCTTCATCGCAGGCGATGGCTTTCAGCATACTGAGGTGCTCCGCCGTTTCGATGCCTTCGGCAGTCACGGTGAGCGACAAGGCGCGGCCCAGGTCGACGATGGCGAGGATGATCGCCCGGTCTTCCTCGCTGCCCTCTATCCGGTTGAGAAAGCTGCGGTCGATTTTCAGACCATCGAAGGGAAAAGTGCGCAGGTAGCTCAGCGACGAATAGCCGGTGCCGAAGTCGTCCATGGCCAGGCGCACGCCGAGGGCTTTAAGGGTATGCATCAGCGCCAGCGCGCCTTCGGCGTCGTCGAGCATCACGCTCTCGGTAATCTCCAGCTCGACCCGGGAAGGCCGAATGGCCGAGTCGCTGAGTGCCTTGGCGATGCGCTCGGTCAACCGCCCGCCTTTGAATTCGAGGGGCGAGAGATTGATCGAGATAAACAGCTGTGGCGGCCACTGCGCCGCCTGCTGACAGGCAGTACTGACCACCCAATCGCTCAACGGAATGATCAGCCCGGTCTGCTCGGCAATCGGGATAAAGGTGTCCGCAGGGATAAGCCCCCGCTGCGGGTGCTGCCAACGCACCAGGGCTTCCGCGCCGACCATCTGGCCATCGGCGAGCCGATAACGCGGCTGATAATGCAGGCGCAGTTCGCCGTGCTCGATGGCGAAACGCAGGTCGGATTCCAGCCGACGGCGCTCGATGATCTTGTTGTTCATCTCACCGGAATAGAAGCGCCAGGTGCTGCGGCCGCCGGCCTTGGCCTCATACAAGGCGATGTCCGCATAGCGCAGCAACTCGCTGGACTCCAGCGCATCGTTGGGTGCCATGGCGATGCCGATACTGGCGCTGACATAGGTTTGCTGGCCGTCGATCTCGATGGGCAGCTCGATGGAGCTCAGCAGGCGTTGGCACAAAGCCTCGACATTACTTTGCGAACCGATCTGGGAAAGGATCAAAACAAACTCGTCGCCGCCGGTTCGGGCCACCAGGTCTTCATTGCGCACGCACTCGGCCAGGCGCTTGGACACCACATGCAGCACCTGATCACCGGCGGCATGGCCAAGCAGATCGTTGATCGGCTTGAAGCGGTCGAGGTCCACGCAGAGCATCACCAGCGGTTGTTCCAGGGTTGGCGTTGCCCTCAGCTTGCCATCCAGGAATGCCTGCAGCCGCGTTCGATTGGCCAGCCCGGTCAGGGCGTCATGCTGGGAAAGAAACTCGATCTGCCGCTGCGCTTCGACTTCCCCGGTGACGTCGGTGGCCGTGCCGCGAAAACCTTGCTCCGGCATGGCGCGTGCGGAAACCCGGGTCACACGCTCCTGACCATTGCTGCCCATATAGCGACAGTGAATGCTGTTTTCCCCACGGCGACTGGCCAGGCTCAACCACTGCGAAGGGGTGCCGTACTCGGTAGCCATAAGTGCATCGATCGAGGTGCCCATCCAGGCATCTCTGGTCAGCCCGGTGACCGCCTCGAAGCGCTCGGACAGGTAGGTAAAACGCCACTGGCTGTCGATTTCCCAGATCCAGTCTGAGCTGATCTCGACGATATCGCGAAACCGTGCCTCGCTGACGGCCAGAGCGTTCTGGCTGCGTTGCAACGACTGATAGCTGGCATCCAGCGCTTTAGCCCCGGCCTTGGTACGGTGCCATGACACCCAGGCCATCAGGCAGACCAACAACGCGGTAAGACCCAGCAGCGGAAAACCCAAGCCCAACAAGCGCCGGCCGGGGATTTCCGGCCGCCAATGCAAATGTCCTGCGGCAGCGTTTTCGCCCAAGGCCAAGGTCGCCCCGCCGTTTAACTCATCGGCCGTCGCCAGGCGTAGCCCCTCGACACCGTACTCCTTGCCCAATTCCTTAAGGCCAGCCGGGTCCAGCACGCGGACAAAGATCAACACCGAAGGCAGCCGGCCATCGAGCTCTACGCTCGGGTCGGTTCCGGGCGTGATCGCCGCCGCCGCGACCAGAGCAGGCTGCCCGTCGATATTGATAAAAGTGCTGATGGGCATTTCTTCCTCAGCCGCGGCGCGGGCCTTGGCAAGCACCGCAGCCAGCGCTTGGCCCAGCCAACTCGACGCCTGAGTGGACTGCAATTGGCCCCTGATCACCGCGTACACCGTGTGATCGCGGTCATCCACCACAAACAAGCCCTGCAGGCCAAAGTCGCTGTACAGGGTGGGCCCGACGTTCTGCCGCACATAGGCCCAGTCGGGGTCCACCTGATGATGCAGGTGGCGATAGGCATCCCCCCAGAACGCGTAATCCCTCACCGTCGAGCGCAGCGAATTTTCCAGAGATTGCAGCGCCTTCTGCGTATAAAAAGCGCCCTCGCCCTCCTCGGTCTGGTCCAGATCCTGGGCCAGATAAATAAGCAAATAGCCCGCGAAAAAAAACACGCTGATCAACAGACCGACAAACTTGAAAAAAGAAGCTCGGGTCAGCGCCACACTTGAGCGGTCAGGCGTGGTTCCGCTATCAGGCGGGAGATCGTCGGTCATTAGATCCTCACTGGCAGAGGGCAACGCAAGACAACTACTGGTCCTGGCCAACTCAGTTTAAGTGAGCATGGAGAAAGCGTCGGGGAATGTAACGAGATGGGCGATGGCCTTGGGTTGGCGAGGGCCAGGAGCAAACCGTTGCCGGTCTGGCATCGAAATGCGATACCAAGCAGCAGGACTGGTTGAACAGCGGGGCGCATTCCTGCTACCTGCCCGCCGTAGCAGCCTTTTACTGGTTCAAAGCGCAAAATCACGCCCTTTTCATCACTTCCTTGCCTCATCGGCCAACCCTCGGCAAATCTCCGTCTATGCTGCCTCCATGCGTCGAACAGCAAGGAGCTAGGCAATGTTAGGTTCAAACATTTCCGCAAGGGCGATTTCCGGTGGTTTGCTTGATGTGTTGATCCGCGCCGGACTGATCACGGTGCTGGTGCTGTTCTGCTTCCAGATCTTCCAACCGTTCCTCAATCTGATGCTCTGGGCAATGATCCTGGCCATCACCATGTACCCGCTGCACAACCTGCTCAAGCGCAAGATGGGCAACAAGGATGGCCGCACCGCCACCCTGATTGTCGTCGTCGCCCTGGCCTTGCTGATGGTGCCGATTTACCTGTTGGGCACCTCGATCAGTGAATCGATCGAAGGCACCCTGGCGATTCTCAAGTCCGACAGCGTCTCCATCCCGCTGCCAAACGAAAAAATCGCCACCCTGCCGCTTATTGGCAAGCCGCTCTACGCCTTCTGGTATCAGTCGGCGACCGATATGAGCAGCGTGCTGATGAAGTTGATGCCGTATATCAAAACGATTGGCTTGACCCTGCTGGGCAAGATGGCCGGTGTGGGTGTGGGCTTTCTGTTGTTTATCGGGGCACTGATCATTGCCGGTGTGCTGATGGCTTACGGCGACAACGGCGAACGCAGCGCCATCGCCATTGCCAACCGCCTTTCCGGCCCTGAGCGCGGCCCGCGCATTACCACCCTGTGCACCGCAACCATCCGCGCAGTCGCCCAGGGCGTGGTGGGTATCGCCTTTATCCAGATGCTGCTGGTGGGGGTCGGCTTCGTGCTGATGGGGGTGCCTGGTGCCGGGCTGCTGGCCATGGTCGCGCTGTTGATGGGGATCATGCAGTTGCCGGTGATTCTGGTGACGATACCGGTCATTGCCTATGTGTTTGCCACTGACGGCACCACCCTCGGTACCGTGGTGTTCTGTATCTACAGCGTGATTGCCGGCATGTCCGACAACGTGCTCAAGCCCCTGATGCTGGGCCGCGGCGTCGATGTGCCGATGCCGGTGATTCTGATTGGTGCCTTGGGCGGTATGGTCAGCGGCGGTTTTATCGGCCTGTTTATTGGCCCGGTGATGCTGGCGGTGGCCTATCAACTGTTCTGGCAATGGGTCGAGGACCAGCCGCACATCGAAGTGCTGGATGAACTACTCAGTGATGAGCAGCCGCGAATTGAGGCAGCGAACGACCTCCCGCCGGTCTGAAGCGCATGCGCGTGCTGTGCTGCCCTGCACGAATCAGTGGGCTGCTGCTGTGTGGCGCGGTGGGCCTGGGCGGCTGCGTGCGCCTGGGCCCGGACTTTCAGTCACCGACCCAACCGTGGGTCGATCACTGGAACACCCAGGCCCTGGAACTTGCCACCCAGCACCCTGCGCAACCCGATAGCCGCCAGTGGTGGCAGGTATTTGCCGACCCGGTGCTCGACCACCTGATCGCCGAGGCGGATGCGCACAACGCCGACCTGGAAATTGCCGGCCTGCGGGTGATGGAAGCCCGCGCCCAGCTGGGCATTGCCCTGAGTAGTCGCTACCCGCAAGTGCAACAGCTCAGCGCCGATAGCGCCTACCTCAAGCGTCGCCAGTGGGGCGGCGACAATCCGCAGGACAGCCATCTGTGGCAGCACAGCGCGGGTTTCGACGTCGGTTGGGAACTGGATTTCTGGGGCCGCTTCAGCCGCGCCATCGAGTCCGCCGATGCGGCCTGGTTCGCCGCGCAGAGCAACTATGAAAACGCTCTGGTGCTGTTGCACGCTCAGGTGGCGCAAACCTACTACGCGCTGCGTACCGCCGAGGCGCGCCTGCTTATTGCCAAGAACAACGCCAAGCTGCAGAAGCGCAGCTATGAGATCACCGAGCGTCTGTTCGCCAGCGGTGACAATGCCGAGCTCGATCTGCAACAGGCCAAGACCCAGTACCTCGGCACCCTGAGCACCATCCCGGATTTCGAAGCGCAGGTCGCCAGCACCCGCAATGCCTTGTCCATCCTGATCGGTCGCCCGCCCGCCGCAATGCCGGAACTGCAAAGCAACACCGCCGTGGTGCCGCTGGTGGACCGCGCCGTGTTGCAGGGTGTGCCGATCGATCTGCTGTTACGCCGCCCGGATGTGCGTAGCGCAGAAGCGCAAGTGGCGGCCCAGTCGGCGTTGATCGGGGTTGCCGAGGCCGACCTTTACCCCTCGATCAGTCTGTTCGGCAGTATCGTCTGGTCCGCCAACTCCCTGGATGGCACCTCCAACACCCTGGACCTGATCGGCGGCCCTAGCCTGCGCTGGGATGTATTCGACCATGGGCGTATCACCAACAACGTGCGCATTCAGGATGCCCGGCTGCAACAGCTGATATTGGTTTACCAGGACAGTGTTCGCCAGGCGGCGCGTGAGGCCGACGATGCGGCGACTGGTCTGGTCAAGGCGCTGGAGCGCGACCAGATCCTCAGCGAAGCGTCGATTGCCGCCGAGCGTTCGGTGGCTCTGGCCAATACCCAGTACCGAGAAGGCTATTCGGATTTCCAGCGGGTTCTCGATGCCCAGGCGGCCCTGTTCGCCCAGCAGGATAACTACCTGGTCAACCGCAACACCGCCGTCAACAGCCTGATTGCGCTGTACAAGGCCGTCGGCGGCGGTTGGTACAGCGACCGTCCGCTGCTCCAGCCCGCCACCCGCCAACAAATGCAGCAACGCACCGACTGGGGCAACCTGCTCGATGAAGGGAAGGAAGGTGTCCATGAGTGACCGCCAACAAGAACTGCAAGAGCCCGCACCCGCGCCTGCGGCCGACCCGGCAAAAAAGGCCGTGAGCGGGGTTGCCGTGCTGATCCTGCTGAGCCTGGTCTGGTACCTGCTGGCCGACCGCTATACCCCCTATACGCAACAGGCACGGGTGCAGACCTTTGTGGTTCCGGTGGCGGCTGAGGTCGCGGGCAGGGTCACTAAAGTCAACGTGCGCAACAATCAGGAGGTCAAAGCCGGCGACGTGTTGTTCGAAGTGAACCCGCAGCACTACCAGATCGCGGTCGACCGTGCGCGTGCCGACTTGCAGACCACCCGCAAGCAGATCGGTGCCAACACCGCAGGCATCGACTCCAAGATGGCGTCCCTGAAAGCCGCCCAGGCCAATGAAGTCATGTCCAGCCAGGACCTGCAACGCCTTGAGCGCCTGTACAAGGAAGACGCCGGGACCATCTCCCTGCGCCGCCTGGAAGTGTCCCGCTCCACCCTCAATGCGGCTGTCGCCCAGGTCACGGCAGCGCGGGCAGAAGTGGAACGCGCCCGCGAAACCCAAGGGGGCGGCGACGAGAAGAACGCCATCTTGCTGAGCGCCATCGCCAACGTCGACAAGGCCGAACTCGATCTGGCCAACAGCGTGGTGCGGGCCCGCTCCGACGGCCTGGTTACCGACCTGCGCACCGATGTCGGCCAGTTCGCCGCAGCCGGTGCGCCGCTGATGACCTTGATCGCCATCCACGATGCGTGGGTAAGCGCCGACATGACCGAGAACAACCTCGGCAAGATAAAGCCCGGAACTCCGGTGCGCATCGTCCTGGATACCCTGCCCGGGACAATCTTCGAAGGCCATGTGCGCAGTATCGGCTATGGCGTCAGCACCGGCCAAAGCACCCCGGCCGGAACCCTGCCGACGGTGCAGAACAGCCGGGACTGGCTGCGCCCGGCGCAGCGCTTTCCGGTGATCATCGAGCTTGAACCCGGCCAGTTGACCGATATCAGCGGCATCCGGGTCGGCGGCCAGGCCGAAGTCATGGCGTTCCCCAACGAAGGCAACCCGCTGAACCTGCTCGGCCGGCTGTTCCTGCGGGTAATGAGCTGGTTGTCCTATGCCTACTGAGCAACAGGTGCGGGCCCGGCGCGCCCGGCGCCTGGCAACCGGTACGGCGCTGTGCCTGGCCGCGAGCTTCGGCCTGGCGCTGCCCATTCCCTTTATCGCACCGATGCTGGCGCTGACGATGCTGGCGGCAATGAACCAACCGCTGCCGTTCAAGGCCAGCCTGGGCCTGGCCATGGTGTTGATGCTGACCACCGGCAGCGGCCTGCTGCTGATACCACTGCTGCACTACTACCCGGCAAGCGGGGTGATGCTGGTGGGCCTGTGCCTGTTTCTGGTGTTCAGGTATGGCATGAGTGGCGGCAACTCGCTGGTCGCCACTTTTATGGTGGTGGGCTTGACCATGATCAGCGCCGCCGGCGCTAGCGATTTCGACCTGGCCCTGCAGGTGATTCTCTCGTTGGTCAAAGGGCTGCTGCTGGCCGTCACAGCGGTATCGATCAGCCACTGGCTGTTCCCGGACCCGCTCGGCACCAAACCGCCTGCCCCCGCTCCGGCACTGGCGGCCGATGAAATCAGCTGGCTGGCCCTGCGCGCCGCGCTGGTGGTGATGCCGGCGTTCCTGCTGGCGCTGATCGATCCGGCCAGCTTTATGCCGATCATCATGAAGTCGGTCGGCCTCGGCCAGCAGAGCACCGTCACCGGCGCACGCACGGCCGGCCGGGAACTGCTCGGCTCAACCCTGCTTGGCGGCCTGCTGGCGATTCTTTTCTGGTTCGCCCTGGGCCTGTTCGTCAACCTGTGGATGTTCTTCCTGTGGATGCTGTTGTTCGGCCTGGTGCTGGCGCGAAAACTTTACGGCCTCAGCCCCGGCAGCTACAAACCGAGCTTCTGGCTCAACAGCCTGACGACCATGATCATTCTGCTCGGCCAGTCGGTGCAGGACAGCGCCGCCGGCAAGGATGTCTACACCGCCTTCGCCATCCGTATGGGGCTGTTTATTCTGGTCACCCTGTATGCCTGTGCAATGGTTTACCTGCTCGATAACCGCCGGCAACGCCGACACGTCCAAGCCAACCACTGAAGAGGGTCACCCATGCTGATCAATTTCCTCGTAGGTCTACCGGTGATCGTGCTTTGCGTCTTGTTGCAGGCGGTGTTCCTGGCCCTGTGTGCGCGGCGCTATGTGGCGCTGCGCGGCAAGATGAACGGCAGCACCACCAAAGCCGGTGACGTGCGCTTGCTGTCGATGGTCATGGTGGTGATGCTGATCGGCAACTACGTGCAAATGGCCCTGTGGGCCGCGCTGTTTCTGCTGCTCGGTGAATTCAAAGACTTCACCACCGCGCTGTACTTCTCCGGCGTGACCTTCGCCACCCTGGGCTACGGCGATGTGGTGCTAAGCCAGCAATGGCGTCTGCTCAGCCCCCTGGAGGCGGCCAATGGCATTCTGATGTTCGGCGTTTCCACCGCCATCATGACCGCAGCGGTTATGGACCTGATCAAACAGAACGCGGTTGGCCAGCAGGAATAACAACGACCGGGTGCGAACGCTCCATAGCTGCCCGCCGTAGCGGACATCGGTTGCCTGCCCCCGCCGTCTTTGTAAAACCGTGAATGGGGATTCGAGGAATCCCCGTTTTCTGGTTTCGCCACTCCCATCCCTATCCAAGGGGATGGGCTGGCGGGCTTACAAGAGCCGCATTACAACAACGATATCGGGTAGACGACGGTTGCCGAGCTGGCACTGACAGCCAGGGTCAGGCCGATCAACGCTTATTGTGTGGCTGCGTTACGACGCAGCAGGTCATCGATGGCCCTGATAGCCAGGGGATAACCGTCAGCGCCCATGCCACAGATCACCGCATTGACCACGCCGGACATGATCGAGTGGCGATGCAGTTCATCGCGGGCATGGATGTTCGACAGATGCAGTTCGATCAGCGGGGTGTCGAGCAGCTTCAGGGCATCGAGTACTGGAATCGAGTGAAACGAGAACCCGGCCGGGTTGATGATCAGCGCCGCGCCTTGTTCGAACGCCTCCTGAATCCAGTCGATCATTACGCCTTCGTGGTTGGTCTGGCGAAAGTCGCATACCAGGTCAAGCTCCTCGGCCAGCCGTTCACTGGTCTGACGAATCTGATCGAGCGTGGTGTGGCCGTAGATGTGCGGCTCGCGACGACCTAGCAGATTCAAGTTAGGGCCGTTGAGGATGAAGACGGTGCGGTTCATGGTCGTCCTACTGCTTTATTTGGAAAGAATGGCTGAAGAGCGGGTGTCGACGGCGTCGTCTTTGGCGACAGCGTTGAGGTCGATGCCGCGGGTTTCCGGGCCGAGAAGGATCATTGCCAGCGAGATCAGGTTGATCACCGCGCACAGCGTCACCAGAGGCCATGGCGAGTTGTTCGATTGGCTCATCATCCATACGGCGATCATCGGCATAGGGCCGCCAATCACAAGGTTGGCGCCGGTGTAGGCCAGTGCCGAGCCCGAGTAGCGAACCTGGGTCGGGAATGCTTCTGCAAACGCCACGGGCTGAATACCGCTTTGGAACTGGGTAAAACCCAGGAACAACCCCATGACCGCCATGATGGCGGCGACGTTGAGTGTGTTGAGGATCGGGAAGTACACGAACAGGATCGCCAAGGTCATGCAGGAGCCCAGGGCCAGCGCCTTCTTGCGGCCCCAGCGGTCCGCCAGATAACCACCGGCCAGGGCACCGAAAATGGCGCAGACGTTGGCCACCATCAGCGACATAAAGCCCGTCGACTGGCTGAAGCCCAGGTGCTTGGTGAGGTAGCTGAGGGAGAAAATCACGATCAGGTAGAACAGCGCAGCCGGCGAGCAGAAGAACAACATCAAACGCAGGATGGTTTTGTAGTGGCTGCTGACGGCCGATTTCAGCGGGCTTTTTTCCTGAGGGGCCTGGGTCTTTTTCAAGGCGACGAAAGCGGGGGTTTCATCGACTTTCAGGCGGATAAAGATCGCCACCACTACCAGCACGAAGCTCATGAGAAAAGGGATTCGCCAGCCAAAGCTTTCGAATTGCTCACTTGAGAGTGTCGCTGCCAGGCCCATTAACACACCATTGGCCAATATCTGGCTCAGCGGTGAGCACAAGCCGAGCATGCCCGAATAACGCCCGCGGCGATCGGGGGCTGCGTGCTCCAGCGCCATCAGTTGTGCGCCGGTGGATTCACCACCCAGGGCGAACCCTTGAATGATCCGCAGAATAACCAGCAGGATCGGTGCCAGAATCCCTACCTGGCCGTAGGTTGGCAACAGGCCCATCAACACCGACGCCAGGCCCATCATGGTCACAGTGGCCAACATCAGGTTGCGGCGGCCGAGTTTGTCGCCGAGGTAGCCGCACGTAATGGCACCCAATGGTCGCGCGGCCAAACCAACACCGAAGGTCGCCAGCGACGCAAGCAGCCCGGCAGTCGGTTCCATCGCCGGGAAAAACAGCTTGGGCAATATGGTCGCCGACACGGCGCCATACAGGGTGAAGTCAAACCATTCCAGGGCGGTGCCTATGGTCGCGGCGGTCACCGCTTTGCGAGGCATGCGCAAATCATGAGTCTCGTGACTGGTTGTGCTCATTGAGGTGCTCGTCATTTTTATGATTATGGGGTGCTCCAACGATCCAGCCCGAGCAAGGGCACCAGCAGAAACGTCGAAGTGAATAGACGTTAATTCATACGGCCTGCAGAATAATTATCGAATTTACGATAAATAGATAAGCCAGCCTTATGGATGCGAACTATGGAACTGCGCCACCTGAAAGCCTTCGTAGTCGCCGCCGACCTGCAGCACTTCAGCCGCGCAGCCGAGCAACTGGGCATCGCGCAACCAGCGTTGAGTCAATTGATGCGTACGCTGGAGTCCGAACTGGGCTTGGTATTGTTCCGCCGGGAAAATCGTGGGGTGGTGCTGACCGCTGCCGGCGAGGCGTTTTTACCCCATGCACGGCAGTCCATCGAGTCCAGTGAACTGGCAATAGCCGCTGCCCGGCGTGCCAGGCGCGGCGAAGTGGGCGAGATCAATATCGGCTATCACTCGGCATTGTTCGAGGCCAATTTGCCGCAACTGCTGCGCCATTACTTCAGCACGTTTCCCGAGGTCAAGGTGTCGCTGGTTGACGCAGGCATTCGCACGCAGTTCGACATGTTGCTCGACCACAAACTTGATCTGGCCTTTGCCAGGGTGTTCAAGGATCACCTGCCGGACCGCCTGCGCACCCATCATTTCAGCCAGTCCCGACTCGTCCTGCTGATGCCGGATAACCATGGGCTGGTCGACAGTTTCAGCGGAGACCTGGCGACACTGCGCCATGAGAAGTTCGTTTTCCTCCAGGACAGCTCCGGTATCGGCCTGACCTCGCACACCCTTCAGGCGTGCCGGCAGAACCAGTTGCACCCGCAGAACATCATGTATGTGCCATCGCTGATGAGTATCCCCGGGCTGGTGGCCGCCGGCATCGGCCTGAGCATCGTGCCTGAAAGCATGACCCGCCTGAGTATGCCGGGCATACGCATTGTGCCGCTGGCCCAAGAGGAAATGGTCAGTGAACTGTCGCTGATCTCACGAATTGATGAGCGCTCCAGTGCAGTGCTGCACTTTATCGAAGAGGCTCATGGCTGGGGATAACGTTGCTCGCCTTTCGATAGTAAAGTGTCGAGCCCTGTCGTAACGCCACAGAGGCGGCTGATGTCTCCATATCGCTCAACATTGATTGCCCTTTTGGTAGCGGTGACGTTCTTTATGGAGAACCTCGACGCTACGGTAATCGCCACCGCGCTGCCGGATATGGCCGGAACCTTTGGTGTACCGGCGGTGGATATGAACATCGGCATGAGCGCGTACATGCTCGCGGTGGCGGTGTTTATTCCAATCAGCGGCTGGTTGGCCGATCGCTTCGGCTCACGACTGATATTCAGCTCGGCCATCGTGCTGTTCAGCCTTTCTTCACTGCTCTGTGGCTTGAGCGACAGCCTGCCGGCCTTTATCGCAGCGCGCGTGCTGCAGGGCATCAGCGGCGCGATGATGGTACCGGTCGGACGTCTGGCAGTGCTTCGCACCACCGAGAAAAAAGATCTGGTACGGGCCATCTCCTTTATCACCTGGCCCGGTCTGGTCGCGCCAATATTAGGTCCCCCCTTGGGCGGTCTGATCGTTACCCACGCGAGCTGGCCGTGGATTTTCTACCTCAATCTACCCTTGGGCTTGCTGGCGTTGATGGCCGCACTGGTGCTGATTCCCAAGCAAGACCAGAGCATTGGCCGGTCTTTCGATTTCGCCGGCTTCCTACTCGCCGGCGGTGCCAGCGCTGCGTTGCTATTCGGTATGGAACTGTTGGGGAAAAGTCCGGCCATTGGACTGGCACCACTGGCACTCACTTGCGCAGGGGCACTGCTCGGGGTCCTGGCCTGGCGTCATATGCGCCGGCATGGGCAACCGTTGCTGGCGCTGGATGCATTCGCCATACGGACGTTCAGCGTCTGTTTATGCGGTGGATCGATCTTCCGCATCGCCATCAGCACCTTGCCGTTTCTCCTGCCGCTGATGTTTCAACTGGCCTTCGGGCTTTCTGCATTGGATTCAGGGCTTCTGGTCCTGGCGGTCTTTGCCGGTAATCTGGCCATGAAGCCATTCACCACCCAGGTGATGAAACGCTGGGGCTTGCGCCCGGTGTTGCTGGTCAACGGTGGTCTGGGCGTACTGGCGATTGCGGCCTGTGCCTGGCTGGACCAACAGATGAGTTGGGCGCTGGTCATGTTCATTCTGTTTGTCGGCGGTTTGTCGCGATCCATGCAGTTCACCGCGTTTAACTCCCTGGGTTTTGCCGATGTCCCCAAGGAGCAGATGAGCGCAGCCTCAACCTTGTTCAGCATGTTCTTCCAACTGAGCATGGCGATGGGGGTTGCCACGGGTGCCCTGCTGTTGCGCCTATCGATGGGCATCCATGGCAATACCGGGACCGCCGGGACGACCGACTTCCAGCTGACATTCCTGTGTGTCGCCGCGGTGGCGGCGATTGGCTTGCTGGACATCCTGCGATTGCCGTCGAAGGCTGGTGATGCGGTATTGCAGCGGACCTGAACGGGTGAGGGATTGGCGGCGATGGGCTGGTGCTATCAATACCGGGTCCAGTGAATCGCCTTGGTTTCCCAGACCTATCTGACCGTCTCGCGAAAGAACGCCTTCGTCATGTCCGCTTTTGGCCGTTAACTGCCTGTCGTTACCGACTGCAATCGACCAGAAGCAGATGTTTGGATTAAGCAAAAATAAATCTGTTCCCTTGATGCATGATCTTGCTAGGGTACCGCCGTTCTGTTCAAAGCGCCGTGTTCGCCATGGCGCTCTGTGCAATCCAAATCAGCAATCAAGGAGTAGTCATGGCAGGGATTTTTGCCTTTCGATGTGCAAGTTGCGATGAGGTGCATGAAAGCTCTCCGTCCTTCGGTTTCAACGCGCCCGACCATTACGCGAATCTTTCAGATGAGCAGAAAGAACAGCTTGGTTGGCTCAGCGATGACTTATGCACAATCACTCGCGGCGACCACACGGATTTCTTTATCCGCGCCGTGCTCGACGTTCCCATTCACGGGGTGGACGAGCCATTTAGCTGGGGCGTATGGGTATCGGTTTCGCCGCAAAGTTATGAGCGCTATGTAGCGACATACGACGCCCCGGTGAAAGGCGATGTTTTTTTTGGCTGGGTCTGCAACGCTATTCCCTACTATCCCAAGGGCGAGCATCTAGCTGCCGACGTATTGGTTCGCCTGCATGGCTTACGTCCCCAACTTCGCCTGCAAGCCGGCGAAGGGCGTAATCACCCTTTGATTGCAGATCAGCACAACGGCATCACGGTGCAAAGGGCGCAGGAACTCGCCGAGTTTTTAATGCACCAGGACTCAAACCCTGCGCCATAAGTTCTGCCGCCCGCGACACTGCATATGCCTGACCTGCAAGACTTAACTACTCAGCCAACCTATGCCAAAGGCAGCTTCTGGCCGTTAACTGCCGGTCGTGACCGGCTGCAAACGGCCCAGAGTGTGTATAAACGCTGGGCCCAAATTGAAGTGCGCGCGTCTACACGAAGTCTGAAATTTATCGGCAGGTCATCAGATGTAGACTTTGCGTAGGAACGCTTTTTTCACCCCGACTTTTGGCCTTTGCTGCGCTTGAAAACGTTTTCACACAGCCTCGGCCAAAAGCGGTCAATCGATCTGAGGCGATGAGTAGGATGGCGTATACCAGTGAACTCTGGAGGCGTCATAAACGTGTTTTTGCTTCTGAGGCGTGAAGGGGGTGTCTAGTGTGCCCAGGGCTATCGAAACCCAATCGGAAAATTTACCTTGAGAACGTGACCAGAACAAAGTCGAACCACACTGCGCGCAGAACTCGCGTAGCACCGATTCTGAAGAGGAGTACGTAGTGATGTGCCTAGCGCCATTGAGTATCCGTAGTGCGCTGCGGGGCACGCTACCATACGAAGCGAATGCTGCACCGTGACCTTTACGGCATTGACTACAGTGACAATGACTCACAGCTTTTGGCGTAGTAAGTAGCTCGTAACTGATTGCTGTACAAAGGCAGCTTCCCTGGTAGACCTCTGTCATGTGTTCGTCCCTGACGCTGGAATAGACGCCAGCTTAACCACGTTTATCTGATCCGTCGAACGTCCGAACGTCCGCGCCTGGCCGATTGAAGCCACTCACGATAGGCTGCTATCCCCATCCTAACTAGGTACCAGGAATGCCCCGAATTCGGACTGAAAGCGCCAAGGCCGCCGGCAAGCTGATCAAAGAGATTCAACGCGTCTGGAACTACAACATTGAGTACGGGCAGCCAAATGCGAGTCTTAGCGAAGACATCCTGGATCTTGCGCATGATCTGCTTCAAGCCCGGGACGCTCCAGGCATCAAACGACTGCTTGGGAAAAGAACTGTGAAGCAGTATCTCGGCAGTCTCTGGGTTGAATCCCATCCAGCGGTAAAAGCGCGGGTAGAGCAGCTTGAGCAGGCAATCGCCAGTGAGAGCGCGTGATATGTGGGCGCGCCTGAAGTAAACAGTAACGCCCGTTGCGGTTCAGCGAAAAGAGGACAGATTGAACCACCCCCGATATTTCGGACACCCATGAAAGGGGGCAATCCCCGAGGAGGTGTTTGGTGGAACAACGTAATCGGTTTACAGCAGAGTT